>CAZMKQ010000021.1:0-27246 GCA_964566955.1 uncultured Caldilineaceae bacterium | reverse complement strand
CCGTGGTCCGACATGAAGATCACGATGGACTTGTCGAAGAGGTCGAGGTCCTCGATTTTCTGCAAGATGCGGCCCACGCTGCGGTCGACCAGGAAGGCCTCGGCCAAGTAGTGGGCACGCAGGTTGGACAGTTCCGCGTCCGTGTAGACATCCGCCCGGCCGTAGTTCGGATGGATCAACGGCGGGCCGTCGTAGCCGCTGTCGTCGTATTTGCGGACAAGATACTCCGGCGGGTCCCACGGTTCGTGCGGATCAAAGAAATCCACCCACAGGAAAAACGGATCCTGGAGGTAATTTTCCTCCAGCCATTCCTCGGCCAGACTTGCGGTCCGGTAGGCGAACGTCTGTGATTCGCGCTGGTAGTACTGGTTGATCCAGCGGTGCAGGTCGGCCAGGTTGTGGTCCCGGAAGTGGGATCCGGGCCGGGTCTTGTCCGGCGGAATGACTTCCCGGATTTCATGGTTGAGACGCAGGAAGTGCGTGTCTCCTTCCTGCCCGCGCACCTGGTGGAACCCGGTGAAGCCGAGGTCGAACTGTGCCTTGATCAGGTGGGGGCAGTCGCCAATCAGCTGGGAGGCATACCCGTGCGGCGCCAGCAGCTTCGGCAGATGGTTGCGTCCGCTGCGCAGCAGGCTCTGCCACGGATACCAGGGCCACCCCACGCGGCCGGTCGTGAAGTCCGTGCGCTGGGGGATGGTGGGGAAGCTGCCCGTGTAGAAGTTGCTCAGGCTGACACCTTGCCGGGCAAAGGCTTCCAGGTGCGGTCCGCCCACGGCTCCACTGCCGAGGGGATAGATGTTGTCGTAGCGGAAAGTGTCGGCGATGACGACGATGATGTTCATGGGAGGGCTCCTGGAGGATGGTTGGCCCGACAAGGGAACGGCACGCCTGACGGCGTGCCGCAGTTCTTCGAATTGGGTGCGGAATTGCACGCCCGCCGGGCTTTCGGCCTGGCCCGGGTGTCCCGATCAGGCGCAGACCGCGGCTTCGCCATCCCACCGATATGTGGTGGTCGCGTCGGAGGGCAGGGCGGACAGGCGCGCATGGGTTTCGTGCCACAGGCGATCCCACTCGGCCGGATCCCGTAATTCAGTCTCGGGATCCCGGCGACTGCGGACCACAAACCCGGGCAGGAAACCCCTGCCCGTGGGCTGGTCGGTCGGGTTGTAGCGGACGTCAAAGCTCCAGCGGATGCGGTCCGAGACGTTGGACAGGGATCCGTGGCAGGTGTGCCGGTGCATGAACAGGACATCGCCGGCCTCCATTGGCACCGGGATGGCGCTGTCCAGTTCCAGGGACTGGTCCGGAACATGGATGCCCATGTTGCCCATGCAGTGCGTCAGCAGCTCGCGCCGGTGACTCCTGGGGATAAGCTGCAGGCAACCGCTCTCCACGGGCGCGTCCAGCAGCGGAAACCAGACGGTCAGCATGTTGGTTTCGTCCGCTTCCGGCATGACCACGCCGTGGTCCTGGTGCCAGGGCGTGGCCTTGATGATGGGGTTGTAGTCTCCGTCGATCGGGATTTGGTCCTCGGGCGGCTTGATGCGCACATGCTGGACGGGATTGGAGTAGACCTCGGGTCCGATTAGGTTCTCCACAACGTCGATGAGCCTGGGTTCGGTCAGGGCCCGGAACACCGCCGGCCCGGTCCAGAACGGCGTGTCCTCTTCGGTGGCCGAACCCGGCAGATGGAAGTCGAAGTACTGGGCAAAGCCCTTGCCGGTGTCCATGTAGATCCGGGTTAGACGCTCCCCGAAGGGCAGCTCCTCGTAGGTGGACTCGATTTCGCCCTCGGCATGCAGGTCTTCCGCCAAGGAGTCCAGAACCGTTCCGTATTCCGCAATCAGGTCGTCCAACACCCGTTGGGGCATCAGCTTTTCAACCTTTACATAACCGAACTCGTCAAAGTGCCTCAACTGTTCGGCGGTCAGACCGGCCATGTCCGTAAACCCCTTGGGTGTGCTCGGTGTCCGACGGACGTGCGCCCGTCGGATGTATTGGGAATGAGATGTAGAAAATTATGGCACAGGCATCAACGGCGTGGAAGGCGGGAATTCGGTTTGGCCCTGTCTCAATCCATGTTGCTGTTGGTTCGAGGCCGCTATCGGCAGGTTCCGTGCGTGCGTGGGGTCCGTTTTCTGGCCGCAGGCCACCGTCGGGAAACCCCGCGCCCTGGACTTGAACCACGCCTAGTAGTGCAACGAACCATTGAGAGGTGGGATTGCGATTGTCATCGCACGCTTCACCATACCTCCCGCCGCCGCTCCCCTACCCGACACAGGGGTAGTGTGGTTCCAACGCCATAAAAGCTTCGTTGCACTACTAGTGGGCACGACCGGGTCACGTTGGCTGCGCACCCGGTCGTGCCCGCGTTCCAGCCAGGTGCTGTCCGTTCTCAGGATCACCCCCGTTGCCGGCTCGGGCATGCCGCACGTATGGCCGAGCCGTCAGTTGCCGGACGGCTTGCGGGTGCTGGCAAGTGGTCACGCCGGTGGGTAGAAGCGAGACACGGAGCGATATCGAACGGGCTTTCCGCATGTTCCAGCACCGGGCCATGTCCCAACGCACCTTTACGGCCACCGTCCGATAGGGTCAATACACAACTGCTGTCTTCAGATTAGTTATGCAAAATGTTTGGCGGACCAAGTCCGCCTGCAGTATCTGCTTGTTGGCAATAGCCCTGTGGGGGCCGGTACTTGAAGTTGTAGGAAGCCGAACCAGTGCCAGTCGGGTTCAGTCAAGAGAGGTGGGTATGAAGGCAGGGCGATTGCATCCAAATTGGTTGGCGCAACCGGGTGGATGGGCGCAAGATGACAATGGGCGATGCCGGCTTCAGCCTCAACGAGGAGTGGCTGCTGCACCTTCTGAAACTGGCCCACGGGATTTCCTCGCACGACACGTTGGGGCGAGGCTGCGCGCAGCTGGATATGGCCCAGTCCAAGGAGGGCTTTCGGGGCTGGATGCAGGAGGCCTTTGCCCTGACCGATGTCAAGGTGGTGTGGTGTCCATCGACGGCGGAGCGTGTCCACGGCTGGCGAGGCTTGACTTTCACCACAGTTGCCGAACAGACATGATGTCCTGCCGGATACCCAGGGACGGACGCCTCCTATGCGAGTGGCTGGTTTGTTTCGCGCCCGGTCCTGTGCTCGCCAAACAGCCACTTTCGCCACTCGCCCGGATTGTTCAAGGCGTTCTTGATGCGTTCCCGGGCATCCTGTGGCGGGCCATCCTGCATCCAATCACTTTCCAGCATTTCAAATTCTTCTTGGGTTACAACACCCGTCAGGAGGAGGGCCTCAAGGTTGCCTATCGTTCGCCAGTCTTCGGAACTCAGATGCGTCGGAGGTATCGGGAGGGATTCGAGTCCGCCCAAAGGCTCGTCACTCAACCAGTGCTCATACTTGACCTCGCGCGGGGTTTTGCCGAGATGCTTCAGGATGTGGCCCGCCAGAGCACTACAGCTCTGCTGAACCGCCTCAACCAGCTCTTCGGGTTCATCGGACGGCCAGTTTTTGTGTCTGCCGCCATAGACGGCTTGTTCGCGGAAGTCAGCCAAGCTTGTCAACTGACTGTATGACAGCATCCCCTCCAACCACTCGCTGCGAACTTCGGACAGGGGATCCACAAGCAATTCCAGATTGTGATGATGGCCGAAGGGCAGGCGGTTGACGCCCAGAGCCGCCTTTAGGCAATTCTCCAGTGCCTCCTCTGCATGGAAGAGAGCGTCTGCCGGATCTCCTCCGCCCATGGCGTGGAGAGCTCTTCGCAAGTGGTTCTGGGTGGCCTGTAGCTTCTCCTGAACTCCGGGCCAAGGGTTGTCCTGTGGCATGACTGGCAGACGATCTCCTGTTGGCGTAAGTCCCTCGCATTGCACCTGACCGGCGATATGCGGGAAGGAAGTGCGGAGCTCTTCAAAATCGGGCCGGGGAATGGCAGTAATCTGAATGTGCGGTGGGTGGTCGTTGTATGCCTCTCCGGCAACCGCATGCACCTGATGCTTCACCGAAATCATGGCCTCTGTCTCAGGCGGAGTGCCAATCAAGGCCAGATCGATGTCGGACCGCGAGTCCCAAGTGCCCGCTGCCCGACTGCCAAAGAGGATGATCTCTGCATCCGGAAGATGGTTTTGGAGTGCCCGCGCCACGGCCAGTGCCCGCGGATCGGGTTGTCCCTGCCTGTTCGCCTCCGCCGTGTCCGGTGTTTGCAGGGTTGGATCAACCGCAGCCATTTTCCGCCTCTCCTTGCTGTGTGAGTGTCATTCTACGGGAACTTCCGGACATTGTGAGCCGAAAGCTTGATTGGGTCGCGGACGGTACCTGGAGTGCCCGGTTTCCGGAAACCGGATTCGGAGACTTCCACGACAGGCAGGGCCGGCACTGGTGGCGTCAGGGTCTGGAATACCTGGAGTATCAGCCCCGGCTCAGGATTTGAAGTGGTTCGCAACTCGCTTCGCACACCTTGGACGCGGCGGAAACAACGGAGCCTTGACAGATTGGCGACACTGCGGGTTGTGGCCGGGATCTGCAACTTGAGGGTGTGTAGTAAATCTGTGGGGTTGCCGACTTGAGTCTCCCGAAGGGAGATGCCCAAGGCGATTGCATCTAAATTGGATACCGGGGCAGGTGGATGCAGGGCTACAATGGGCGATTCCGGCATCAGCCTGTAGAGTGCTCCTCATGAACAGCCCGATGCCTTCGTCCCTAGTCGAGCTCCTGGACGCCCTGGAGGATCCCCAGGTGGACCGGACCCAGCTGCACCCCTGACGGACATTCTGGTGCTGTCGGTACTGGCCGTCACCTGCGGCGCCGATAGCTTTGTGGCCATCGCCCTCTTCGGCCAGCTCAATGAAGAGTGGCTGCGCACCTTCCTGGAATTGCCGCACGGGAGCCCCTCGCACGACACGCTGGAACGGGTCTTCGCACGGCTGGATGCGAGCGGGTTCGAGGAGGGCTGCTGGGACTGGGTGCGGGAGGCGTTGGCACGGATCGACGGCCAAGTCGTGCCTGTCGACGGCCAGAGCGTGCGCGGTTCCCACGACCGGGATCGGGGGCTGGGGCCTCTGCATTCGGATCGGTGCCCAGTTCCAGGCCAACCGCCTGGTCCTGGTTCAGACGGCGGTGGACAACAAGCCCAACGCAAGCACGGCCATCCCGGAGCTGCTGCGCATGTTGTGCCTGAAGGGTTGCATCGTGACCTTGGACGCCATGGGTTGCCAGAAGGCCATCGCACGCCCGATCCGGCAGCAGGGGACCGACTACGTGCTGCGCATCCGGGACAACCACAAGGGCCTTCATGCGCGCCTGGAGGACACCTTCGCCCTGGAACGGGCCGGACACTTCGCCAGCTATGCCCACGACTACGCGGCCCCGGTCGGCAAGGACCACGGGCGCATCGCGATCCGCCGCTGCTGGACGACCGGCGATCCCGCCCTGCTCGCCCATGCCGACCCCGACCACCAATGGTGCGACTTGGCCAGTTTGGTCTGGGTCGAGTGCGAACGCCGCATTGGCAACCGGGTCACGACCGACGTCCGCATCTTCATGTTCAGCCTGCCCCCCAAGGCCCGGCTCCAGCTGCAGGCCGTGCTCCGGCGCTGGCGGGTACCCTCTGGGTGCGAAAACGCCCACTACCGGGTCCTGGATGTGGCCTTCGGCGAGGACGACAGCCGCATTCGCACGGGGTACGCCGCCCACAACATAGACCATCCTCAAGCGCATCGGCCACAACCTCCAGCGGCAGGACCGCACCCTGAAGGTGGGCATCGCCAACAAGCGGCTGGCGGCGGGTTGGGACAAGAACCACCTGTGCCAACTGATTGGCTTCAAGCCCAAACCCATTTGGATGCAATCGCCCTGGTTACTGGGTTCGGCGGCAAGCCGTCGGGAACAGCCATCAGTCGCACTGTGCCATATACTTAAGCCGCCTCGGTGCTCCAGCCTCCATATCTGCCATCAGTGGTGAGGTCGGCTGGGCGCGCTTTCTTCACAGGAGGAATCTCAACATGGGTCGTGATCTAACAAGACGCGATTTTCTGCGCCTGTCCGGCGCCGCAGCCGGCATTACGGCACTGGCGGCTTGTGCCCCGGGTGCTTCCGGTGACGGCACCGGCGTAGCCCAGGCCGAACAGGCGGTTATCCGCTACGCCGGCCTGGAGGGCATGGGCGCGACGGTGGAACGCTTCATTCTGCCTTGGCTGGAAGAGGTTGGCTACGGCTGGGAGCGCGGCTCCTTCGGACAGCAGGAGCTGACGGACAAAATCATGCAGTCGGTGGCCACGGACACGTACCTGGCCGACGTCTTCCAGTTCCCGTCCAACGCCCGCTCGGATGTGATCAACGCCGGTGCGCTCTATCCCATTCCGGACTTCGTGCTGGATGCCATCGACTTCGACGACGTGCTGCCGAGCATCGTGGGTACGCTCTCGTGGGGCGGCCAAGTCTACGCTCTGCCCTATGACGGGGACATTCACTATTCGTCCTTCCGCAAGGATCTCTTCGCGGATGCGGCGATCGCCTCCGACTTCGAGGCGCAGACCGGCTACCAGCTCGATCCCGAATCGGGCGCCAAGACCTGGGACGAGTGGCGCGCCATTGCGGAGCACTTCACGGGCTGGGACTGGAATGGCAACGGCGAGGAGGACGACTACGGCATCGCCACGATGAACAAGCGCGGCGACACCCTGTGGTGGGGTTTCCATTCCCGCGCCACGGCCTATGCCAAGCATCCGGACGATCCCTCCTACTTCATCGATATCGATACGGGCGAGGCCCGGGTCAACAACCCCGGCTTCGTGCGGGCCCTGACCGAGTGGGTGGAGGAGAACCAGAACTGGTCTCCGCCCGGCGGCACCGGCTTTACCTACGGCGACTCGCTCAACGCGATGAACGGTGGACGCGTGGTCCAGACCTACAACTGGGACGCGGTCACCACCGCCGCCGCCGGCGAGTTTTCCGTCATTCAAGGCAAGCAGGGCTACAACCACCTGCCGGGTTCCTACGAGGTTTACAACCACAAGGAAGGCGGCTGGGAGGCCTTCGAGGAACCGAGCGCGGCACCGTTCCTGGCCTTCGGTGGCTGGGTGATCGCGGTCTCGGCCTTGACCGATGACAGTGTGATCGAACAGGTTTGGAACATGGCCATCGAGCTGACCAAGCCCGAGTCGGGCATATGGTTCGTCACCAACCTGACCGGATGCAGTCCCTATCGCTTCAGCCAACTTGAGGCTGTGGACGAGTTCGCCAACGGTCCCCTGCAGTTGGGCGAGGAGGTCGCGGTCGACTACCTGAACGCGGCCAAGGCGACGTTGGATCATCCCAACGCCGTAACCGACCAGGCCTTTGGCGGCTGGGTCCAGTACCGCGATGCGCTTGAATTGGGCGTCTCCAAGGCCATGGCCAACGAGATTGACCCGCAGGGTGCCATGGACGAAGTGGCGGCTGCCTTCGACGAGATCAGCGACCGCATGGGCGGCAAGGAACGCCAGGCGGAACTGTATCGGTTAACGCTTGGCCTGTAGTTGCCAATTGGTATTGAAGTGGCTGGCGGGGGAAGTGTTTCAACACCTCCCCCGCCCAAGCATGAAGCGCGCAGGCGCATACGCCCGTCCTGCAAACGTCAAGGTGCCTGACTGATGGCCACCGCCCAACGCTCCGTGCCTTCGACGCGGGGGATGCTGCAGTTTTCCATCCACGACCGGTTGTGGAAATGGATGCTGTTGCTGCCGTCCCTCCTGATGACCACGGTCCTGTTCATCGCACCCGTGGTCTGGACGCTGTATGCGGCGTTCACCGACCTGCATCTGTTCCGCGTAGGCGTGGAAACCCAATGGGTGGGTCTGTACAACTTCACGAAGCTGTTGGGCAACTCGTCGTTTTGGCGTACCGCCAAGAACACGGTTGTGTTCATGCTGGGCGTGGTCCCGATGCAGTTCCTGATCGGCATGGTGCTGGCGGTCTGCCTGGACAACGTCACGCGGGGCCTGAAACTGTTCCGCACCTGGTTCCTGATGCCGCTGATGGTCAGTCCGGTGGTGGTCGCCTTCGTAATCGGGCGCATGTTGTTCCAGGAGGATATTGGGCCGATCAATTCCCTGATCCGTTGGCTGGGATTCGAGGGCATCCCGTGGCTGACCCATCCCAACTGGGCGATGTTCACCATCATGGTGATCGACGTCTGGCAGTGGAGCTCCTTCATGATCCTGATGCTGATGGCGGGGCTTCAGGGGGTTCCCTACGATCTGCGCGAGGCGGCCTCCATCGACGGCGCCTCGTTCTGGCAGACCTTCTTCCGCATCACGCTGCCCCTGGTAATGCCCATTGCGGCCACGGCGCTGTTGATTCGCATCATCGATGCCTTCAAGGTGGTGGATATCATCATGGTTCTCACCGGAGGCGGTCCCGGTCAGGCGACCGAGTCCGTGACGCTGGCCATTTACCGGGCCGGGGTCAAGGGCGGCGACTTGGCGTTCGGCAGCAGCCAGGCCTATTTCCTACTGTTGGTGATGGTGGTGTTTGGGGGCGCGTTCCTGGCCCTGACGCGCCGCACCATGTCCCAGACCAAGGACTGATTTGGATGTCGGAGCGCAGCGAGGCCGGACCATGAAGGTATCCACACAGCGGCGGTTCATCCGAGGGGTGTCCTACGGGATCCTGATTCTGTGGTCGTTGACGCTGGTCTTCCCGATGTACTGGGTTGTGATCACGTCGTTCAAGAATCCGGTGGACATGTCCATCAAGGCGACCTACCTGCCCTTCTTGGACTTCGAACCGGGACTGCACGCCTGGCGCTATCTGTTTGTTGAACGCCTGGGCTGGTTCATGCAGCCCTTTTCCAACAGCATGATTGTGGCGTTCGTCTCGTCGTCCATCGCCCTGGTGGTTGGTTCAATGGCGGGCTATGCCCTGGCCCGTTTCGACTTCAACGGCAAGAACAACTCCATCGTGCTTGGGTTCATGGCGCAACGGATGTTTCCCGGCGCCCTGTTCATGCTGGCCTTCCTGGTGATGTTCCGGGAACTGAGGCTACTGGACACCAAGACGGCATTGGTGATCGTCTATGCCGCCGGTGCCATCCCGTTCATCGTGTGGGTGATGCGGGACTTCTTCGAAGGCCTGCCGGTCGAAATCGAGGAGAGTGCCCTGATCGACGGTGCCAATCGCCTGGTGGTCATCTTTCGCATTGCCATGCCGCTGGCGGCACCCGGCCTCGTGGCCGTGTTTGTGCTGTCGCTGATCGGGGCCTGGAACGAGTACATCGTGGCCCTGACTCTGACCTTCCGGGACTCGATCACCATTCCGCTGTTCATGGGGATGCAGGTGAGCCAGACCGGCTACACCGAATGGTGGAACATGAGCGCTATTTCGTTGGTGAGCGTGATTCCCGTGGTCACGGCGGGCATGGCCCTGGAGAAGTACATCACCAGCGGCCTGACGTTCGGGGCCCTGAAGGGGTAACGGTAGTTTGGGGACTGATATTCCTGGTATGTTCGCCAACAGCCACAATCCCTGGCGACCACTGGTGGCTACTGACAGGGCGTGACAGACCGTCCTTCAATCCAGGTCCGATCAGCCGAGAGTGCAGCAACTTGCGGCGGCCAATCCTAGGCCCCGCACTGAAAATCGGACTTGCCGACCGTCCAAGGATCGAAGTCGGCTTGAGCAGCGCAGAGCTCGAACAACCTTCCCACATCCTGTTGCACATTTTCCAGCAGTTCATCGGCTCCCACTTCCAAGCCCGGGGTGCCATAGACCTCCCCGCCGGCAAAGGTTGAAAGCGCGCCCAGATTGGAGCGGAGCGAGAGGTCGGGCACGTACTTCCGCGCCTCTGCCAGCAGCTTGTCCAAGGGGTGTATATGCGGGTAGCGGCGACCAAAGGCTGCGATCACAGCTTTAAGGCCGTGTTCCAGCGCGCCCTGGGCGTTTTCCCCAACGCTGACCTCCCATTCCTCGGGTCGGGCGTATTGATCCGGATTTGTGTTGAAAAGAATTTCCAATGTGGTGAGATGTCGCCTGGCATGAAGAATCCGCTCCATCGATTCGCGGCGGCGGTGTTCCGGAAGGCTTGGTTCACCAGGTTCGGATGGTGGTCGGTAGCGGGATCCCATGGGCGTTATCCCCTCTCTGGCCGCCTGGGCGGCCACGTGGTTGATGCCATGCTGCATGAAGTCGAAATGATCGGCTGCCAGCGGCACGATGTCGATGCTGACAAGCCGGTCGTACTCGGCCTCACTGGCACGCTGCGCCGCTTGGCGACAGGGAGGGACGACATCGCGGCTCGACCGACACGACTCGTATACCACCAGCAGATCAAGGTCGGAATCCAACCGGTAGTCGCCGCGCGCCCTGGAGCCGAACAGGATCACCTGTTCAACACCATCGACCTGTGCGACTTTCTGTGCCACCCGGCAGGCGTGGTTGTCGTGTTCGATGGAGGGAGCGGTGATCGGTAAGACATTCATGCGCTCATTGTAGTCCCGGACAGGCCGGTTCCGTCCCGATCATCCCCGTCCCGGCCAGGATGCACCGCAGCTTGCACCGGGCATGATCGTGCCATCCGTGGTACACGTTATTTCTCCTGCAGTACATGTGCAGGATGTAGTGTGCTTCCAATAGACCAGGTTCCGCGGGGCGTCTGCATGGCGACATGTGTCCATGCACCTTGTTTTGCATATAGTGCGGCCTTCCCAAAGCCGGGCTCGACGCCGCTGGCGCGGCACGGCTCGAAGCCCAACTTGGCAAACACCTTCACCAGACTGTCGATGCTGTGCGACCGCGTCGCGCGGGCAGGCCAGTGGTACGGTTCGATGTGGTCCTACTACCTGTTTGCGTCGCCGGCTGCGAACGCGTTGTTCAGTCGACGCTGAACGGTGGTGTCCAGTCCGGAGCGGGTTTCAGGTCGGCCCTCGGGGTGACGCCCGGGTTGAAGACATGCGGCGGGAGAAAGCCTCGCAAGACGTTCGAAACGGCCTGGCCCACGGTGTGCCGGCCTTCGAGGTGGGAGTGAACGGACCCGCCCGCGGTATGCGGTGTCAGGGTGACCTGCTCCATGGAGCGGAAGGGATGGTCTGCCGGCATTGGTTCCGTCTCAAAGACATCGAGAGCGGCACCCGCGATGCGGTTCTCCTGCAGCGCCCTGATCAGATCCGGCTCGTTGATGACGCCGCCGCGGCTCGTATTGATGAGATAGGTGGTTCGCTTCAACTGCTTGAGTTCGTCCCAGCCAACGAGGCCCTGCGTGGCCGGCGACAGCGGCACGTGCACGGATACGTAGTCACAGACCTGCAGAACCGACGAAAGGTCCCATAGTTCGACCCCCAGCGCCGCCGCGTCCTCGGGACTGGCCCAGGGATCATGGGCCACAACCCGGCCCATGGCGGGCCGCATGCGCTTTGCCACTTCCTTGCCGATGCGGCCGAATCCGAGCAGGCCCAGGGTCTGCTGGTTCATGCGGTGCACGGGGCGCATGCGGGGCCGAATCTCGTCCCACTGGCCCTGATGCAGTGCGCGATCGCACAAGGCAATCTGCCGGGCTGTTCCGTAGATGAGGGCGGCCGTCTGATCCGCCACCTCGTGCACGCAGAAGACGGCCAGATTGGAGACGATGATGTTGTGGCGCGTGGCGGCCTCGGGGTCCACGCTGTCCATGCCAATTCCGTAGCGCTGTACCAACAGACACTTCTCAAGGCCGGCAAACACCGTTTCGTTGAAGGGTGTGTACTGGCCGGCAAACAGGACCACGTCGGCATCGTGTGCCACCGCCAGGATTTCCTGCTCGGTGCGGGCCGGTGGATCCACAATCATCAGGTCGATGTCCAAACCGTCCCAGTAGGTGCGTTCGATCGCCAACGGATCTTCGGACTTGCGCCAAGGATCGACATACACAACTTTCCAAGTCATGGCATCACCAAATCGGATGGGTTAATGCAGGAAACGGCCTCCCATCGGGGGAGGCCGGTCTTCAGGACGAGGGGTATTCCTCGGCAAGCAAACTTTGGATGGCGGCCTCGGTCTCCGCATACCTGCCTTCGCCGATGTGCCGGTAGCGAATGTGTCCCTGCTTGTCGATCAGGATCTTGGTGGGCCAGTACCGGTTACCAAAGGCGCGCCAGGTGGCGCCGTCGTTGTCAAGGCAGACCGGGTACTCGATTTCCAGGTCCTTCACCGCCTGCTCCACATTGGCCAGGTCCCGCTCGTAATTGAATTCCGGATAGTGGTTGCCGATGATGACCAGGCCTTGGTCCGCGTACTTGGAGTTCCATTCCCTCAACGAGGGAATCGTGCGCTTGCAGTTGATTCAGCCGAAGGTCCACATGTCGATCAGGACCACCTTGCCTTCCAGTTCCGCCAGGCGCAGCGGTCGATCGCTGTTGATCCAGACCGTGTTGGCGATTTCCGGGGCCGGTCCCAGATCCGGAAGGTCGGACATGTTGGCAGACCGATCTTGGTCGCCTGGAGGGCCAGCGTCGGTTGTGGCTGGCATGGGAGGCACAACACACCCAGTCAGCACTACCGGCAGGATCAGCACCAAGAAGAGCAGCTTGCGCATGGGAAATCTGTGTCAGTGTTGGGGCCAGTCCCGGACCCAGGATGCCCAGGGACAGTCGGGCTTGCAGTATACAGGCATCCGCACAGGACTACAGGGGGCCGCCATGGAGGCC
Organism: uncultured Caldilineaceae bacterium; assembly: GCA_964566955.1. GTDB lineage: Bacteria > Chloroflexota > Anaerolineae > Caldilineales > Caldilineaceae > Bin34. The sequence continues at coordinate 14,591 of CAZMKQ010000021.1, read as the reverse complement.
TGCTTTGCTCCGAACGTTGGACGAGATGCGGCTTAGCGCGAGGACGCGCCGACGGCTCCAAGAACTCGAACGACGTTACCCTGACGTTCCGGAGCGCGGAGCACCTCAACAGCCGGATGAGAGTAAGCCTTGGAGCTTCGTAGGTCCGCCGATTTCGGGGAAAGATCTCTGGAAGGGAACCCCGATGACAATGCACAGTCCCACGCCCACTGGATGCCCTACGTACTACGCAATAACGGGCCCAAACCCGCCCGAGACGCGGTCATCGGGGGTGTTGATTTTGAGATGGGAATTTTGCGACAGGGACGGCCGAGGAGCCGCGGCCCAGATTGGCTGAATTCTGCATCTTTGTCGAAAACGGCCGTTTGTGAGACGGGGACTGCGCCTTGAACTGACAACCGGGAACTTGCCTCATGCGGTCCACGCCTTTGTCTCCCTCTGTTCCCGTTGCCTTGGGAGCCTGCTGCTGACGTCGCCATCGGTAGTGTGTGCCACTGGAGAAAACGAGGCAACGACACCGGACTGCGAGCAGTCCGGTGTGGATTCCCAGCCGGTTGCCGATCCGGACAGTGGCAGGACGATAGTGTGTTATCCTACTACGAAAATAATAAGTGTAGAGATTTTTGTAATCTCCATGACCAAGACGCAAGCCATGCTCCGCAAGCTCAACCACCCCCTGCGCGTGTCCGAAGCGGCCCGCCAGGGGATCGCGCCCGCTGAACTGTACGCCATGGAGGCAAGGGGCGAAGTCGAACGCTTGGCACGCGGCGTGTTCGTGGCCGCCGGTCGGCCGCCCCTCGAAAATCCCGACTTCGCCGTGGTGTGTCTGCGCGCCCCCAGGGCCGTGGTGTGTCTGGTTTCCGCCCTGTGGTTCCACGATCTGACCACCCAAGTTCTCGGCACCGTAGATGTGGCGGTCCGACGCGGCGACCACCGTCCGCATAGCTCTTGGCCGCCGGTCAAGTGCTACAGCTTTTCCCCCGCCAGTTATGCATCGGGCATCGAGACGCATACGATCGACGGGGTGGACGTGAAGGTCTATTCCCGCGAGAAAACCCTGGCCGACTGTTTCAAGTTCCGCAATCGCATCGGCATGGACGTCGTGCTCGAAGCCCTCCACTTCTACAGTGAGGGGACCTGGCGGGTGGACGAGCTGCTACGGCAGGCGCGCATCTGTCGCATCGAAGCCGTGATGCGGCCCTATCTGGAAACCGCGCTGTGGACCGGGGTCGGGTGATGAAAAATGTTGCGGCCTCGGTCGACCAGAGACTGCGCAATTTGGCCGGCAAGGATCACCGTTCGATAGACGATGTGCGGACCCGCTATGTGCGGGAACGGTTTCTGTACCGGTTGAGCCTGTCGCCCTACAGGAACGACTATGTGCTGAAGGGAGCCGTTGTGCTGCAAACGCTGGCGGAGTCCGACTACCGCCAAACCAGGGACGTTGACTTGCAGGGGCAACTCCGCGCGGAGCCGCAGGATGTCCAAGGACACTTCTTGGACGTGTTGGGACAGGACACGTCGGCCCATCCGGACGGCTTGCGGTTTGTTCAGGATTCGATTCGGGTGACTCCCCTCCGGTCGGGGGTCGGATACCGGTTAAAACTGGAAGTGCGGCTGGGCCCCGCCCGATACCCCATGTGGGTGGACATTGCCTACGGCGACCGGCCGACCCCTCCGCCCGTGGAGCGGACCCTCCCCTCGTTGTTGGGTCACCCCGGCCCCAAGCTGCTGTGCTACAGGCCGGAAACCTCACTAGCCGAGAAATTCTATATCCTGGAGTTCCGTGGCGACCTCAACAGCCGCATGAAGGATTTTTACGACTTTTGGTATGTGTCCAACCAGGTCCCGGTGTCCGGGCACGACTTGGCGTCCGCGCTGAGAGCCGTGTTCGACAACCGGAACACCCCCCTGCCTTCCGTACCGCCCGTAGGACTGACCGACACCTTTGCGCAGGACAAGCAACCTGCGTGGACAGCCTTTAGGGAGAAACTGCAAGGTGGCGAGCGCGGCCCGGAGGAATTTCCCAGCCTAGTGAGCAGCATCCGGGCATTTCTCATGCCCGTAGTGAAGGCCGCGGAAACCGATCCTGCGTTTCGAAGTCAATGGGATGCGGACCGCGGATGTTGGATCGCCGATCACCTGCGCGAGCAGGACGATGCAGTCCCCGCTTCCCGCGAAGGGAATGCCGGGCGCGCGTGGTAGGCCGGAACGGCTACCTGCACATGAAGTCCGCGAGGGGCTGAAGGGCTTATGTCCCGAAACAGCCGTATGTGGGACAGGCGCGGCATCGCAGGATGGGCAGATTGCCGTCTGTGCGTGTGCTGCGTGCCTGCGCCTGATTGACCCCGGCGGAGGTCGTTACTGCCGCGCGTCCAAGCGACGGAGGTTGCCTTTCCAGTCCAGAATCTTGCTATCGGACGTTACGAGTTGGTGGTCACCCAAAGCGGCAGTCGCGACGATGATGCGATCGGCCGGATCGCGGCGGAAGTCGGCAAGTTGGGTGGCTTCGATCCTAATCTCGCCATCGACCGGGATCTCGTGGAGCCCGTATTGGAACAGCTTGGCCCGCAGGGTTCCGGAGTCGGCCACGGAGTCCAACTCGCCCTTCGCCTGCAGCATGGCGATTTCCCAGAACGTAATCGCCGACACCGCCGCCTCGCCGTTCCCCCAGGCCTCGTCGATCGCGCGCCGGGTGTCGTCACCCAACCGGCGGTCGTCGGTTGTCAGCCACACCAGCGCGTTCGTGTCAAGGATCAACATGCGTTCGTTCGCCAGTGCGGGTTACTGCGGGTCCAGTACCCGGTCGGGGTTGGACTCCGCGTCCCACTCGACGTCAATCGGTGATTCGATGTCGCCCACGTGACGGAACAGATGCTTGAAGCAGCCGAAGGGGGCGCGCATCCGTGGGCGGTGGGGTTCGATGCGAACGACGGGCACACCGTGCTTTGTGACGATGATCGGCTGGCCGCTGGCCTGCACAGCATCCATCAGTTTCAGGCAATTGGCCCTGAACTCCGATGCGGCGATCGTCCTGGTTGCGCCTGTGTTGAGATCGTTGATCACCGGACGCCTTCCGTGTGTGGTGCTGAATTGCAATGTACACATATCGTACAAGGTGGCGCATCCTGGAAAGTATCGCCGCTCCCAAAACGTCCGTCTGGGGAACGCTGGCCCCGCGCGGCCCTGTGGCCACGGGCCAGTCGCCCGTATGCGTTCCCAAAACCGGTTCCACAATCTAAGTTCACTTAACGTTTTCGGCCCCGTTTGCGGTACCATAGGGCCATGAAGATCGGCTATGCGCGCGTCAGCACCCACGAGCAGCTCCACGACCTGCAGATCGACTCCCTGAAGGCAGCCGGCTGCGAACGCATCTACACCGACACCTGTAGCGGATCGGTGCCCGGGGCCGAGCGCCCCGAACTGCAACACGCCCTGGCCTCTGCCAGGACCGGCGACACGCTCGTGGTGTGGCGGCTGGATCGCCTGGGACGCAGCCTGCAGGACCTGATCCGGCAGATCAACGGGCTGGCGGAGCGGGAGGTGCAGTTCGTCTCGTTGCAGGAGGACCTGAACACCGCCGCCCCGGCCGGCAGGCTGATCTTCCACTTCTGCGGTGCCTTGGCCGATTTCGAGCGCGACCTGATCCGGGAACGCACGCTGGCCGGCTTGGCCGCGGCCCGGGCCCGCGGTCGCAAGGGCGGGCGCAAGCGCAAGGTGAACGACCGCATGCTGGACCGCGCCGCGGAACTGATGCAGGATCGCACTATCGGCATCAATGAGATCTGCCGGATCGTGGGTGTGGGCAAAACCACCCTCTACCGCTACCTTACGCCCGACGGCCAACGCCGCGGCGAGAGGCAGCCGGATGACGGCTCAGTGAATCACGCTCCCCATCGGGAAGAAACGGCCATGCAGGAAACCACCACCACAACACGCCACCAGGAGCCGGACGGCCGCATACGAGTTCAGGACCTGGCGGCACGGTTCCACGAACTGGCGGATCGATGGGAGGACGAAACCGTGTTTCTGTCCAGTTCAGCACAAATGACTGCACACCCGGACTACAAGGCTATCGTCAGTCTGGGGATGCCGGCTGTTCCCCTAATCCTGAAACGAATGCAGACACAGGGTGGGCATTGGTACCACGCGCTGTACGACATCACCCAGGAGAATCCGGTCGACCCCACTGAACGCGGCAACGTCGCAGCGATGCAGAGGGCTTGGCTCCGATGGGGCCGGGACCATGGGAGTATCTAGCTGGGAAGTCCAGCTTGTCGGTTATTTCCCCCAGCTGGCCAGTGAAGAATTCACAATCGTTGGCCCCCACACCGAGCGGTACAACTGCATCGCGTTTGCAGCCGGCGATACCAACATTCGGTGGGATGACGACGACGACTTAGGTTACTGGCCCGAAAGCGCTACACGATCATCCAGTATCGATAGTCTAAAGGAAGTCTTTGCCGCCATCGGCTTTGAGCAGTGCGATGGCAGCGGTGTTGAACCTGGCTTTGAGAAGGTCGTGCTGTACGAACAACAAGGTCAATGGACACATGCTGCCAAGCAAACACTGAACGGCACGTGGCGCAGCAAAATGGGTGACGGACCTGTCATCGAACACCTCAATCCAGAGTCGCTCGCCGGTGGGCCCTATGGCAACCCAACCATCTACATGAGACGGTTGCAGGCTTCCTGGTGTTCCGTCGGCACCCAGTGAGTTGGATTTGATGCAGCACAATTCACCGCGGACGCGTATACCTTTGGCCCTTTGACGTGCGTCTCCCAACGGCGGGAACCGCCCCGGATGGCCATGCCGTGAGTAGCCGGCACTTGGCTGTCGTCTCGATCCAGATGTTTGCGGCGATGACGAAGGCTCTGTTGCGGTGGGCTGCAGAGCCGATGGCCGACAGTCAGTTGCCACCCGACGCCTGGTCTGTTGAACCAGGTTAACTTCAACCACTGGCTCCTGAGGCCGATGTCCGGTACGGAATCCTCCGACGTGTCTTTCATGGATCTGTGCCTGTAGTGAGGGACAGAGTGGCATTGACACCAGGTTCCCGACGGTGGATTGCGGTTATGGTGAGGGCCGTCACCCCGCCTTGGGTACGGCGTCGGGCCCTTGTTTGTGATCCAGCCCTCCGGTTTCCGAACCGGATAGAGTGAGCCGACAGTACCGCAACGGGGTCGTACCTCTGAACGGTCTCGCTGATCCCATCTTGGGGGCGGGATGCCAGCTCCGGCCAGGGCGGGTTCCGTTATCCCGAAAACGGCTATTTGCGGAATGGCCAAACCGTCCCTGCCCCGTGTTGTGACGGTATTTCAAAGTGATGCCTGATGTCCGAGGCGCCCGTCCGTTCGGTTTGCATTTGGAAAAGCCCATTCATTGCCGGGGGCTTTGCAGTTCCGTACCGGGAATTCCTGTCAGCATGTTGTCAACACGATGAAGCTGAATTCGCCACACGAACTGCGTAAAGTGGCCGGACTGACACCAGGCGATGCATCCCGCGCAGAAGGCGAACCCGCGCCCACTTCCGCCAACCTCGAGCGACGGCTGGCCGCGTGGCGCGAGGCATTTCCCAAACTGGACGATATGGTGGCGCACGAACTGTGGACCAATCTGCGCATGCGCTGGACCTGTCATTCAAACGCCATTGAAGGCAACACGCTCACCTACCGCGGCACCACGTTGTTGCTCCTGTTCGGCAGGGCGCCGCGCAATAGGTCCTGTTACTCTGTGTCCTCGGCGAATGTCAGGAGCCACAGCGTGGCCACAATTTCACTTATGGCCATGGATCCAAAACTGGAATCCTCAGCCAATTCGTCGACACCCGTTACCAGGGCGTAGGCGTAGTCCTTGACATCCTGCAGCGTGAAGTCCACTTGTGGCTGCTTGCCCTCGGCTTCCAGCAGACGCACTACGAAATCGCCCATGGTGGCCAGACGGTTTTCGTAGGACCCCCGTCTCCACTCGGCCAGCGTACTGTCGTGCAGCGTGCCGTCATTCCAAAACCCCAAGGCATCCTCGGTGGCGGTGGGCTTGGGCACCGGCCTGCGCGTCGGCGTAGCCGCGGCATTGCGTGTCGGTGCAACGCGCCCAAGATCCTGTTGTCGCTCCAAGGCTCTAGGGATTTCCATGTCAATCTTCTTGTCCTCATCGCCATAGAGGATCGCCGACATGGCCACATAGTTGCCTTCCACGACCGGCAGGTCGAGGTCCAGCTGAGCGGCCGCATACCGGTTCTGACGGTCCACAGCACAAGAGTCATTCAGCTGCCCCCACTCTTCGTCCGTCCGCAACCACGACGCTTCCAGTTGCCGACAGGTTCTCTCATTCTGGTCTTCCCACAGCAAGCCCAAATCGGTGTAGCAGGCACCGCCATCCGGAATGGCAATGGTTTCGTAACAATCCCATCCGGCCTCCGACATCGGCTGGCCTTCCTCGTTGAGGGCCAAAATCGGTTTCATGAACCGGTCACGGATCGTGCTCTGGTAGGCATTGATCCGCAGTTGTTCGTCCGTGAATGTGGCCGTGCCGGCCGACGCCTCACTCCAACGGGACCTCTGGCAATCTTCCCCGGTCCACCCGCACCGGTCGGCCGCAAATGTGATTTGAGCCAGCAGCCACTCTTGCTGTTCACCAGCCCACAGCCTCAGGCTGGCCGTATCTTCGATCTCGCGCTGGCGATAGGCCCGCAGGGCTTCGTTCATCAAAGTGGCCAGGCGCTGTTCCCTGGTGGTTGCATCGGGAGCCACCAGGTGGATAACGTGCCGGATGCGCCTTCCAAAGGAAGCATCCACGATGTCCACTACCTCGTAGTCCCGGGCCATCCACACCTCGTTCAAGTCCACTGTGGGCGTACGGGTGGGCCGCAGCGTGCGGGTGGGCTTGGGTGTGGCTGTAGGCTCCGGCCGCACGGTCGCACGCAGCACCGCCGGCGTGGATGTCGGCGTAGATGCGCTGTCGGTCTGCACGGATAGGACAATCAGGGTACCGATTACAGTCCCCACAATCAGGATGCCCAAGCCCGCCAGCACCTGGCCGAGACGCCGGCCGCAGCCGCCTTTCCGGGGGCGTGGGGTCCCGTCGGCCCATCTTGTTTCCAGCTCAAAGCCATCGGTGCGGGTGTCTTCCTCCTTGTTTCGCCCCGTTCCCTCATTGGTCATGGCACTCACCTGGCACGGATACGACGTGTGTACTGTGCGACCGGTGAGGTTGGCGGCCGAGCTCTACAGTCTGTACGTGGGGTTGGATCCGCTGCCGGCCCAAACCGGCATGGATTCATCACGGTGTCATCGGATGACTGTCACGAGCGATCGGCATAAGTGGGTCCCTGCGGATCAATGAGCTTGGCGACATGCTCCAGCGCAGACACTGCGGCTGCAAGTGTGGCTTCCTGATCGGCTCCCACAGGGAGTTCAATAGGTATGCAAATCTCATCGGGTTTCCATTCAAGGCCTGGGGTACCCAAATCGCCCACCCTGCTTCGAATTTCGTCCAATCCGATGCGAGGTTTTTTGACGGGATAGAACGACAACCATAAAGGCTTGTCCGGCATTTGGTCCGCGGCCTTGTGATCGATCCCCAGCCATGCGTCTGCTCCAGCCAATCGCAGGTATCGCACATAGAAACCGAAGCCCTTCCCCACAGCGAGGCCGCGGGTGTCAGCCCAGCCCGACTGCTCGACCCGTTTCACGGTCTTCGCCATCAGAGCTTTCAGATTACTGTCATGTCGCGGGTTGTCACTGATGATGGTGTTTGTCGCCAAGCCTTGTAGCTCGGCGATCTCGAACGCCGCTCTTTGATCACCGGCTGCCAACACCTGTTGTGCAACGTGGTCAAGCAGCAAAGACCAACTGGCTAGTACCAGCCGGCGATGGCCGTCTTTGCCGGTGGCAGTTTTCAGGTTGCTCTCGATATGGCTGGCACCGAGTTCATGGTCTGCCCTTCTCAGCCGCTCCGTTATTTCATCCCATAGATAATCCTGGTTGATTCGATCATCCGGAGCCAGGAACAACAAAGCGGACGGTTGGTCGGCAGGAAGTGCTTCCCAATAGGTAACTGGTTGGTGACTTGTGAGTGGGGCCCAGAACTTGGATTCGATCAACGCTACCACGTCACCACTAGTGTCGATGCACGCCAGATCAGGCACGGCTCCGTGTTCATTGGCCAGCCAAGGTTGAGCATTCGCGATCGGCAGGGAGGTATGTCCGTCTCCCAGGAATTTGGCCAAGGCTGCCAGTGCGATCTTTGAGCGCGAGAGAATGAAGTACAGGGCATCTGTGGCTACGTCCTCCAAGCCAATAGTGTGCCGCCGGGCAATGAAGCTCAGCAAGGTTTGATCGTTAGTCATCGCAGACTCCTTCGCGGGTTCGCCACCGCGGAATTTGATCAGGATTGTTGTGTTGCCGGGTTGGCGCTCCCGTTACTCATCGCCTTCGCTTGGTGCCGTGTAACGTCAAATGGCCCGTCGTCGTAGCCCCTTTCCCACCAGTCGGTGTTGTCAATGAATTCACAACCTTGCCAGAACTCGATTGTGGTCTGGTCAGAGACCCACTCTTCGTACTGGACACCGATGATGCCTGTTTCGGGGTTGTAGTTCACGCCCACAACCTGGAAATTGTCCAAGTTCGGCCACTCGTCGAATGTTTCCTTGAAACTCAGGACAGTGGCATCTTGCATGCTACGTTCACTTCCCACGACACAGGAACCATCGAGCAGGATGGTGGGTTCCGAGTTGTTCCAAAGGGCCTCAATGGAACACCAGGGCCGGAGCCGCGTGGTCGGCCCTGCCTCCAAGACGTTGACAAAGTCGCGTCGGGCCTTGGCTGCTGCCTGCGCGAGACCCATTGAAGCGCGGCGTGGCATCCCCGATCTGACCCGCGTCCGTTTCAGACTTGGCCGTGCAAAGTCGGAATCCGGCGGGCAATGTGCCATGTCTCTTCATAATCACTGTATTTCAGGGGGATGCCGTGGGCAATTTTGTTGCGCCACGGACGCAGTTTAGCAACCGACCGCAACAAGTCCGAACCGGTCGGCAACAGTCCGTCTTTGTAGATTGCCTCTATCAGCATGCCCCACTGGCATGCTAAGGGACTGTGTCTAACTGCATTCAGTTCGGCATCGGTGACATAATCGGCGGCCGTCAAAGGCCAGTCTGGACCATGACGCTCGGTCAGAATGTGGCATATGTCAAGGCGGACACGGTCGAGCAAAGGCATGAATAGGCGATTCTGCCCTCGCCATAGTCTGTAGTGCAGTTCGTCCAGGTGCCCCAGAGCGACCAAGGCCGCCGGATGCAGTTCGAACCCATATTCCAACGTCCAGCCCAGCGCGCCTTCAGCCCAAAGCGTCCGGTACGCCGGAGGAGGAGCGTTGGCGATCAGACGTTCGTGCCTTCCGTAGACGGCAGCTAGGTCTTCGACGGCACCCCACGCCTGCAGCGTGTCCGAATTCCAGTCTCTGGACCGAGCCTCCGCCTTCAGACAGGCGTGCAGCGCGGGCATGTCCCCGTGTATGACCTGCAACAGGGGATCCGCCAGCGTCCAGTCATTGCCGATCAACGCTGGCAGGACATGCTCTCGCCACATCGCGCGCCTTTCGTGCTGCCCAAAGTCTCCGAGGGAGCGGCACAGCAACTGCACCTCCAGTGCGGAGGGCGAACCCATCCCCCAATGCACATGCAGACCAGGCTCACTTTCGGGCAGGTGGCCAATCATGTGGCGCGCCGGTGCAATCGCACACAGGGCCGGCACCGAGTCATCGTCGGCCGCCGCAGTCTGTACGGTCCGGGCCCAATCCTGCATGTACTGCACCCATGCGAGTGTAGACGGGCCGTCGAGATGTTTCCAGTCCTGCAGTAACACGGCTTCAGGCAGCTGGCTGGTGGCTAGCAGATTCTGGATCGAGCGCTGGGTCTCCAGAGCCGGCCACTCGATCGCCAACGCATCGCCCAGCCAGCCGCTGGGGGACTGCTCGTTGGGCTTGTTCCCCAGCGACAAGACTGCAAACGAAAGCTCGCGCTGGTCCAGGTTCGCTCGTACCAGATCCCACAGCTTGGCGCTTCTCCAGTCGGGTGGCAGCAGGGCGAGGACACTGCACCCGGAAATCAGGTCGTCGGTTAGCTTTTCGACGAATGCCTGCATGCTGGGCAGTCGAAACAGCATGGTCTCTAGCTTTTCGATCATGCTGGTATCAGAGCGCGGGCTACAATCGGCGAAAGTTCAAGGTTACCGGTATTGGAGTTTTTGCTCAGGCATTCAAGTTGGCTCAGATATTCCACGGCGTTGCGGTATACGTCGGGATTGGAAGAGCCGTTGTGCCGGGCCTCTGACGCAATATCATCCTCCGTTTTGACAGTCCCCTCGGCTACGCTCTGCACTACATGGGCAACAGACTCGTCAACGTCGATCCCTAGGTTCGACACGAACCTCTCCTGCAGCGTCGATCCAGTGTCGGCCAGTTCGGACCAGATTGCCTGTGCTTCGTCGCGCGGATCATCCCGGTCATTTCGGGCGAACAGTTCGTCCAGTAGTATTGGCCAGCCGCCCGTCTGGTGCCAGATAGTCTGGCAAACCTGGTCAGTGTTCATCTTGCCGAGCTGAGACAGTCGCTGGCGAATGCCGTTGACGTTCCAGCAGCGTGGAAACACGACAGCGTTGGACAAGGTTTCCAGCCGGTCCCGGTCCGCTCCAGACAGCGAGAACCAAGACCAGGTCGCTGCAGGATCCAAGACAAAACACAAGTTCAGACGACGGCTGTCCCGTCGTGGTCGATGACGCTGACAAAACGACAAGGCATGCTCAAGTATCTCGACCAGGCCGACTTGGTCGGCTATACGACAGCAAACAATCAAGTCATCAGGGCTCTTGCGGGACTGCACTAGATCGGTCATCCAGTCTTCAAGAGCAGTGCCATCTGTCCAGCCGGGTGGAGCGTGCACGATCTGCTCAGCCTGATCCTCCGATAGCTGAAATAAGCGGTCGAAGAAATCGTCGCCCAAACGCGACAGGCCCAGTGCCTCCGAAGCGCAGACTAGCCCGATTCCGAACTTCGGGGACGCCAGCGTGCGCTCCTGTCCGTAGGTCAGAGGACTGTAGGTCTTGGCCACGCTGTCCAAGAGCGCATGGTGGCTTTCCATATCGGAAGTAGGAGGCACACCCCTTTCCGATAGTTCCAGCAGGCGATCTTCTATGACGGACTGCGACCCCATGAGCGGTATCAGATTGGGGCTGCGTAGGCGATAGAGGCCGTCCTCATGATTGCGCACCAACACGCCCAGTCCGCACAGTTCCATCAGCAAGCTCTGCATCTGGTCAAACGACATCTTGTCGAATTCGGAACCCAGCCAATCACTCGCTTCCCTCAGAATTTCCCGGGCCGTTAGTGCCTGTTGGTCCAAGGCAGCACCGTGTTCGGCGATTTTTACCAGCATGGACCAGACAATCACCTGATACCGAGAATCCAAAGCCAAAGTCCAGTTGAACCGCTCCCGAATACTATCTCGCACATTTCGGTCGCGGTAGACGCTCTCGATGTCGTCTTGCGTAATCTGGCAGGGCAGACTGTGGTTGCTCCGGCGCCTCTTGAAATGCCCAAGCAGCGACTGACAGAAAAGCTGAATCAACCCAGGATGGTAGTTCGTGTAGGACAGCACCTGGAGGGCAACGGAACTGTTGGAAAACCGGAAACCCAGTGTCTCCAGCGGGATCTGCACCAGATCCAAGGCTGCTTTTGCCTTCAGGGGCCCCACACAGAGGGAGGAACCAAAGTGAGCCAGGGGCTGGTTGGGAATACCGTCGAAGCGCTGAACATTGTGTAGGCCCGCAAACACGACCTTGAACCGCCGATCCGAGTTGGTCATGAGATCGCGGAGGGCAAGCACGGTCCGAAACTGATCTTGGGCATCAAAGTCCAAGAAGTCGTCCGATTCGTCGAACATCACTAGCACCTGCCGATGCGGAACTTCGTCCAAGGCCTTCAGAATGTGATCGGTCAAGTCTTGGGGTTGGTTCGTGGAAAGCCTCTTTCGCAGCAGCCCTTGATTCTGAAAGTTTTCTCGCAGTGTCTGCCAGAAGTAGGTCTCACCGCGCCCGGCATTGGGATCGAACGTGGTCTTCAGATCCTGAATCCAGGCATAGGATTCCTTGTCCGGATCATGGAAGCGCCGCACCACGTGCGCCAGCAAGGCGGATTTGCCCAGTTGCCGGCCCCCATAGACCAGACAGCTACCCGACATATTCTGCAGATCCCTCACCATGTCCTCGCGACCGAAGAACATTTCGGGTGGAATGGCACCGGCTTGGAACGGAGTGTAGGGATTGAGCCAAGTGTATGGCAGTGCGCAGCGCAGAAAGACCGGCAGGCGTGAGTCTCGCTCCTGAGCCAGAAACAGGAGCAGCCTTTCGTCCAGTACTGCCAAGGCTAGTTCCTGTTCGCGACATACTTTCGACACGTCGCGCAGATGGGTGTCCGACAGCCGACTGAAATAGAGGATCAGGACGTGGTGCGCGGACAACCGCAAATCTCGCAGGCGGGCCGCAATGGTATCGGCTCCTGGCTGCTGCCACAGGCAGACAACGTGATAGCGGCCCCGAGCTTGGGACCCGAACTGCGGAATCGGTTTGACCAAAGTTTCCAAGGCCCGCATATGGGCGCGCGCATGCAGCCAGTTTTCTCCCTGTTCACCAAACTCCACGGGATTATCACCGGACAGTTCGAAACCCAGAAAAGCTAGTACGGTTTCCACATTTCGTGGACTGGGATGTTTCCCATCTGTCCGTTTCAGACGGCGCCAGGCCTCAATGGCTTCGATCGCTTCGTCCAGCCGCGCCTGGGGCAGGTCTGCATAGCTAATCGGACCGCTGGACCTCCGGTGGTTCATGTCATTGACAATGGAATGGAGGCGTTTCTTTTGTTTTGTCAGTCGGTCCAATTTGGGTCTCCATTCCTGAAACCGGTTCAGGTCATGGTCCCTTTCAGACTGAGATGGCCTATACCAGCTCTCATCCAGATCTTGGCCGTTGTCCAAGCACTCCCGCAGATGAGCGAACATCTCTTCCAGCACGCGGGTGCCGTTTTCCTGCAATTCAATTTCAATGCGACTCTCGATGTTCTCTTGATGCAAGGCCAAGTGTGAATTCGCCAAGCGGGAGTTTAGATCTTTCCAGATTTGTTCCAGTTCCTTCCTGCGCTCCTGTTGTGCTTCACACACAGAAACGCGAATGTTCTCCACATGTAGAAATTCGGGACCAAACTCGATCACTGACTCGATGTCCAGCTTCTCGAGGTATTGGCTGTCTTGAGCATGTTCTTCGTCACCAATAATCCCGTCCTGCACGGCTTGTTCAACGAACTCACGGGCTTGCTTCATCGCGGAGCGCAAAGCGTCGCGGGATCCATCCCGCGCCTTCTGCCAAGCGAGTTCGAAAGCGAACTTCTCCTCATCACTCGGCAGCCAGTCGGCCATCCTGTCCACGAACCGATAATCCTGCCGATCGCACCACGCCTTGCAGATCTCGGCTGGTGAGGCAGGATCGGCCAATGCGGCACGCAGGGCCTCGGCGATCGAGTCCGGCTGCTCGGGCTGCAGCTCAGAGGTCAATCCAAGATGAGGCAACTGCAGCAGTCTGTGCCCAAGTGCAAGTTGTAGAGAATCGTCTGAGGTGGCCAATGGGCGATTGCCACTTGGCACCGCCGATTTTACAATTGTGGCTTCCAGGTCAAGTCTCAGTTTCCTGACCAGTCTGGCCAACGCTCTCTCCAGACAGAATGCAGCGGCGGCAAGATCAGCCGGACTCCCTTCCTGGTACTTTTGCTGCAAGCGACGGGTGGCCGCCGGCAATGTCTCGGCAGTCACTTGTCGCAAAGCGTCCACCTGAGAGGAGATCCAATTCCTGCTCTTAGACCGTGTCTGCAACTGCTTGGTCAATTCAATCCATTGCCTGGCAATCTCATAGGCGTCTTGGATGTGTCTCTTTAGCTGTTTGCGGGCCCTGCCTACAATGGGGCGCTGATGGGCCTTCTTGTCCCTCAGTTCATAGTTGGTTTCGTCAATCAGTTCGTCGAAATGAGTCCTGTGTTCTTTGAGTTCCAGAAGACGTTCCAGAGTCTCCAGATTGTTGTGTCGGTTCTGGCTGATTGGTACCAGTAGTTCGTACAATGTCCCGTTGGGGCTCAGCAGATAGCGCCAGACGTCGGTAGCACCTCTGAACCGCAGCCACTGTGTCTGTTTGGTGTCCAGAGTCTCTTGAGCCTTCGCGCTCAATTCAAGAATCTGACGGTTTAGCCTTTCCATGCCTTCGTTTCCGTCCAGGTCCTCTTCCTGCAACGTGATACCCCGTTGGCCAAACTGCCGCACGGTTTCCACAAGTTCGTTCAGTTCCGGGCATGTCGAAGGCGTCTGCAGCCAAGCGTGCATGCCGCTGCTGTTTGAGAACAGGGCGGGCCCCAAAGAAGCTGCCAGCACCAGTAGCTGACTGGCATCGTCAGTGCCTGGGTCCACTCTTTCGACGATGGCCAGCAGATCGTCCCCGAACTTGCTAAGCGCCTGGCATGGATAACTTGGCGTTTTCGGTTATGATGGGGCTTGGTT
>CAZMKQ010000020.1:0-42235 GCA_964566955.1 uncultured Caldilineaceae bacterium | reverse complement strand
GGCCGGGATTGACGTCCAGACCTTCACCGTGGCCGGGTAATTCCACATTAGACGTTTTGTACAAAGTCGAGCTGAGCGCGTATGTAAAATGCTTCCGTAGTCTCCGCAGTAGCGGCCAACCACCGTTTCCTGGTCCCGCAGAGCAAGCTTGTGCCTGCATTTGCCGAGACTATCGACGGCTCTGCCTCAGATCGGACAAGCAGCGAAGTTTCACATGACCAAGGTAGCGGTGACGGGCACCCAGTACTGTGGCAAGACGATGTTCCTCACCTCTTTGCTGTGGCAGTTGGAGGAGTTGGACGAGACACGATTCCATTTGCCTGACGGCATCGCCGTCCGAGGCTTTCACCCACAGAATGTTCGAGAGCGCGACGAAGTCTTCCCCCCTAAACCGCTTCCGGAATGTACTTGCACGGGAGCACAAGTGGCCTGAGAAGACCAAGGATACCTACCATGCCCGGTATGAATTCCATCACACCTTGTGCCGGGATCTGATGTCCGCTCAAAGTCTCGTGGTTCTGATCGACATCCCATCAATGCTGATGGCTGGAGACCAGCGCTTCTGGGATGAGCGTCAGATTGTGGTCGACTTGCTGAGGACAATGTGCAGCGACACGAACTCTGCCCGAATCCTGCGGACGCTGCGGATCAAGAGCTTCCTGAAGCGCGTGGCGTTCGTTGCCAGCAAATCCGATTTGGTGTTGGAGGACGACCTTCGGGATGGCCGACTTCTCGCTTTGCTCCGGTCAATGAACACCCGCGCGGCCCAGCAGATCTGGCCATCGGTTGAAGTGAGGTGGTTCACCTGTAGCGCGTGCGTCTCGACCCGACCCGGCAGCAGGCCAAACACGTTAGTCGGACAGACGCAGCCAGGTCCGTACACTTCAGAGCGTCATTCGGCGGAGGTTCAGGTGTCACGGCTTCCGGAGGAGTGGCCACAGGCCTGGAAGCTGGGTGACTACCGGTATCGACACTTCTGGCCCCGAGTACCGGAGAACTTTATGATCCCGCCGCGCCATCGGAACCTCGACGACATTTTCAAATTTGCGGTTCTGGGTTAATCACCATGGCTGAGACGCCGCGCAACCACGACCAAGCACGATCCGCGACTCCCGTGCATGGACCTGCCGTTGCCGGGAGCGAACCGCAGCGCGACGGCGACTACGGTCTCGGCATTTCCCCATCCACCGCCGGTGAAGGTCGAGTACCCCCCAAAACCGAGGTTGAGGAACGCGAACAAGCGCGAACGCTGGCTCCCAACCTTGGATCTGATGTTGCCGACAAGGATCTGCTGCGCGACGGCGACCATGGTCTTGGTAGGCCTCCACCCACCACCGAAAGAGGCCGGGAGCTGACCTCGGGGGAGAACAGGCAACGCGATCGCCAGGAAAAGGAACAGGACCAAGAACAGATCCGCCGAGAGTTCGAACAGGTCCTGCAACAGCAGGATGCGGGTCGATTCCGGTTGCCGAAATCCATACTCAACTTCCTCAGCTGGGCCTTTTTGGCCGCAGCATCGGTTCTGGGGCTGCTGCTCATCGGGCAAGGCGCGGCAGCCGTTGGTCACATCCAGGTCTTGCCGACACCGTTGGACTGGATAGCCGGAATAGCCGCGGGTGGTTTTTCCCTCATCCTCATTGTCTTGGTCGTGCGTCTTGGGTGGGCACTCATGCGTCTCCGCCGCAGTCCTGCCGTGAATCTCGCAGGCCTTCAGGCCCTGAACGAGCGTCGGCGGTGGCAGAAACTCGCGATCGTCCATGCCGATCAGGCACGGTTGCAGTTACGGAAGTACTTGGAGGAATTCGAAAGCGAGAAGGCACACCCTCATCTGAACGACGCCGAACGAACCCGGCTGAAGAACGCGCGGCACTATCTGCTTGAAGGCCCACAGGCACTGTCTGCCTCCGAATGGCTGGAAGCATACAACGAACGGTTCCAGGCGATTCTCGATGCGGTCGCCGCGCGGCGGGTTCGATCGCACGCGGTCAAGGTTGGCATCGGCACTGCCGCGTCCCGGTTCCCTCTGCTTGATCAGGCAATCGTGCTGTCAACATGCATGGCAATGCTTCGCGAACTGTTGGCGCTCTACGGCCTACGGCCCACTACGTTTCAGGCAGCTCTGCTTCTGGCACACTCGGTAATGGCGACCTATCTAAGCGGTGCGTTGCAGGATGTGACCGATGGTCTTTCGGAGAGTGGCCCGCTGCCGGACATCATGGAGGACATAACGGAGGGAGTTGAGGGAGTTGAAGAGGTCAGGGCCGGCATTGTTGGCAATCTGGCGGCTGGAGCAGCTCCAGTCGTCGGCAAACTGTTTGAACGTGCCTCCGAAGGTGCCATCAACGGGGTCCTCGTCTGGCGCCTCGGTAGCAGTGCAATCAAGCAGATTCAACCCGTTCGGGCGGCGAAATGACGGATGACGGTGGTCGCGAGCACACGGTGCACATAGCGCATCATTGACCGATGACGGGGTCACGGAAGACCGGCTACGGGCTCGCCTGACGCGGGGCAAACCATTTCCTGCACCTGTAGACCGTCTCCATGGCCCGACTGGAACGAACAGGGCTTTCTCGCGCACAGGGATGCTGACAGCAAACTCGGACCACTGTCAACGAAACCAAAACAGGGCCGAGGATCATAGACCCTTGACATGCCGTCGCGAGGTCATTATGGTGTACTCACGATGGCATCGTAGTAGGCCCCCAGTCGACAGATCTCAGGGAGTGGCTCACATGGATTGTCAGTTGGTACATGTCGAAGCCCGACCCCATTTCCACATCCATCTGGAATATGGGGATGGCATCAGCGGCGAAGTGGATCTGACACCATTCGTCGGTTTACCCGCGTTCAAAGCCTGGGACACACCGGGCGAGTTTGAGAAAGTACATGTCTCGGACTGGGGAAGCGTTGCCTGGGATCCCGAGGGCAATCTTGAACTGTGCCCGGACACCTTGTACCTGCGACTGACTCAGGGCTGGTATCCGGCACCGGAACCGGCTAGATTGTCTGCCGAGCGCGTAGCTGCTTGATGCCCACCGTCTGCCGGTTTGACGGTATTGATGTTCGCATGTACTTTGCTGAACACGGTGAACCCCATCTCCATGCCTTCAGAGCGGAACACAGTGCCAAGTATTTCTGGCGCACGGACGAATGGATAGGAACCTTGCCCAAGGCTGATACGCACAAAATCAAGTCCTGGGCCGGCAATCGCCAAGAGGAGTTGGAAGAGGCATGGGATGCCCTGCGAAGGGGATATTCCGCAATCAAGGTGGCTCCGCCAGGCGCGAAGTCGTCGTGATGTCGCTGCGCGACTGAGCGGTGCCGAGAGACAGGATTGTGGCGACTGTGAGTGCGTGGGAACCAATCCGGGGTCTTGGCAGCCGCTTCGTCTGATCTCCTGTACGCATTGGCCATTGAAGCGCGATGTGAACAGGGGCCAGAGGCGAGGACCACGGCGGAGTGCCTACGTGGAATCGGCGATGGGCCCTATTCAATGCACTCTCGTTGCTGTGCATTTTGGGTTCCCTGCCGGTAACTTCGGACTTTTTGGGGGGGGGCAGGGCGATTGCATCTAAATGGGGGGGGCTGACGGGGTAGGCGCAGGATTACAATGAACGATTCTGGATTCAGCCTGCGGAGAACCCCTCATGGACCGCCCGATGCCTTCGTCCCTGGTCGAGATTCTGGATGCCTTGGAGGATCCGCGGGTCGACCGGACCAAGCTGCACCCCCTGACGGACATTCTGGTCCTGTCGGTGCTGGCCGTGATCTGCGGTGCCGACAGCTTCGTGGCCATCGCCCTCTTCGGCGAGCTCAACGAGGCGTGGCTGCGCACCTTCCTGGAGCTGCCGCACGGCATCCCCTCGCACGACACACTGGGGCGGGTCTTCGCCCGGCTGGATGCGAGCGGGTTCGAGGAGGGCTTCCGGGACTGGGTACAGGAGGCCTTCGAGCTGACCGCGGGCCAGGTTGTGCCTGTGGACGGCAAGAGCGTGCGCGGCTCCCACGACCGGGGGTGGGGCTTGGGACCCCTGCATCTGGTCAGCGCCTGGGCCCAGGCCAACCGCCCGGTCCTGGCCCCGACGGCGGTGGACGACAAGTCCAACGCGATCACGGCCATCCCGGAGTTGCTGCGCAGGCTGTGCCTGAAGGGCTGCCTTGTCACGCTCGACGCCATGGGCTGCCAGAAGGCCATCGCCCGCCAAATCCGGCAGCAGGGAGCCGACTACGTGCTGCGCGTGCGGGACAACCACAAGGGGCTCCACGCGCGCCTGAAGGACACCTTCGCCCTGGAACGGGCCGGGCACTTTGCCGACTATGCCCACGACTATGCGGACACGGTCGGCAAGGACCACGGGCGCATCGAAACCCGCCGCTGCTGGGTGACGGGCGACCCCGCCCTGCTCGCCCATGCCGACCCCGACCGCGCGTGGTGCGACCTGGCCAGTCTGGTCTGGGTCGAGTCTGAACGCCGCTGCGGGGACAAGGTTTCCACCGACGTCCGCATCTTCATCTCCCGCCTGCCGCCCCAGGCCCGGCTCCCGCGGCAGGCCGTGCGCGGGCACTGGGCCATCGAAAACGCCCACCACTGGGTTCTGGACGTGGCCTTCGGCGAGGACGACAGCCGCATCCGCACGGGCTACGCCGTCCACAACATGGCCATCCTCAAGCGCATTGCCCACAATCTCCTGCGGCAGGACCGCACCCTGAAGGTGGGCATCGCCAACAAGCGGCTGGCGGCGGCCTGGAACAAGGACTACCTGTGCCAACTGATGGGCCTCAAGCCCAAACCCATTTAGATGCAATCGCCCTGGGGGGGGGAACTACTTGACAAGGGTATTTGCACAAATGTTCAATGTTCACAATGTCGATAATAGGGACTTGATGGGGGCCAACGGCCTTCCAACGGCCTCTTGGAGTGTCTGGTGCGCGTAAACCGTCTGGAAATTCGGATCGGTCCAGCCTCGTTGGCAGCCATCTTGGGGTTCAGCGTGTCCCAGGACAGGGAATCGGGACGGTACGATGGCCTTGTGGGGGCAAAACAAGCCGTTTGATTGTGAGAAATTTTGTGCAAATACCCTTGTCAAGGGGGAACTACAGGATCCGGTTTCCGACTCGTTCATTGGTCGGGTCGTTTCCATCGCGATCAGGTTCCGGTTCTGCCTGCACACATGCACCAAGACGCTCCGTAGGAACAGTGATGGCCTGAGAGTGTCAGACCCGGGGCTGAAGACGGAGGAGGGACTCTTCACGTCCTGCATCTGATGGCCATCATCATGGCTTGCCCCAAGTGAACAGGGCTTTCATGCTTGGAGACACCCATGTGGGATTCGGACCAACACAACGCTGAAACGGTTCCGAATCCGCTCGCGCCGCGGTTGGTCGTTGGTAACATGTCACCCTGACAAATCGGACATCCAATGCCGGTTGGCGGCATGTCAGACGGGACGGAAGGAGACATCAGCATGAAGACCAAAGCCAATGTTGCCTTGGTTAGGGGTACGGATCGGCGAGCCTGTGCGTTTGAAGCACTCGACCGGGTGAGGGAAGACGTTGAGCCGCGTCTGCACGAGGATGTGCTGCTCAAGCCCAACTTCCTGTCAGACTCAATCCAGCTCGCCTCGTCCCACGCCGACACAGTCCACGGTGTCCTGGATTTCCTGCTTAGTTCCGATACACCGCCCCGTCGGGTGTTGATCACCGAAGGCAGTGCGGGATCGACCACTGACGCATTTCAGCGATTCGGCTACGCAGAACTTGCGGATGAGTACGACGTGGATATTGAACTCTTCGACCTGCATCAGGAAACCCGCTGGTGTGAGATGACCATCTTCACCGCCGGCGACCGGGTCCGGACCGTACGCATGCCGCGGACGCTTCTGGACGCGCCGTGCACGTTCAGCCTGGCCCGAGCCAAAACTCATGACGTGTGCGTGGTGACACTGTCCCTGAAGAACATGATCATGGGAACCATTGCCCAAGAGGATCGGGTACTGATGCACGGGTTCCCGTCCCACCCGGAACGACGCCAACCCGTCGAGGCCAAGTACCTTAACGTCAATCTGATTCGGCTTGCCCGTTACCTGTCCCCTGATATCTCGGTCGTGGATGGTGTAACCGGGTTGCAAGGCAATGGCCCCGGCGGAACCAACCAGGCGGATTTGGACGTGGTGGCCGCAGGCGTTGACGTTTTCGCGGTCGACGCGGTCATGACCGAGGTGATGGGGTTCGACCCGGAACTCATGGGCACCCTGCACTACGCCCGCAAGTATCGGCTAGGGTGTACCAGGCCTGAGCAAATCAACGTCCTGGGCGTGCCCGTCGCGGACGTGGCCACTCGTTTCCAGCCGCACGAGTCGACGCAAAAGCAACTGCAGTGGCAGAAACACAACGCGGACGCCCTCTTGGCGGCTGCCTGATCCGATTCGCGCATCCGCGGTATCCCTTCACACTTGAAACCGAGGTGAACACACTGTGAAATACACCATGCAGACCAGGATCGGCGAACTCATCAACGACGAACGCGCCAAGCAAATCCTTGAACGTCATATTCCGGGAGCCACTTCCCACCCGCAGCTGCACATGGCGTTGGGCATGACCCTGATGGAAGTGTCCACCTATCCCGAAGCGGGTTTGACCCAGGCCAAGCTCCAAGCGCTGCTGGCGGACCTCAATCGCGAGGATGCGGCCTGATCCCATGTCCCGGTCAGTTGTGGTATCCGGGACTTGACGAACCACCGTTCCATAGCCTCCGGCCAGAACTTCCCGAACCTGGAGGCGGTCAGGCGGGCACTGAGCAGTCGCGTCAGGCGGTTGCCCGGCAGCCTTTGGGCCCACGGCCTAGACAATCGAACCAATATCCGGCCTGTCCATGGTTGGCCATTGTGGTTGGTGCCGCTCCTTCTTGCGTCCCAGTTGATTTCGCCCGGAGGGTTGTGGCTGGCGTTGGCAATCGCATTGGCGCTGATTTATGGGGCTGCCTATGCCTGGGTCCGGATGCAGATTGTCCATCTCGGATTTGAATGTGTGGTGCCCGACAGCTTGACGATGGTCGGCGACGAAGTCGAAATCCAATGTCGGGTCGCCAACCAAAGTTCCCTGCCGATCATCTGGTGCGAATTCCTTGACTCGGCCGACCCGCGTTTCCGATTTGCGGCCAACAGAGTGGTGGCCTGTCCGAACAACGCCTCCACCGAATGGACTGAAGCGGTTCTGTGCCAAAGGCGCGGTTGGCTGCGCCTGGGACCCGTTCGACTGAGACTGGGTGATCCCCTGGGCTTGATGGAAGGCACCAGGATGTTCGTGCAGCAACACGAGATCCTGGTGTATCCCCGCATTGTGCGGTTGCCGGAGTACAGCCTGGTCCAACAGATTCAGAGCGGCAGCTGGCGCCAGCGACGACGCCTTCAAGGCACGGCCAAGGCCCCAATCCTGCGCGAATACACTCCCACCGACAGTTTGCGCCATGTCCACTGGCCGTCCACGGCACGGCGCGGGGAACTGACAGTGACCGAACTCGAAACCGAACCCGGGGTTAGCATGACGGTCGTGCTTGATCTGAAGGATTCGGCACATGTCGGCGCCGGGCCGACGGGCACTCTCGAGTTTTCCATCATGATCGCCGGGAGCCTGGTCGCCCAGGTACTCGACACACGCGACCAGTCTCGCTGCGGCCTTCTGTGCGCCGGCTCGGACAACGCGATCGAGGTGATTGCACCAGCGCAGGGCCCGCGTCTGCTTTGGCATGTGGTTCATGCCCTTGCGGGCATCACGCCTGGCCAGGTGACGTTGGCCAGTCTGCTGAGCCGGACCCGCAGGGAACTGAGCCAGGCCCGAGGCAACTCCGTCATGGTGGTGGCGGCATTCCCCACCAGTCCCGAACAGGTGGGTTTGATGGAGGCCTGGGTTTCGGAACTGGCATCCCTGCAACAGGTCGGAGTGGCCTGTGGCGTGATCCTTTGCCGATTTAACGCGGATACTCCTGATGTCACACTGCCCGGTCCGGTCGAGACGGCTTTGGCCGCGTTTGAACCCAGGATTTTCGATACCTCGGCAGAATTTGAACCGGTATTGACCCATCGCCGACAAACCACCCGATACATCACCACGCCTTTCGGCCGCACCGTGGCTGTGACGGAACAGGAGCTGGTTGGATGACCGTGCTCACATCGGATCGGGAACTTGCGGGCGGTCCGGAGCGGAACGCAACGTTGAGCCGAAGGCTTCAGGACCTATTTGATCGGTGGTACAGGCCCCAAACAGGGCGCATGACGGTATTCCTGCTGGCTGCACTCCAGTTGGGCATTTCGTCGGTACTGCGGTCCACCGAGTGGGTTGACTTCGGCACGGCAAGCCTCGCACCGGAGTGGTTGACCGTCGGCGGGATGCTCGCTGGTTGGCTGACCGTCCGCGTCAGAACGCGGACTTCGGGTCGGCGAACCAGGGTGGCTGGTCCAGTGGTTGCCGTGGCAGCCATTCTGCTGGGTTGCCTGCTGTTGATCCAACAGCTGACCGGGATCGTAGGCAGGATTTCGGATTGGTCTCCTGCCTTGACCGACGATACGTCCGTGGCCGTTATGGCAATGGAACTATGGTTGCACACCGCAGCGGAAACCGGGTCTTCACTGGAGGGATTGGGCAGTCGGATTGGTTTCTGGATGCAAGGCGTTCGAGGCCCGGGTGCTCAACAGGACGATCTGATTTTTATTGGCATTTGCGGCTTGGTCCTGTTTCTTGTGGCGTTCCATGCCACTTGGATGACACTGTCCGAACGGCCCATCCTGTACGGTCTGCTGCCTTCCGTGACGTTAACCGCGTTCATCGTGTTTTACAGCCAGGGGTCCAGACTGAGTGCAGTCGCCTACCTGGCCGGCATGTTCCTGCTGTACGCGTGGCAAGGGCATCGCCACCAACAGGCAACGTGGGACAACCGCGGAATGGACTATCCGGAAAGCCTGGTCTTCGATCGGGTCCTGGGTTCGCTTGCCATGTTGGTGGCGATGGTTGTCCTGGCGTCCGTTGTACCTTCGATCAATATCCGCGAAATCCAACGATGGGCCAACTCGATCCTCCACCCGGTGGACGCGGTCACCACCGACGTGGGCGGCCGCATGTTTCCGGAGATGCAGATCAAGTTCCACGGCCGTCGCCAGTCTGAAACAGGTGGCCTGCCCAATTCCTTTCTGCTGGGCGCGCCGCCGGACATAACCAACCGCCTGGCACTGACGGTGACCACCAGCAGCAGGCTTGACGAGTCGGCCGGCTTCTATATGCGAGGCAAGACGTTTCGGCATTATGACGGACGCGGATGGTCGAACCCTGACAGCTGGCTGGATGCCCGCGTTGAACCCAACGCGGACCTGGATCCGTCCTTGTATCCGCATGTAATCCCGGTTTGGCAGTCTGTCACCCGTCACAATCAGTCGTTGCTGCTGTACGCGATTCCCGAACCGGTGCGCGCCACGATTCCGCTTTCCCCCGAGCGCGATGCAGGGGGTGGGGCTCTGCTCTACCGCGCCGGTGGCCAACCCGGCTACAACGTCCTGTCCCACTGGCCCCGGCTGGGTGATGACATCCTGGCATCGGTGACACTGGACACCGTCAGCGAATCAATCGACGAAACCCTGCAGCCATACCTGCAAGTGCCGGACACCGTCAGTTCGCAAACCGAGCAACTCGCCTCCCGGCTTGGGGCGGGACACACCACACTGTACAGCCTCGGACTGGCGGTCGAGGCATATCTCCGGGAATATCCGTACGACCTTGAGGTCAGCCTGCCAGGGCCTGAGGTGGAGGATGTCGCCCACCATTTCCTGTTCGACCTCAAGCGCGGCTACTGCGACTACTACACCACGGCGTTTGTAGTGTTGATGAGACTTGCCGGCGTACCGGCACGGTTTACCATCGGATACGCGCCCGGATACTTGGAACCGTACACCGAGGAGTGGACATTCACCGATGCCCAGGCCCACGCGTGGCCGGAGGTGTGGTTCCCGGGCCTGGGATGGATTCCCTTCGAACCCACTGCGGGACGGGCCGGTCTCGACCGGTCCTTCGTTACCCCGGTCGAACTTCAGGGCAGCTTGGCAGATGGTACCGCGTTGGAAGATGCAGGCCCGCCCGTGCCGTTGACCGGCGGTTTCCCTCTCCAATCCCTGTTTTGGCTCGTGCTCCTGGTACCGGCGGGATACGTTGCTTGGCTGATGTTCAAGCGGCGGAGCCGCGGGGATGCTTGGCTTGCCCTGTTGGGATGGGGTGCACGCATAGGTTCGCCCAAGCATGCGGCCGATACCGAAACGGAGTACCTCACAACGATGGACGAGGTCCTGCAAGCCGAACGCAGGGTTTCCGCCGACGCTTACCGTTTCCTGCGCAGGGCTCTGCGAGGGGTGGCGGCGAACATCGTCCAACTGCGCTATGCGCGGTCGATTGATCCTGCGTGTGAGGATGCGTTGGCCGACCATGTGCATCTGATCGTCAACAGGCTGCAACGACTTTGGATTCGCCGCAAGCTGAGGGTATGACCCGGCATGTGCTTGGTAGCCCGATCCGATGCGGCGGCACAGTCTGGAGGTACTGTATCGTCTTGCAGGACCATATCGAGGTCGGATTGGGGGAGAGCCCATGAAATCTTGGCATGAATACGTGCCGGAACGGTATCGAGTCGCCACCGGGTTGTTTCTGGTTCCCGTTGCCCTGCTGCTGGCATTGGCTTTCCTGAACTGGTTGTTTCCCAAGCCAAACCGATGATCGGACAGTGGCTAGAATCAACGAACCAGTGACCTTCACAAACTGCATGTGGGCCGGGGCCGGTACAAGCACCTCCACGTCCCACGGCGGTTGACTGTCCACACAGCTACAGGTAAACCTCCATGATTACCGACACCCAGAAGCAGGAGTTCATCGACCGCGGTTACCTTCAGTTGACCGGAGTGGTACCTCGCACGATGTGCGAGGAGGCCCTGAGGGCCATCAATCACTCGATTGGGCACGTGGGCAAGACCGGGGGCGACCCCGTGCGCTTTACGGTCGACCAGTACTGTTACGAACTGGCAGACCAGCCGGTCATGACGGATGTTTTTAACCGGACCGGGGTTCGCCAGGCAGCGGAAGGCCTAATGGGGAAAGGTTGCATGCTCCCGGTGGAACGGGTGCAGATCGCACCGCGGTTCCCGATGGCCCTTGATGAGGGGGCACCTGACCAACACGGTCACATCGACGGCATCGGAGGGGGCAACAACGGAACGGCCAAAGGCAAGTACATTCGCTCTTTCACGTTGTTTGCCGTCGTGTATCTGGCCGACGTGCCGGATAGGGAGTCGGGCAACTTCACCGTATGGCCGGGTTCCCACCGGGAACTGCAGGAATACTTCCGGGATGTCGGGCACGAAGTCCTCAACCAGGGAGTGCCCCACATTCACCATGCGCAGAATCCGGTCATGATCACGGGCAAGGCCGGCGATGTTGTGCTTGCCCACCACCTCATGCAACACGAGGGTGGCTACAATCTCTCACCCAACGTGCGGCACGCCCTTATCAGCAGGTTGCGACACCGCGACTGGGTGGCGCCCGGTTATGATGCCTACACGAATATCTGGGACGAGTGGAATGGGTTGCAGGAGTTTCTTGATTGAGCCGACAGACTGCGGCTATCGAATTTTGGGGGGAACTCTACACAGGTCCAACTGCACGGAGGGCATGCCAAGTTCTGGCCATGCCCTCCGTGAAACCGGATGTGGAACCCAGGTTTAGCACACCCTGCCTGTTTTACATAACACTCTTCGCATAATCTAGTCCGACGGCACCGTTCGGGGGAGCCGTCGGGTGGTCCTCAGTCCACAGTGTGGGGCTGTGCCAACTGCATCCGATTGGCAGCGGACTGGAAGGCGTCATTGTCCATCGTTGTCGGACTGCGCCGCAAGGTATGCGGCGAACCCGGCCAGCACTTGGGGGTTCAGCACATCGGGCACAAACGCAGCCACGTCCTGGATGGACAAACCTTCCGAGAGACCATATCCAATTACCATGCGGACTTGCGGGGCTTGTGCAACAGGGCCCAGACCCTCCCACAGTCTCTCGCCGAGAATCCCCAGGACCACCGGCAAGGGTGTCTCCAAGTCCATGGGAAACGGTCCTTCGTCCGCCGCCGGCCAGGCTGTGTCCAGTTCATACACAACGGTACCGCGGATGTCCTTGGAAGATGCGCCAATGTCCAGTCGATACTGGCCCGGCTCGGCCCTCCAATCCTTGGCACGGACATCGTAGTAGGACAGGTCGCGGCCCGACAGGAGGAACTCAACCCTCCGTGTTTCACCCGGTTCCAACTCAATTCGTTCAAAGGCCTTTAGTTCCCGGGGTGCACGAGCTACTTGGGAATCGTCGTGTCCCACATACAGTTGGACAACTTCGGCACCCGGACGGGCACCCGAGTTGGTCACCTCTACGAACACATGCAAGCCCTGTTCCCCGTCATGCGGCGAGCCTTCGGCATGAGGATTTGAATAGGTGAAATCCGTGTAGGACAACCCGTGTCCGAACGGAAACAGGGGTGTCAGGTTCCGCGCGTCGTAGTGGCGATAACCGACAAACAACCCTTCACCATACCGAACCTGGCCCTTCTCGCCCGGGTAGTTTACATAACCAGGGGTGTCGACAATGTGCTTCGGCAACGTCACCGGCAAACGACCTGACGGATTGGTGCTCCCCAAAAGGACATCGGTCAGCGCATTGCCAAACTCCTGTCCGGGAAACCATGCAAACAGGACAGCTGCCACTTCGTCGATCCAAGGCATGTGGACCGGTGAACCGGCGTTGACGACGACGATCGTCCTCGGATTCCGTGCAGCCACCGCCGAAACCAGGGCGTCCTGCTCGCCGACCAGGTCCATGTGGCCGCGATCGTGACCCTCGCCTTCCCAATCCTGATTCAGGCCAATCACAACGATGGCAGCGTCAGCTTCGGCCGCGTCGTTGGCAGCCAGTTCAATCGCGTTGTCCGGCAGCGGCGGTGCCACTCCCAAGCGCAAGCCGGCCACCGGTGTTCCCGGCATGCACATGAACTCCAAAACGACCTTGGTAGACGATCCCGCCTCAAAATGGCACTGGGCCCGTTTTTCAGGCGAGCCCATGCCGAAGAACGTGTCTCCCTGCTCGAATTCCTCCCACAGGTTGACAACCGGATCGCCGCCTACGTACAACCGGCCCAGCCCCAACGTGTACAGGCCGAATTCATGTGTTCCGGTGTCCCTTGGGGTGAAGTCAAAGGAAACCCGGGCGCTGAATCCTGGCTCGACGCCATCCGGCAGATGGCCAAACCAGAAGATCTCCGATGAATCGCGCGACTCGGCAGCAATCGGCCGGCCTTCGAAATCAGGTTGGTTGAAGTACTCGATTGTCAGACTGGAGGATCCGTTGTCAACCATCTCGGATTCCACCAACGGGCAGAACCGATGGTTGACACATCCCTGGGCATATCGAATCTCGGTGGTGTCGCCTAGAACTTCCCGTATGGCCTCCAACGGATTCGAGGTGTAGGGCGGCTTGACCATCGCGCTGCCACCCCCCATGAGACTGCCGGTCCTGGCATTGGGTCCAATCACCGCAATGTTGTCGATTTCGTGCGCGTCCAACGGCAGCGCGCCGCGTTCGTTCTTGAGGAGCACGAATGATTCGGCAGCGGCGCGGCGCGCCAGAGCACGGGTACCGGCCTCGTTTCTCGATGTCTCGGCCCCGAATGTCTTGCCATCCAACACACCGGTACGCCCGGCCAGCCGAAGATAGCGGCGGGCCTTGTCATCAAGGTCCGCGTCGTTCAGTTCTCCCGCTTCCACGCGGGGAAGCAGGGATGCGCCCATCATGATGCCCGGACCCGGCATCTCAAGGTCCAATCCTCCCTCGAAGCAACCCACGGTGGACTTGGTTCCAAACCAGTCGGACATGACAATGCCGTCAAACCCCCACTCGTCCTTGAGAACATCCGTGAGCAGATATCTGCTGGAGGCGGCGAACTCCCCATTGACTTGGTTGTAGGCAGCCATGCAGGCCCACGCTCCACCTTCCCTGAACACGATTTCAAATGGAAGCAGGTAGATCTCCCTCAGGGTCCTTTCGTCTACAACCACGTCCAGGGTCATTCGCTGGTATTCCGAGTCGTTGCAGACATAGTGCTTGGGACAAGCGGCAACGCCCCCGTCCTGCAATCCCCGTACATAGGCCGATGCCAGCTTGCCCGAGAGATACGGATCTTCCGACAGACACTCGAAATGCCGGCCGTTGAGCGGAGTGCGATGGATGTTGATGGTGGGTGCCAAGAGCACCGACACGCCCTTGGAGGCCGCCTCCAAGGCCAATTCGCCGCCGATCCTGACCAGGAGTTCCTTATCCCACGTGGCTGCCAGAGCAGAACCGCAGGGGAAACAGGCGGAGGTCTGGTCGCCACCAAACGTGCCGCGGGCTCCATTGGGGCCGTCCGAAACCTTCATCGCCGGCAGGCCAACCCTGTCCACGCCGCCGATGCTCCAGAGGGTTTCCCCGGCGGTAAGGGAGGCTTTCTCTTCCCGGGTCAGCTGGTCAAGGATTTGTTCGATGCGCTGTTCCATTGCGGCACTCGGTTGGTGGTGTGGGTAGATTGGAATGGGGCTTAGGACAATGTCCCGGTCTGGTTCAGTGGAAGGTTGTCGAATGCGCCGAAGTCCTGGGCCACGAAATCGATCAGGCGAATGGCGAAGGCCTCAGGGTTCTCGATCATCGGCGAATGTCCGGCTCCGCGGATCACCTCGAGGTTGTTGGCCACGGCAATCGAACGCAGCGTGGCCAAGGCCTGTTGGTAGGAAACGATGTCGTCGTCATGTCCCCTCATCAATAGTACAGGCGTTCGAAGCTGACCGATTCTGTCGGCCACCGACCACCGCTCCAAGGCCCTGGTCAGCCCGTCAATTGACCTTCCATCCATTCTTGCTGCGTCGTCGACCAGAAGTTCGAACCAAGTTCGGTTCGAGGGGACATCCAAGTTGAGATTCGGCATCAGGGAAGCGATGATCGTTGACATAATTGAGCGATCCTGCCGAGCAGTCTGCAGATGCCGATACAACTCGGGGGGGCTCTTGACACCGTGCAGAGGCGGATTGCTGCACAGCACCAGGCTGTTGACCAAATGGGGATGGGAGATGGCAAACTCCAGGGCTGCTGCGCAGCTGGTCGAATGAGCGACCAAGGCCAAGCCACGCAACTTCAAGGAGGTTGCGAAATCCGAGAGGAAACGCACCTGTGACTGTACCGAGTACAGGTCGGCGCCCAAGGGGGTCTGACCACAACCAGGGAGGTCCGGTGCCACGAGCCGCATGTCGGGGGGCAGGATGTCGAACAGGGGTTGCCACCACCGTTTCGTGGCCAGGTTTCCGTGCAAGACAAGCACAGTCTCCTCATCCGCGGCCCCTTGGTCCCAGTAGGCAATGTCTTCCGCGGCCCTTGGACGTTCAATGGTCAGGGTCTCGGGCATGAAACACGATACTCCGGCGGCCGGGCATGAAATCGTTGGACACGCGCCGTCAACGCGATGTCCAACCAAGACTGAATGTAGCACTCCTGCTGCGCGATCGGTTGGTCGGCAAGACACTGCTGGTTGCAAAATCTCGTTGTCAGGGCACCGCCACGGCGTAGGAGCACCTTCCCGATGCCGCAAACGCCGTTGGACTTCGCCGCCTGCCTATCGACACTTTTTAAGCTGTATAATTATCATTATACGGCTATTTATATCCCGGCGCGGCAGAGCAAGCGGAACATGGAAGACCGCGCGCTCAGCTTCCTTCCTGTTCCAGTTCCGGATCCGGGCGCTTGGGCCGTTGGGATGCGCGCGCCAAGCTCCGGGCGGACGCGCGGGATCAGTTCGCCCACAGCCAATCCAGTTCCGAAAAGGCAAGGTCCTGACCAAAGTTGCGAATGTTGTCGTTGACGTTGAGTACCAGGCAACGCTCGTTGCCACCGTTCTTCACCCCCCGCAGGCCCCTGCCTATCATCTGGAAGTACAGGTTCGGGCTGTACACCGGCCGGGCCACGACAATGGCCCGGGTCTTGGGTGCGTCGAAACCTTCCCGAAAGACTCCGTAGTTGACCAGGACCTTGATCCCGCCGGACCGGAACTCCTGCACCACGCGTCGGCGGATGGATGGCTTGGTGGTCCCGCTGACGGCCCGTGAAGGGATCCCGGCTGCATTGAGAAGTGCAGCCACAATTTGGGAGTGGACAACGGAGGTTGCGAATATGAGCGTGGGCCAGCCGGGATCCACCCGGGACCGGTACTCCTCCACGATCCGCAGGGTCCGCGTTGCATCCAGCGCGATTCGATCCTCGACGCTGCGGGGCAGCCAGGGATTCAGGGCGGCCAGCACACGTTCCTCGTCCGAAAGGTCAAATTCGCCTCCGGCAATGGTCGCGTGGTCGGCCATGGCCAGGACCCCCTCCGCCTGAAGGCGGCGTATCACTTCGTTGGGATCCCGCGTCGGAAAGATGCCGTCGTCCAAACGCCGATTCCCGTACCGGTGTTGCAGCCGCCTCGTCTCGGCCTCGTTGAATCCCCGGTAGGGAGTGGCCGTCAGACCGATCAGGATCGGCTCGTGGTCCCGGTACCAACGGGTCAAGCCCAGCTCCTGCAGGACCGAGGTATACGATGTGGCAATTGAACGGTGCGCCTCGTCAACCACCACCAGGTTGAAATCCGACAGGAACCGGTACTCCGCGGACTGCCGCGCAAACCGGCGGTGCAGCGTTTGAATCGACGCCACGATGACATGCCGTTTGCTGGTGGGCAACGGCCGCTTGCCCGCGCCTCCCCACATACGGGAAATCCTGAGTGTACCGGCCTGTTCCCCCTCCGATGCCCATACTTCCTGCCATGCCAGGACCGCCTGTTCGCACAGTTCGTCCCGGTCGGCGACCCACAGGACGCCCCCCGGCAGCTCGCCGTCCCGCATCGCTTCGACGAGTGCCTGCACCGCGACCCGGGTCTTGCCCGATCCCGTGGGCATGCTCAACATGCCACGGCGGGACCCGGTACCGTTGGCCGACACAAGATCCCGCACATTCCGCACGGCCGTCCTCTGGTAGCCGTGCAACGGAGGCAGGTGCCGGGGTCCAGCCACCTCGACAAACGGATGGCGCCTGGTGTGCCTGTGGCCGGCCCACTCCTCGTCGAACCCCAGCGACTGGACAAACCGGACCGCGCTTTCGGTGCCCGCCCACATCTGCGGCGGATTGAGATGTTGCAGGTCGTCCTTGCATGCTTCCAGGGCACTGGTGTGGTACATGGCAACAACCGCCCGGGCCATTTCCCTGTCGGCCATGCTGCCTGGCCGCGCGGACAACATGGGCGGCAGCGACACCGGCAAGCGGCGCCTGAGTCCGTTGATGCCCACCGCGGCCAGCAGCCGTTCCTCGTCGGTTTCGCACTGTCTGACGGCCTCGACGGCAAGGCGAACTTCCAATGGATCCAAGCTGCCCAGGATTTCCTCAATCAAGGCCGGGGTGGACGGTTTCTCCAATTCATTGAGGACCGCGGTCAGTTCCTCCGTCTCGTCGGCCTGTTGAGCCACGTACAGCGAGTCGTCCATGCGAAGGCAGGCCAACTCAATCTCCCTCATTGAGCCGTGGGTGCGCCGAAATCCTTCGCAGCGCACAAGTTGGAGCGTCATCTCCTCGGGTGCCAGGAGATCCTGCATCGCGGGCCATACGTCGACAATCGGCACGCCGGCATCCTCGCCCACCGGTTCAATGCCGGCCGTCAGGTCAACCGCGAGCCCGAACCCCTGTCGGATCCGGTCGGCCTTGGGATGGGACAGAAGCGCCTCCACGACTTCCGGATTGGTCGGCGACTCGCCAACACCATCGCGGAGCCAGGCAAATCCCGAAGCGGTTTGCACCACGCCAAATTCAAGCAGCGTGCCTATCGCCGGTGATGGGAAGGGGACAGCCGGGTACTTGGCCTGCGTCTCATGGAACATGGCCCAATTCGTGTAGGTGGTCTCGAAATCAAGCAGACGCCAGGTGTAACGGGCGCGCCCCTCCTCGGACAGCATCTCCAGCGGGTCCAGCGGACCGGAGCAGATGTTCGTGTCGAACTTGAGATAGTCTCTCCGCGGGGTGCTTCCGACCCTGTTCCGCGAGATGGCCGCATAATCGGCTTGGCAGATATGCAGCCATGCCAGATGGCTGAAGGGAGACAACTCCCTCTCGGCAACCGGTGCCGAAACCGCCCCCAGGAGCGTCAACAACTCCAAATCGTCGCGGTGGTACTTGGTGTCGACCGCGATATTCGCGTCCCGGCTTCCGTCTCCGGGAACAATGTCACCGGGCAGCAACACGTTTGTCAATGGAAACCAGGCACCACTGGTGACACGCACCGGCACGGCATCGGGCCAATCGGTTCGGTCGTTCCTGATAACCACCGCCGCCGTTTCAGGCTCCATGGACCGGGACGCGGTCCACAACCCTTCGCACAGCATGCTGACGTAGGGAAGCTCGGATTCTGGAGTCCAGTCCAAGGCTTGAACGGCATCAAGGGCGAAGGTTACGATCTCCTTGAAGACCGAACCGGCGGAGGACGGCTTGAGGCCCAGACGTTGCAAGGCGGCCCGCGTCGAGGCATGTTGTTCAAGCTTCGGATGAACGAAATCCCCCGACAAGGATGCCTGATCCCCACCCAGAAACAGCCTCTCCGGATCGGGTTCGGACCAGGTTCCGTCGGCGGTGAGCACGATGTGCCCCAGCCCCTCCACGGCCTGTCTGCCGTTGGCTGC
Source organism: uncultured Caldilineaceae bacterium (assembly GCA_964566955.1). Lineage (GTDB taxonomy): Bacteria > Chloroflexota > Anaerolineae > Caldilineales > Caldilineaceae > Bin34. The sequence continues at coordinate 23,447 of CAZMKQ010000020.1, read as the reverse complement.
CTGGTAGTCCTGAACCTTGACCGCGGTCCGTATCGCCGCCTTGGATGCCTCGATGGCCCTGGACAGGGTTTGCGCCGGGAACACAAGCTGTTCCAGCCAGTCGCTGACTTGGGCCCGATGCATCCGGCTCTCCCGCCCGCGTCCGTCCAACCGCTCAATGGCGGCCAGGCGGTTGGGGGTCAGCGCACTGTGATGAAGCCAGTTGTCAGGCCGTTGGCTGAAATTCCTCCAACTGTCGAAGGCGGCGGCGGCAAATGATCGTCCAAGGGTCAGGACCGCCGGTTGATAGTTCAGTTCATCCAGCCTGTGCAACCGGCCCCGTTGGTCGGGTACAACCGGTCGCCCGCGCAGCGCCTGGTTGATCCGATCGCGCAACTGGACGCTGTGTTCAGTGTCTCCCGCCTCCGACCTTCGGGGCAGCGCATCCAAGTGGCGGGCGGGATCCGCGTTGGATGCCAGCTCGGTGAGAGACGCGGCAATTAGATCGGCGGCGGCCTCGATCAACTCCTCGTTGTAGGCGCCTTCCAGAAGGTTTTGGCGATCCTCGTTGGTTTTCCAGGGGGCATTCAGAATCCCCGCCAGGAGGCTTGTGGTCAATGTCGGGAAAAACGCCCAGAACCGGCCGGGCTGGTGCAGTTTCTCCAGGGGAGCCGCCCACACGACCGGAACCTCCGCGGCATCGTCCAGGCTTCGGCTGTCGCTCCTGGCCGTCGCGGTCAACCGGTGGGTGGTTTCAAACAACCGCCACTGCGAACTCGTACCCCGGTCATGGAGTGTGTGCAGCTCCGGTTCGCGTTGGACCCCGACAAGCCTGTCATCGACACCGGCCCGTTGGAGCGACAAGGTCGAGACATGGTCAACGAACAGCAGGAACTCGGCCGGAAACGTTTCGAACTGTTCCACAAGATCCTCATGGGCACCGGGGCTCAACGGCAACCGCACGATGTTGACCGCCCACCCCATGAACTGGTTCAGGTCCGGATCGCGATCCGTTTCAGGCCACGGGTCCAGCGGCTGCGGCAACCGCAGCACCGGACAGCGCGCGGCATCGGACACATGCGTCCGGATCAACGTTGACGCCTGATCCCGGTCGAACCGAAACGAACCCGAGCGGCTAAAAAACTCGGGTGTGTCCGTCACACCCAGCACGGCCTTGAATCCCAACCCAAAGCGACCTATCTCGGCCGTGCCGCGTTTGGGAGACAGGTGCGAGAACATCAGTGCGCGCACGCCGTCCTGACTGATCGCCCGACCGTCGTCAGCGCAGTACAGGTGCTTGTCTGTCAACTTGAGGCAGATGCGGCCGCGGCTTGAACCCGTCAGCGCATCGGCACTGTTTTGGATCAGTTCAAACAACTGCCTACGGGCATACCCGCCGCGCGCCGTATCGTGTTCGTGGTTGGCGTGCTCCTCAACCAGGTTGGGCTGGTTGCGGTAGGCCTCGAGGGTGCCCCGGGTCTGATGCTGGATATACCTTCCCAATGGCCCGTTCGGTTGTTCCCAGACTGTCTTGTCCACAGGCACATCGGCCGGAACCATGTCGAGAACAGGCGCCTCCACCTGCCGTTTGTGCCGGGTTGCCTGTCTGCGTTGTGTGCGAATGCGTCGTTTGCGCCTGCTTGCCTTGGACATGTTGCCGAAGAGGTAACTAATGGGTTTTGAGGACAGAGAACGAGTTTGGGCTATTCCTTGAAATGCTTCATCTTCGGCACACCGTCAGGGAAATCCCGACCACGGTACCGGGGTGATGAAGCAGTCCAACGGAACAACCCGGCGATGCCGTGTCACCTGTCAGCCCTTGAGCCCACTGAGGGAAACACCTTGAATTATGTAACGTTGTCCCAGGAGGAACACGACAAAGGTCGGTACGAAACCCAGGACCGCGCCTGCCATATCCAAGCCGGCATCCCCTCCCGAACGGGCCACGGTGCCCAAACCCACTGGCAGCGTGCGCATCTCCGCTTTGGTCGTAACGATCAATGGATATAGGAACGAGTTCCAGTTGCCCATGAACCGCAGGATACCCAGGGTCACCATGGCCGGGACCAACTGGGGCATCAGGACTCTCAGCCAAGTGTCGAATATGTTGGCGCCGTCGATCAGGGCCGCGTCGTCATAGTCCCTGGGAATGCTGAGGAACTGCTGCCGCATGAGGAACGTGCCAAAGATGGAGGCAAACCAGGGACCAATCAGGGCCGTATAGGAATTCACCAGCCCCAGGTCGGACAGCATGATGTACTGGGGAATGATCAGGGCCGTCTCGGGCATGATCAGAATGCCCACGAACATGTAGAACAGGAAATTGCGGCCGATGAAGTCCCCCCTAGCAAAGGCATAACCGGCCATGGTCGAAGTGAACACCCCACCCAAGGTTGACACGATCGCGACGTAGAAGCTGTTGTAGGTCCAGCGCAGGGCCAGCGTCCGAGCGAAGAGGAGCTGGAAGTTCTCCAACGTAACCGGACTGGGAATCAGATCGATGGGAAACAGCAGGAACCGGATGTTCTGTGTCAGGGAGACGGAAAGCATGATGATGAACGGACCCACGGTCGAAACCGCAAGGACACCCATCAACAGGTACGTGATGACTGTGCACAGGCCCTGATTGGGCTGGAAGCCGATCCACACCCGAAGGAGGGTCAGGGGTGACCGTTGAGCCTGTGGCCGAAGGCTGCTCATGGCGACTCAGTAGACTTCCTCGTCGAACTTGAGGTAGCGGTTCTGGACGTAGGCGATGACCAGGATGATCAGGAAAAGCAGGATTGAGAGGGCACTGGCATAGCCGAAGCGGGTGAAGTTGAAGGCCTGTGAATAGATGTGGTAGACGGCAGTGGTTGTGGCATTCACAGGACCGCCGCCGGTCAGGATGAAGATTGCGCCAAACTCCTGCAGGGCACCGATCGTGGTAATCACCACCACGAAGGCCGCTGTGGGGCGCAGGAGCGGAATCGTCACGTGCCGGTGCAACCGCCAGCCATAGGCCCCGTCGACGCGTCCGGCATCGTAGAGGGGTTGGGGAATGGCTTGCAGCGCAGCCAGCCAGATCACCATGAAGAAACCGAACGATTGCCAGACACCCAGGCCAGCAATGGAGGCGAGGGCCTGATGAATGTCCAACAGGAAGCGCTGGGCTGGGATTCCGACCAACCCCAGCAGGTAGTTGAAGGGGGCGTCATCCCGCGGCGACAGGAATCGCCGGAAGACGAGTGCGAGCACGGCGATGTTGGTGACATTCGGCAGAAAGTAAACGGAACGGAAGAACTTCATGCCGCGCAGCTTCTGGTTGACCAGGATGGCTACCAGCAATGAGACCACCACCAACGGCGGCACATACAGCAGGGCGAAGAGGAACGTGTTCTTGAGGGCCAAGTGCAGAAGTTCATCGCCTGCCATCTTCACAAAGTTGTCAAGGCCGACGAACTCCCGGTGGCTGAGCAGATCCGTCTTGAAGGTGGCCGTCTGGAACATGTTCAACCATGGCCAGAGGTTGAACACGACGAACACCACCAGGTTGATGACGATGAACGGATACCAAGGCAGCGACTTCAGGATGCGCTTGGTCAAGGTGCGCCTCTGGGCAACAGGGCGCAACGCGGCTGAACTCATGCCATCAGTTGGTTGGCACGGCGCGGTAGGTACAGGACAACCGGGATGGGGGCCATCGCCGGCTGTCCTGCTGAACAACGGTTAGCGACAAATTGCGATTAGGCCTTTTCGGCCAAAAGTGCATCGATTTCGGTCTTGATGTTTTCCAATGCCTCATCGACCGTAGCGTGTCCGAGTATTGCGGCCTGGAACTGCGGACCGCACACAACCTTGCTTTCCTGCCAGAGTGTGTTGGCATCCTGATCGGAGAAGAGGGCACCACTATGTCGGTTGACGTGTTCCAGGACGCACGCTTCCGGGTTCCAGAACTCGGCCTTCGTCTGGGTTCCAACCGGGGTTGATCCCGCCAGTTCGCAATAGGTACCGACATTTTCGGGCCTGATCATATAGCGAACCCACTCGATCGCAGCGTCGGGGTTCTCGCTTTGGGCCGTCACAGCCCATCCCTGACCGGAAACCACGCCGGAAATCGGCGTTTCCTCACCCGTGCGCGTCCTGGGATGGCCATGGAAGAATTCCAAGTCGGGTTGCGATTCGACATGCGTCACGCAGGCGGCATCTTCAACGCGCGCCGTGACCTGTTCCAGCGACAGCCAATAGTTGGGCAGGCCGCCTTGTTCGTCGACGCTGCCAATGGCGAATTCAATCGGCACCCAATTGTTCTCGAATTCGGTAACCCAGCGCTGCAGTGTATTACGGCAGGCATCCTCGGTAAAGTTGGACACCGTACGATCAGCGGAGTAGACGGTTCCGCCGGCTTCGTGCACCTGGGTGATGAATTCTCCCCAATTGAAAGTACTGAGGGACTCAAGGTAATACCCCTTGGTCGCTGCCGTTTCGGCCAAAGCATGGAGTTTGTCCCAAGTGTCGAACACCGCCGTGGCCGGGTCAATGCCCAATTCCCGCAACAGACCGCCACTGTAAGCCGGGCCGTTAACCTCGGACTCGAACAGGGGCATCAACAGGGCTCCGTCATAGCTTGCTGCTGAAAGTTCAGCATTCCCATAGTTGGCCAGGTCATCGGACGACAGCCGGTCACTCAAAGGCAGAATGACTCCTTTTTCCACATAAGCTGGGATGGTGTCCGTAGTCGCGTCCCAAATGTCCGGAGCCTCCCCTGCGGCCGCGGCTGCGTACAGCTTCTCGCGGCGACCACCCCACGGCTGGACTTCAATGGAAGCTTCGATGCCGGCCTGTTCTGCATGGAATCCCTCAAGCAAGCCCTTGAACACGATGTCCAGATCGTTTTCTGTCCTGGGATAGGACCAAATGGTGATGGATGCCATCGCCATGTCGCCGGCCGTGTCGTCCGCCGCCGGGGCAGCGACTGGAGCGGCGCAGGCATTGACCACCGCCAGTGCGCCTAGGCCACCAGAGACCTGGAGGAACCGTCTGCGCGATACCTTGTTCAACATTTTGTTCTCCTTGGTTAACGAGAAAACGTGTACCGACCACAAACCGTACCAGCCCCTCAGCCGCTGCAGTTACGGGACGGAATCGCCATCAGTGTACCCGTTCTGAATTCGGGCTCTTCCTGCATGCAGCGTCGAGACACGGCTGATCCACTTCGGTGTCCGTCCCCGGCGCCCTGCAGAATTTGAGAGTTATGTAAAAAGGAGTGTATCGTGACCACAATGTCCAATCGGTGCCGATTTTCCAGCGACGGGCGTATAATCCGCGGAGCCCGGCAGGCTACCGATCGAGACGCTTACGGATCCGTCAACGTCCTGTGATCCTGGCCAACATCAAACCCCCAAAGGCCTGTCGCTGGTCCCTCCTGAACAATGGGGGCCCCTGTTACCCCACGCAAGGACAGCTGTATGACCACGCCCTCGCTAGTCGCCCTGGACATGGAAGGAGTGCTGCTGGAAGAGGTGTGGCTGGCCATTGCCGCCCACACCGGTATCGAAAAGCTGAGGCTCACCACGAGGGACGTATCCGACTATGACGAATTGATGAGAATGCGTCTGGACATCCTGAACAGACATGGGATCACGCTGGCCGACCTCCAGTCCGTGATTGCCGAATCAGTCCAACCCTTGCCGGGTGCCGTGGACTTTCTGAACTGGATCCGCCGACGGCTGCCGGTTGTCATCCTGTCCGACATCTTCATGGAGTTCGTGCAGCCGGTGGTACACCTGATGGAGTACCCGACCATTCTCGGCAACTCCCTCACGGTGGACCCCAATTCGGGGATGATTACGAAGTACCACATCCGACAACGGGACGGCAAGCGCAAGGCCGTACAGGCCCTGCGGGATATCGGATACACCGTCTTCGCAGCCGGCGACTCCTACAACGACCTCACCATGATCCAGGAAGCCGACGCCGGTGCCTTGTTTCGGGCACCCGAACACATCGCCTCCGCCCATCCGGAAATCAGGACCTGCAGCGAATACTCCGAACTAAAGAACCTGATTCAATCCAGCCTCCGACTGCCGCTGGCGGCATAGGGATCGCACGTGGGCATCCGCCACCACTCAGGACCAACCAGATGAAACTGCTCCCGGTGACCGAAGATCTCTACAGCTACCTTGTGGGAGTAACCGTCAAGGATCATCCGGCTCTTGCCGCACTGAGGGAGGAGACCTCTGCCATGCCGGCCGGCGGCATGCAAATCGCCGCGGAACAAGGCCAGTTCATGCAACTGCTGGTGCACCTGCTGCAGGCCAGGCACTACTTGGAAGTGGGCTGCTTTACCGGTTACAGCAGCCTGGTCATGGCGATGGCACTGCCCGCGAACGGACACGTCACCACCTGCGACGTAAGCAGGGAGTGGACGGATGTGGCCCGCAGGTACTGGCAGTCCGCCGGCGTTGCGGACAAGATAACGTTGAAGCTGGGGCCGGCTGTGGACTCCCTGCGACAGATGCTGGAAGACGGGCGAGGGAACAGCTTCGACATTGCCTTCATCGATGCCGACAAGGACAACTATCCAACCTACTACGACCTCTGCTTCGACTTGGTGCGTCCAGGGGGCCTGATCCTGATTGACAATACGTTGTGGGGCGGACAGGTGGCGGACCCTGCCGTTACGGATGCCGATACCGAAGGGATCCGGGCCGTGAACCAACGTGCCTTCGAAGACCCCCGCGTCGACTCCTGCCTGTTGCCGTTGTCCGACGGCCTGCACATATGCCACAAGCGCCGCTAGGCGCACTATCGTAGTTGTGCCATGAACCGGGAACGTTCCGCTTCCATCCTGAGCGCGATCGGATACGTACTTGGGATTTCCTATCCGCTTCTGGCGTTTTCAGCAGCCGGCAGATCCGTCTACCAACTATTCTTCAAAGCGGACCTGACCACCGAGATTGGTCCCTTGACGTCGCTGTTCGCGGCCTTTTGCTATCTCGCGGCAACCATTGGTTTCACCTATCGACGACCGTGGACTTGGTGGCTCTCGCTGGCGGTGCTGGCCATTGAGAGCTGCGGAACGTTGATCATCGGCGTCCTGAGCATCGCGACCACCGACCTGATCGGCAGTTCCGTTTGGCGGCTGTTCGGAATCGATTTCGCTTTTTTCCCATTGGTGCAACCGATTGCCGGGATCGTTTGGTTGGCGTGGCCGCCTACCCGCAAGCTGTTTGGCTTCAACGACTCGGCCACTTCACCGCAGTTGTCTACAGCGTGACAGAGACCGCGCGCAGCAGGCGGGAATTCGATGTGGGTAGCCGGCTCCCCGGCCGGCAGGGGCTTGGCATCATCGCAGCGGCCTGCTTGCCCGGACATGCTCATTGACCGTTCCCCGAAACCATGTCTCCGGAGCGAGCCATGTGCGCTCCGGGTCGGTGTCAACCCGGGCGGCCCACACCGGTGTGGGTCCAGCCGGCGTGTCCTTTCCACTTTCGGCGATGTGCCGGGCGCGACTTCTGTTCTAAACCCACAGCCAGACATTGCTCAGATTCCATGCAGATAATCCAGCACATCACCGTCAAACCCGCCCTGCCCGAACGGCTGCAACGGCTCGAGGATCTGGCGTTCAACCTGGTCTGGTGTTGGCTGGAGGATGCCGACGAACTGTTCGCTCGCATCAATCCCGACCTTTGGAAAGCCACGAAGCACAATCCGGTCCGGCTCCTAGCGGAAGTTCCCCAACACGATCTCGACCGCAGCGCCGCGGACGAATCCTACCTCTGCCTGTACCGGAAGGTGATCGAGCGCTTCGACCGTTACATGTCGCCCGACACTGAAACCTGGTTCAACCGCAACCACCCGGACAAACGGGCAGACACCATCGCCTATTTCAGCGCCGAGTTTGGCCTCCACGAATCCCTGCCCATCTACAGCGGCGGTTTGGGGATCCTGTCCGGTGACCATACCAAGACCGCCAGCGACTTGGGTCTGCCATTCGTCGGCATCGGCTTCCTATACCCCCAGGGGTACTTCCACCAACGCTTCGACGGCTCCGGCTGGCAGGATGCCTATTACAGCCACCTGTCGTTTGACGCGTTGCCGGTCAGGGAGGTCCAGGACCCCAGTGGCGGGCGCCTGCGGGTCACCGTCCAGCTGCCCGGTCGGTTGATTCACATCCGGGTTTGGGAAGTGCTGGTGGGACGCAGCACCCTGTACCTGATGGACACGGACATCGAACTCAACACGGACGAGGATCGCCAGCTGAGCCAGAGACTGTACTTCGGCGACGAGGAACGGCGGCTGGCTTGGGAAACGGTGTTTGGCCTGGGCGGGGTGCGCGTGCTGCAATCCCTTGGCATCAAACCCGCCGTCTGGCACATGAACGAAGGCCACAGTGCGTTCATGGGCATGGAACGGGTCCGCGAACTGGTGGCAGGAAGCAGGCTAACGTTCAAGGAGGCCGTGGAAGTCGTCCGATCCAACACGGTGTTCACGACCCACACGCCGGTCCCGGCTGGCAACGACACCTTCCCGCTCGACCTGGTGGACCGCTACTTCTCCGATTATTGGCACAGACTGGGCATCGACAGACACCAATTCATGGAGTTTGCACAGCAACAGCTGGGCTGGGAAACACGCTTCAGCATGACGGTCCTGGCCCTGAAGCTAAGCGGCCATTGCAACGGTGTAAGCAGGTTGCACGGAGAAACCAGCCGCGAAATGTGGCAGTTCCTCTGGCCCGAAACCCCGGTGTCGGAAGTGCCCATCAAGGGCATCACCAATGGCGTGCACGGTCCCAGCTGGATCGTGCCCAGGCTGCGGGATCTGTACGGCAGCCATCTCGGAGCCGACTTCCTGGAGCACATCGAAGAACCGGACACGTGGGCCGGTGTCGCGGACATTCCGGACGCGGATCTGTGGGAAACGCATGTCCAGTGCAAGCGGGAACTGATCGACTACGCCCGCGAAAACCTGCGGCGCCAGTACGAAAATCGCGGCGAGAGCCCCGTTGTACAGTCCGGAGTCGCCGATCTGTTGGATCCCCATGCCTTGACCATCGGCTTCGCCCGCCGGTTTGCAACCTACAAGCGGGCAACATTGCTCTTGACCGACATCGACCGACTACGGCACCTGATGAACAGGCACGACCGTCCGGTCCAAATCATCTTTGCCGGCAAGGCGCACCCGGCGGACGATGCCGGCAAACACCTCATCCAGCATCTGTTCAGCCTTGCCAACGACCCACATTCCGGCTTCCACGGAAAGTTCGTGGTCCTGGAGGACTACGACATCGAAATGGCCCGTTACCTAGTGTCCGGCGTCGATGTGTGGCTGAACACCCCCCGCCGCCCCCACGAGGCCAGCGGTACAAGCGGACAAAAGGCCGCCATGTCGGGCACCCCCAACTTCAGCATCCTAGACGGCTGGTGGGCCGAAGGGTTCAACGGACGCAACGGGTGGGCCATCGGCGGCGGACAGGAGTTCAAGGACGAACATACACAGGACCATGCCGATGCCGACTCCCTGTACCAGACACTCGAGGAGGAAATCATCCCCCGGTTCTTTGACCGGGACAGGGCGGGGGTGCCGGCGCGTTGGATTGAGGTCATGAAGGAGTCGATTCGAACCTGTGCCCCGCAGTTCAGTTTCCGTCGCATGTTGTTGGACTACTGGGCCGAACTGTATGAACCTGCCCGCGCAGAAGGACGGGCCATGGCGGCCAACGACTACCGCAAGGCGTTGATGCTTGCCGGCTGGAAAGATCAGATGCGTCGGAACTGGCCCAAGGTTTCGTTCGTGGGCACCCGAGCCAATCCGCTGGACCTCGTTGTCGGCAGCCAGGTCGATGTCAAAGCCTGGGTGCGCCTGGGAGACGTATTGCCCGAGAACGTGGAAGTCGAAGCGGTATTCGTTCGGGAGAATCTCAATCGTTCACCATCAGTCGAGATTCGACAACGATTGGCGCACTCCGGTTCTCCAAGCCAGGGAGTGGATGCGTTTGAAGGGAGTATGTGTCCAAGCCACAACGGACATCTGGGTTTGGCAGTTAGAATTCGGCCGACCCATCCGGACCTTGCTTCACTCTGTGACACAAGTCTGGTCACTTGGGCTGGCAGGAACCCCAACGAATAGGACACACATGAACATCCTGATCGCAGGCGGTACCGGACTAATTGGAACCGCTTTGGTCGCGCTCTTGGAAGATCGCGGTGACAGCGTCAGGATCCTTACTCGCAGTCAAAATTCCCCCTCAAACGGCACGGTCGGATACGTCCATTGGCAAGGCAGTGCCGGACCGGAACTGGACTCGCACATCACATGGTCCGATGCGGTGGTGAACTTGGCCGGCGCCAACATCGGCGCCAAACGCTGGAGCAACCCGCGCAAAAAGGAAATTCTGGACAGCCGCGTGAAATCGACCAGCGCCCTGGCAGAGGCCGTGGCGCGATCCGATGCTCCTCCCCATGTGTTTGTGCAGGCTTCGGCCGTTGGCTATTACGGTTATCATCCTACCGAAACAGTTCTTACCGAAGACTCCCCGGTCGGCTCCGACTTTCTGGCCGAGGTTTGCCAAGCCTGGGAAGCTGCGGCCAGCCCGGTGGTATCCAAAGGGGTACGGCTGGCGATAGCAAGGTTCGGCGTGGTGCTTTCCCTCGACGGCGGCGCCTTGCAGCGGATGCTCCCGGCTGCACGCATGGGTGCCGGTGGGCGGTTGGGTTCGGGCCGCCAGCCCTTTCCCTGGATCCACATCGGGGACACAGCCGCAGCGATGGCATTCCTCATCGACAATCGGGATGCCCAGGGACCCTTCAACGTCGCCAGCCCGGAACCCTGTTCCAACGGAGAGTTTGCCAGGGCCTTGGCCCGCAGTGTACGCCGACCGATTTTGTTGTTCCTGCCGGCCTTCCAGGTCAGGTTGATGTTCGGAGAAATGGCCGACATGCTTCTGGAAGGCCAAAATACCTCGGCCCAAAGACTTCAGGACGCAGGTTTCAATTTCGCGTTCGAGGGCCTTGATGCCGCGTTGCACGACCTGGTGTAGACCGTTCTGCGGAACCGGCGCCGTCCTGTTTCCCGCCTGCCGGTCGATGTTGGACCGGAATGTATCGGGGTTTCGGTCGGACCATGGCCCCCGTAATTGAAGCCAAGGGGTTGACCAAGAGTTTCAAGGTGCCGGTGCGCCAGTCCGGACTGGGGGCGGCCGTTCGGAGTCTCTTTGATCGGAAGTTCACGCTTGTGGACGCCGTCAAGGATGTGAGTTTCACCATCAATCCGGGTGAGATCGTTGGATTTTTGGGTCCCAATGGCGCTGGCAAAACCACTACGCTCAAGATGCTCTCCGGGTTGCTCCACCCCACCTCGGGCACGGCCACGGTGAACGGTCACGTGCCGTGGCAGCGGGACAATGCCTACCTGCGCACGATCAACATGGTGATGGGCAACCGTCATCAGTTGAGCTGGGATCTGCCTGCCGGAGACACCTACAAACTCCATCAGGCCATTTACCAGATCCCGGAGGCCGAGTTCAAACGGACCTTGGAGGAACTGACGGATCTGCTGGATCTACGGGACTTGCTGACCAAACCGGTGCGCAATCTTTCCCTCGGGGAGCGTATGAAGTGCGAGTTGGGCGGTGCCCTGCTGCACCGCCCCGAGGTCATGTTTTTGGACGAGCCGACCCTCGGTTTGGACGTGACCATGCAACACCGCATTCGGGATTTTGTCCAGTCCTACAACCTTCGTCATGGTTCGACCATTCTGCTCACGAGCCACTATATGGCGGACATTGCCGCCTTGTGCGAGCGCGTGGTGGTCATTCATCGCGGACAGCTTCTGTTCGACGGGCCGTTGGCTCGGCTCGTGGCCAGATTCGCCCCGGTCAAACGGCTGACCATCGAGCTTGACACGGCCGATGCCGACTTGGGCGGCCTCGGCACCCTTGTAGCCCACGACGGGTTTACATACCAACTGGAAGTGGCCAAGGACGAAACCACCGAGGTGACAAGCCATCTCCTGGCCAACTACAACCTCAGCGACATCGCGGTGGAGGATCTGCCCATTGAGCGGGTTATTGAACAGGTGTTCGCCACCGAATAGTCCACATGCGTCTTTTTCGCATCTACCTGCTGTCGGCCCTTTTGCATCTGAAGGAGCACTTGATCTACCGGGCCTCATTGCTGATCTGGCTGTTCAGCATGGTGCTCGAACCGGTGGTGTTCATGATGGTGTGGCGCGCCGTCGCGTTGGCGGAGGGAGGCAGCGCCGGAGGCCATACGCAGGGAACCCTGACCGCCTATTACCTGACCATGATGGTGGTCAACCACCTGACCTTCACTTGGATCATGCACGAATACGCCTACCGCATTCGTGAGGGGGTTTTGGCGGGCCAGTTGCTGTATCCGCTTCACCCCATCCACCGCGATATCACGATGAATGCCACCTACAAGCTGCTGGGATTGGCTTTGTTCATACCGGCCCTCCTCTTGCTGGGGTTCTTCCTGCAGCCGGAGTTCAATATCGAGCCATGGCAGGTCCTGGCCTTTCTGCCGGCCCTGGCGTTGGCCGCCGCCACGCGTTTCCTGATGGAGTGGGCACTGGCGCAGTCGGCATTCTGGTTCATTGAAAACTCCTCCTTCAATCAAGCCTACTATGTCGCCACAATGTTCTTTTCCGGTCGGGTCGCCCCCGTTTCGATGTTTCCGGACTGGCTGGCCGCGGTTGCCCGTTTCCTTCCCTTCTGGGCCAGTGTCGCCTTCCCGGTTGAAACGCTCCTGGGCACCTTGGCCCCGGGCGAGGTGGTAGCCGGCCTGATGGTTCAAACAGCTTGGCTGGCCTCATTTGCCGGTTTTGTGGCTTGGGTTTGGAGTCGCGCAGTGCGCCGTTTCGGCGCGGTCGGAGGCTGAGACCGCGCATGCATCTCGTCAGGGTGATCGGGGTCCATGCCCGCATTGGCATCCTCAAGGACCTCCAGTACCGTGTGAACCTCGCCGGTCAACTGGGCAACTCGACCCTCGGTTTTCTTCTGTCCATTGGCAGCATCCTCGTCGTCTTCCGGCACACGGATCGCTTGGGTGACTGGACACGGACGGATCTCATCATGCTGATTGGGGTGTTCAGCATCGTGCGCGGGTTCATCAACCTGTTCATCAGACCCGGCCTCGAGGCCTACCTGGAAGGGATCCGTACGGGTTTGTTCGACTACGTCCTGCTGAAGCCACTGGACTCTCAGATTTATGTCAGCATCCGAGAATTCCGCCTATGGAGCCTTGTCGACCTGCTGACGGGCGTCGGGCTTGTGGCATGGAGCAGTTGGCACGGCGGAGGCGGGGCCTCGCTTGGCAGCATCCTGCTCTTCTTCGTTGCAATCCTGGCCGGCTTCGCTGTGGTGATGGCCTTCTGGTTCATCCTGGGAACCACAGCCTTTTGGTTCGTCAAGGTTGACAACATCTTTGTCATCTTCGACTCGCTCTTTCAAACGGCCCGTTGGCCGGTCACCATCTACCCGGGCTCCATTCGGATTCTGCTTACCTTTGTGGTGCCGGTTGCCTGGGCCGTGACAATGCCGGCTGCGACCTTGGCCGGCAAGATGGAAGCCCAATCCCTGTGGTTGGCGCTCCTGGTACCCGCCTTGTTCATTGCCGCATCCCGCATTTTCTGGAAGATTGGGATTCGGCACTATTCCGGTGCGTCGGCGTGAATCGGATCCCAGCCCCCGGATTGGGCGGATCCCATTGGGTCCCACCACATGGGCCGACTCGTCCTGACCGGACCGGCCCAGTTCGGTCAATACTGCCGCACGCCAAATCCATACTGCAGGACCGATCCGTTAGAATGATCGGCAGCCTCAGGCTATTCCTTATAACCAAACGTAACTGTGAGGTGACACCATGCGTCGATTGGTTCTCTTGTTGTTGACGGCATTGCTGGTCGGCGCATTGGGCGCGGCCTGTGCCGTTCCCATGGACGGCGGCGAGATGATGGAGTGTACCGACGCGCTCGGCTGTGTGGAAGTTGCCGCCGACGAGCCCGTGACCATTGCATCCATGAACGTGTTGTCCGGGCCTGTGAGCTTCCTGGGCTTGGATCAGACCGGCGCCATTGAAATCGCCATTGACGATTTTGGCGACCTGCTGGGCCACGAAATTGCCCTGGTGTCCGAGGACTCCCAGTGCAGTGCCGAAGGCGGACAATCGGCAGCCCAAAAAGTGGCCGCCAACTCGTCCGTGGTCGGGGCATTGGGCACCGCCTGTTCCAGCGCCGGAACTGCTGCCCTGCCCATCATCCACGAAGCCGGCCTCAGCATGATTTCGGCTTCCAACACCTCGCCGACGCTCACCGAACCCGATCCGGAGAAGGGCGGAGTTTGGCAGCCCGGGTACTACCGGACGGCACACAACGATCTGTTCCAAGGCCGGTTGGCCGGGGAATTCGCCTACAACCAATTGGGGGCCCGAACAGCCGCAACGATCCATGACGGCAGTCCCTATGCCGATAGCCTGCAACAGGTGATGGCGGATGTGTTCACCGAGCTCGGAGGGCGCATCACCTACCAAGGGGCAGTCAACGTTGGCGATACCGAGATGCTTCCGATCTTGACGGAAATCGCCACGGATCCACCGGACATCCTGTTCTATCCGATTTTCCAGCCTGAAGTGAACTTCGTCACCGACCAGATCAAGGGTGTTGCCGGTCTGGAGGACACCATATTGATGGGTGCCGACGCCGCCTTCTCATCGGACATCATGACAAACACCGGCGAGTCGATATTGGGCCTGTATCTCACGTCCCCGCTGGTGCAGGGCGAAGCTTACGACGAGTTGTTGGCAAAGTGGGATGCCAAGTTTGGCGGACTCCCGCCCTCAGCCTTTCACGCCCATTCCTACGACGCAACGATGATGCTGCTGCAAGCCATTGAATCGGTTGCCCAGGACGACGGCGCGGGCAATTTGTTGATTGGCAAGCAGGCGATTCGCGATGCGTTGAGCGCGATCGAAGCCTTTCCCGGAATCACCGGGACACTGGCCTGTGATGAAACCGGAGACTGTGCCACGGGAGAAGCCCTGGCCGTGTATCAGATCAATGACATGGAGGCATGGCCACCCGAACTGGTCAATCTGGAGTGACCTTGAGGGTACACATGTACACCTGAAAGAATCCCTTCCACTAGTCGTTCCGTGGAAGGAGAGCACCTGGCGGCTGCATTGCCGCCAGGTGCTGTTTGTTGCCGGGTGGTGCGGAGCGTTTGCCTGCGTTGCCTTGTTAGCGTCAAGCACCGCAGGCAAGTTGTGAACACCGGCGCAATGGAACCCCGGAACACTTTGGGTGGCGGGCCGACGCGGGCGGTGTGCGCCCGACGACACCTTCCGATTCGCAGCCGATTGTCCGATTGTCAGTTATGCTACCAAGTCGGCTTGACAGTCGGTCGGCATGGAACGGGATGCAGCAGGCAACGCCACATCCCGGTTGCATTGCGACCTGGACACCCCGGGCTGCGACATGAGCATCGACAACTTCGGCATCATCGAATCCACGTTGAGGGAAGGAGAGCAGTTCTCCAACACCTTCTTCACCCAGCCCCAAAAAGGGGACATCGCGCAATTGCTCGATGAATTTGGCGTCGAGTACATTGAACTGACCTCGCCGGCGGCCAGCCCCCAGAGCCGTGCCGACATCGAGTACATTTGCGGCTTGGGGCTCAGGGCCAAAATCCTGACCCACACCCGTTGCCACATGGACGATGCCCGCATGGCGATCGACACGGGGGTGGACGGCATCGACATCCTCTTCGGCACCAGCAGCATCCTGCGCGAGTTCTCGCACGGCAAGGACATCCCATACATTGTTGAGAGCGCGCGGGAAGTCATCCAGTTTGTTCAGGAAGCTGGACTCGAGGTGCGCTTCAGCAGCGAGGACAGTTTCCGGAGCGACATCGAGGACCTGTTGACAGTGTACCGGGCAGTAAGCGGCATGCAGGTGAACCGCGTGGGCATCGCCGATACGGTGGGCGTGGCCGATCCCAGACAGGTGTTCGATCTCGTGCGCACAGTGCGCCGGGTGGTCGACTGCGACATCGAGTTCCACGGACACAACGATTCGGGATGTGCCATCGCGAACTCCTATTGCGCGCTGGAGGCGGGCGCGACCCATGTGGACACCTCGGTTTTGGGCATCGGCGAGCGCAATGGCATCACCCCTCTGGGCGGACTGATTGCCCGTCTCTACACGCGCAACAGGGATCTGGTCAAGTCCAAGTACAATCTGCCCCTGTTGCGGGAAATCGAGAACTTCGTGGCGGATCTGGTCGATGTCAATGTCCCGTTCAACAACTACATCACAGGCTACGCCGCGTTCATGCACAAGGCCGGGATTCACGCCAAGGCCATGATCAACGACCCCAGTACGTACGAGGCTCTGGATCCGACCGACTTTGGCCTCACTCGCTACATTCATGTCGCCCACCGCCTTGTGGGCTGGAATGCCATCCGCGAACGGGCCTCGCAGTTGCAGCTGACCCTGACCGACGATGAGGTCAAGGAGATCACGGCCCGCGTCAAGGTGATGGCCGACCAGCGCCGCATCCGAGAAGACGAGGTCGATGCTCTGCTGCGCGATTTCCACTCAAACTCGGTCATTGCCTGACCGACGATCGTCCGGCCATTCCCCAATCTCCCGATCCAGCAGTCCCCCGGAGTGTCCCTGCGCCATGCCTGGACAGACATTCGCACAGAAAGCCCTGGCCAAGGCCGCCGGCAGGGATGCCTGCGCGGTGGGCGAAATCCTGGATGTCGAACCCGATGTCGTACTCAGTCACGACAACACGGCGGCCATTCGACGGATCTGGGAAGAATTCGGCCAGGATCGAATCAAGCATCCGGATCGCATGGCCATCACCCTCGACCATGCCGTGCCGGCACCGACCGCGGTGCACGCCCAGAACCACCGGGAAATCCGCGAGTTTGTCGGCGAGCAGGGGATCAACCATTTTTTCGAGGCTGGCCGGGGGATTTGCCACCAGGTCCTGTCAGAAGAAGTGGTGGTCAAACCCGGGCAGGTTATCTTGGGCGCGGACTCCCATACCCCCCACTTTGGGTGGCTGGGTGCATTTGGCGCCGGCATTGGACGGAGCGAGGTCGCCGCCCTGTGGGCCCAGGGCCAGTTGTGGCTGAAGGTTCCCGCGACCATGCGCATCCACCTCAACGGCACGATGCCGGAGGGAGTCACCGCCAAGGACTTCGCCCTGCGCATCATCGGCGACATGGGGGCGGACGGCGGTTTGTACCGGTCCATCGAGTTCGCCGGCAACACCATCCACGCCATGACCCTCGAGTCGCGCATGGTGCTGCCCAACATGATGGCCGAGTTCGGTGCCAAGAACGCGGTGATTTGTCCCGACGAACCGGTTCTGAGCTGGTGCCTCGAGCGCCTGGCCATGCGCCGGGGAATCGAAGCCGGCAGTTCGGCGTGGGCCGATTTGTCGGCCTCATTGCAGGATGGATGCCTGTACCCGGACGCGGACTGCGAACTGGAATCGGAACACCACTACACTGCCGAGGACCTCGAACCGTACATTGCCCGACCGCACAGTGTGGACGATGTGGTTCCCCTTTCCGAACTGGGCAACGTCAAGGTGGACTCGGCCTTCATCGGGACCTGCACGAACGGACGGCTCGAGGACATGTCCGCCGCTGCCAGCGTCTTGTCCGATCGCCGGGTGGCACCCGGATTGAGCCTGGTCATCATTCCTGCTTCCAGCCAGGTACTTCAGGCCTGCATGGAACTTGGATATGCGGAGACGTTCACCCGTGCCGGAGCCATGTTGGGCGTGCCGGGCTGCGGCCCCTGCATGGGCAACCACTTCGGGATTCCGGCTCCGTGCGAAACGGTCATCTCCAGTGCCAACCGGAACTTCCGCGGCCGCATGGGCACACCGTCGGCCGACATATTCCTGAGCAGTCCGGCGGTCGTTGCGGCCAGTGCCGTAGCCGGCCGCATCGTGGACCCGCGCGAGCTGGGATAGCCATGACAACCTCCAGCATGGTCCGTCAGTTCACAGGGCGCGTATGGAAATACGGGGACAATGTCAACACCGACGTCATCTTTCCCGGCAAGTACACCTACACGCTCAAGACGGCCGAGGAAATTGCGGCCCATGCCCTTGAGGACCTGGATCCAGGATTCGCTGCCAACGTCCAGACGGGCGACATCGTGGTGGCCGGCAGCAACTGGGGATGTGGCTCAAGCCGCGAACAGGCGGTATCCTGTCTGGTTCTGGCGGGGGTGCACGCCGTTGTTGCCCGGAGCTTTAGCCGCATCTGGTATCGCAATGCCCTGAACAACGGCCTGCTTGCCCTGGAGTGTCCGGCCTTCGTCGATCTCGTCTCCACTGGCGATACCGCCACCATTTCGTTGACCGAAGCCCTCATCACGGCGAAAGACGGGCGGACAACAGCATTCAAACCGCTCAGCGACGACGTTCTGCGCATCATTGATGCCGGCGGATTGATCCCGTACATCAAACGGCAGATGGCGGATTGACTGACGCAGCGGTATTCTGCAAAGACACCGTTTGAAGAATCCCACCTGTTTCGAGGCAAGATCCACCATGTCCCACATAGTAACCGCCAGCGGCACGGTCGAGTGTCCGGTGTGCGCGCAGGAAATCATGCTCTTCGACGTGATGCAAAACGAGATCGTGGAGTGTGAAGGGTGCGCTGGTGAATTCGAGGTGCTGAACCTCAATCCGTTCATCCTTGAAGAACTCGAAGAGGACGACGAGGACTACGGCGAATAGGTGGTGAATCCACAACCGCCGTCCGTCTTCGGAGGCAACCTGGGCATATGTTGATGGGAGTCATTTTCGGCCGTCTCCGGGTCGAGGAAAAGATGCTGCTGGCCGCTCTTGACGCGCGCGCCGTCAAGTACGAGTTGCTCGACGACCGTCAACTGGCCTTTCATATTGCCGACTGCCAAGACCGAAACCGGGCCGGATGGGACCGGTTCGATGTCGTGTTGGAACGATGCCTGTCGCACAGCCGGGCGCTGACCAGCCTGCGCATTCTGGAGTCTTGGGGGTTGAAAACCGTCAATCGTTCCCATGTGGTGGATGTGTGCGGGGACAAGATTCTGACCACTGCAGCCCTAACCCAAGCGGGAGTCCCGTCGCCGCGCACGGCAGTCGCCTTCACTCCCCAAAGCGCCTTGGAGGCTATTGAGGAAATCGGCTATCCCGTGGTACTGAAGCCTGCTGTTGGTTCCTGGGGCCGCTTGCTTTCCAAGGTCAACGATCGCGAGGCCGCCGAGGCAGTAATCGAGCACAAGGAGGTACTCGGGACCTACCAGCACAAGATCTACTATGTACAGGAGTACATCGAAAAGCCCATGCGCGACATCCGCGCCTTTGTCGTTGGGGACGAGACCATCTGTGCCATCTACCGGGATTCGCCGCACTGGATCACCAATACCGCGCGCGGCGGAGTCTCGAGCAATTGTCCCGTTACACCCGATTTGAACCGGGTGTGTGTGGATGCGGCGAAGGCGGTAGGCGGCGGGGTTGTTGCCGTCGACGTCCTGGAGGATCCGGAGCGCGGGCTGCTGGTGAACGAGGTGAACCACACCATGGAGTTCCGCAACAGCGTCAAACCGACCGGAGTCGACATTCCGGGATGTATCGTCGACTTTGCCATGGAGACGGCGGCCGGCTAACCTCCGGTTCAAGGTCCATCAACAGACAGGATGGTTTGTCCTTGGATCCTGTTGCCAAACCTCAAGTCCCCGAACACCTTCCTGGTCCCATGAGCAACCGCATCACCGTGGCCATTGCCGGGGGATCCGGTTATGTAGGTGGTGAACTCCTGCGCCTGCTTCTGGATCACTCCGCCTTCACAGTGACCCAAATCACCAGCGAACGGCACAAGGGCTCGTTTGTCCACTTTACCCATCCCAACCTGCGTCAAAGGACCAGGCTCAAGTTCATTGGAATGGATGAACTTGAGCCAGCGCAACTCCTGTTCCTCTGCCTGCCGCATGGACAGGCGATGCAGCAGATCGATCGGTTGGCCGGGTTGGCTGAAAGGATTGTGGACTGCAGCGCCGATTTTCGGCTCGACGATCCCGACCTGTATACCGAGTGGTACGGCAAACCCCATGCCGCACCCCAATGGCTGGGGCGGTTTGTCTACGGACTTCCCGAACTCAACCGAGACCGAATCCGGAGCGCGCGATATGTCTCCGGTGTCGGATGCAACGCCACGGCCATCAACTTGGCCATCCTGCCGGTGGTGCAGTCGGGACTGATGGCTGCCGATACCGATCTGATTTGCGAAGTCAAGGTGGGCAGCAGCGAAGCCGGCAACAAAGCCAGCGATGCTTCCCATCATCCCGTGCGCGCCGGTGCCATGCGCAGCTTCGCTCCGGTCGGGCATCGACACACGGCCGAGGTCCTCCAACTCCTTGCAGCCAACGGTACCCGTGCCAGAGTCCACATGAG
The DNA here is from genome assembly GCA_964566955.1 of uncultured Caldilineaceae bacterium. Classification (GTDB taxonomy): domain Bacteria; phylum Chloroflexota; class Anaerolineae; order Caldilineales; family Caldilineaceae; genus Bin34. Next base: position 3,001 of record CAZMKQ010000020.1, on the reverse strand, counting down.
CGGAACCGCCATCGACAACGTGCGGGCGGCCCTGGCCACAGTCCATCTCTTTGTGCCGCCCGGCACCCTTGAACGCGGCATTTGGAAGGCGTTCCGCACCACCTGGAAGGCGGAGCCGTTTGTACGCGTGGTTAAGGAAGCGAAGGGGAGCTACAGATACCCGGAACCCAAAATCCTGGCGGGCAGCAACTGGGCAGACGTTGGCTTCGCACTGGACAGTTCCTCGCAACGGCTGGTCTGCATCTGTGCCATCGACAATCTCATGAAAGGCGCTGCCGGAACGGCGGTCCAATCGGCAAACCTGATGTTCGGCCTGGATGAAACCACCGGTTTGACGTTTCCCGGCCTCCACCCCATTTGATGTCCGGTACCGTCCGGACCGTTCCACGAACGCCACACGGATGGCGCTCCCGGCTGCCGCTCCCGGCACAACCCGACATGACCGCGCCGGGCGCATCGCGATCGCTCAAAGGCGTATGGCTGACAACTTGAGAGGAATTCCAAGGATGCCGGACACGCCGAACGGAGTCCGGACAACCGCCCTTCCGAAACCACGGGGCTGACAATCCGAAATCCCGTCAGTCGAGCCACAAGCCACTGTCACCGCCGTTGCGGGCATGGGCGTAGATGGAGGTGGTGGCCAGCGAGGCGTGGCCCAGCGTCTCCTTAACGGACTGAACAGGCGCACCGCCGTCGAGGGCGTGGCTGGCATGGGCATGTCGGAACCAGTGTGGACTTATGTCACGATCAATGCCGGCCCGTTGTGCCGTGCGACGCAGGGATTTCCAAGTGTTGCTGCGGGCGATGGGCCGGCCTGTGCGCGTGGCGAACACCAGACCATCCGGCTGCGCGTCCGGGGGCCGCAACTCGACCAGCGTCTTCCACAATCGGTCCGACAGGCGGATCACTCGTCCCATGCCACCTTTCCCCTGCAGAACAGTCAGCATGGGCGGTTGGCCGTCCAGATTCAGGTCTCCCCAACGCAGGGCGAGCACTTCGGAAACTCGGCAACCAGTGTGGTAGAGCATCAGGTACAGTGCAAAGTCGCGGCCAGCCCGGGCAGCCTCGAGCAGGCGGGCGACTTCAGTGCGGGTCAGGATGCGCCGACTCAGGGCGGAGGCGGTTCCGCTCCGATTGGGGTTGGGCAAATCGTTGATCTCGGCACAAGGGTTGGATTTCAAGTAACCCCTGCGGTGGGCCATGCCGAAAGCGGAGCGGAGCGCACTCATCATGGTGTTGACGCTGCCCGGCTTGCGGCTTTCCGCCAACATCCCCTGGAAGTCCTGCAGGTTGGCCAACGTCGTGTTGGCCATGGGCAGTCCCCTGCTGTGCGCTTGCCACGCATTCCAGGCGTGCTCATAGGAAGTACGGGTGTGTTCGGAGACTTGCCGGCGCAGCCAAATGGCGATCATCTCCTGGTCGGAGACAATCCTGTCCACATTGCGGGCCGCCTGTTGAATCTTGTCCAGTTCAACCGCCACCAAGGCGGCGGCCCGTTGCGCTTCGGGTGATTCGACCGATGCCGGGAGCTCGTCGGGGCGAAGCAGGGGGTTTGGGCCGGGCACAAGGGCGGAATTGGTCATGGTGGCTGTCCTGGACGACCGATTTGACCAAAGTATAACATTACTTCCATAATGTCATCCATCAACCAAACTGGCTTCCAAACTGCCCGAACCTCGAATTCCCCGCCGCACGGCACCTCAGACGGACACACAGGCCTGCGACAGGCACCGGTGCTCGGCTCCACACGGGTAGCGGCAGGCCACCGGCATCCAACTCGAACCGGTGAGGTCAGGGCTTGGAGGTTGGCGTCACAACACCAGCCAGTTGCCAGCCGAGCAGATCTTCTTTTTGCCGGGCCAGAAACACAACGTTCCATACCCGAGCCCGGTGGACGGTTGGCAGGAATATCAGCATGACCAGCCAAGGCCATTGGGCCTTGGCTGCATCGCAGATGCCGGACCAATGCCGCAGCTTCCGTCAAACCCCACACTTCAGACCTTGAAGTCTGCGTCATCACACCAGGTTGGCCAGGAACGAATGGCTGCATGTTCCCATCCACTATGACACCCCGGACAACAGGGATGCCCCACTTCGGGACATTGCCCCGCCGACACACACAAACATCCCACCGGTCCGGAATTCCCAAATCCACCGGTAAAGGTTCCCGTTTCTTTACGAACCGCGACCTATCGTTGCGACTCTCTTTGCAGCAGGCCCCAAGCAACCGTACGCGTTGATATATAGGGATCTGCAATTGAGCCAAATATTAGCAGAATATGACTATTGCATAAGCAACGCGCATCCACGACAGGCTTTACATGCGATATTCAATATGGACAGGCAAGCACACGCCATTGTTCGTACAAGGGAGTGCCGTTACCTTGAAAATATACATTTTGTCGCAACAGACAGCGATCATGTTCTTTTACCACATTTTCGAAAACCGTCCGTCGCCCGCGAAAAACCTCGTGACTTGGATTCCGCAACAAATATACATTCGTCTCGTCGTGCAGGTAAAGTTCAAGCCGCTCTGAGAAATCGCCATCTGGTTCGGACATCGATGCATATCCAAAAACCTCAATTGGATTGAGCCTCCCCTTGCTCAGGTACCGAATTTGTGCGGCCATTCCCCAATCAAGCACGATTAGTTCGCCCAGTGCGTCCGAATTGAGCAGATCCGATGTGAGATGGTAGGAGGCATTGGAGTGGTCCCCCAATCCTCCACTAATGGATAGAGCGCGATGGTATGCGGCGGTCGCCCGCAAGTCCAGCAACATCAAAAGCGCGATCAGGCAAACGAGGACACCCCGAACGACTACATGGCGTAACCAATGGGTGTGGCCAACGAATTGCGCGTCGCGAACAAACAGCCGTTGGACCGAACGAAATGTGAAGGCACTACGAGCCGAAGGATTTGGCAAGTCGATCGCTGCTTCAGAATCCGTAACTGTTCAGGTACCCCGGTTCTGCTCGCTTGAGGGGCGGGGCCGGGGCGGCG
>CAZMKQ010000019.1:0-42615 GCA_964566955.1 uncultured Caldilineaceae bacterium | reverse complement strand
AACCGGCTCCGTCAATCCCTCAGGTTGACCGAACCCGGGGTACCTGAACAGTTACCATGAATTGTCGTCTGCTGTTATGACCTGTTGTTCCCCATGTTGGACCCCACAGCCCCTGCCCGGTCGCCAAATACACATCCCAGTCGGCAGGTGTAACCTGATACAAAGTAATCTCCAAGTGGTCCAAATCCCGCGTCAACAGTGAGTACTTGCCCCCATCGTCCGGATGGAGGACTTCCAAGAAATTGGGCAAATGCAGGCCTGCAGGTTGTTGGCGTTCTCTCTCTATCCGAAACTGCAGCTCTTGAACTGCATCCAAGGTCTGGCCATACACATCGGTTACCCCCGGCGCGATGCGCAAAGTGTAGACCGTGTCTGGTGCTGTTGACCCTGTCAGCCATATGCCATCTGGACTGATATGCATCTTGCCATCCGGCAGATCGGGTCTAATGCTGACCATGCTCGTGACCAGTGAATCAGTGTTCAGACTGTTGCTGAAACTGACATGAAATGAATCGCCTCTGTAGCAATATCCATTCCGGCCACAATCGGTCGAAGTGATCTTCAGCGGACCGTAAGTTTCCCATTCTGTTTGTTGCTTCTCCAGGGTGCACAGTGGTCCTTCTGCCGAAGGAGCGCCCGGAGCAATGGATAAGGTGTACCTAGTGTCCAGAGTCAGTGGATTTGAAGGCCGTAGCAGCAAGCTGTGCGAGGGAGTTGTACGGGACAACACGTCCTGAACCTGTTGCGGCAACAACGGATCGTCCAAGGGAATCACTTCAAAGCCAACAAACCGGGAGGCTGAACTCAACGAAAGGTAGGGAAGCAATTCCTGGATGTTTATGGATTGATTGAATCCCAGTACCAAATAGGGCTCCAGCAGCAGGGCGGCATTCCGGTACGGCCACGTATGTTCCAGACGTAACCTGGGCATATCAAACTCACCCGTGAAGCCATGGTCCAAGGTTGAATTGTCCAACGACTCAATCCCGGGTGCTACTTTGACTTTGTAGCGGGTCGCTCCCGTTGGAGTTTCGGAAAGTTGGAACAGAAGGGTCTGCGTGCCCTGCCAACGCCACTCCCCCTCCAACGGAGGCGACACGGTCACCTCAGGAAGCCGTTCAGCCAACGCTGCGTGACCGGTCAATGGGACCATTGGCTTTGAGAAGACAATGTGAACGCGGGGCACCCAATCTACAGGTCCCGAGGGAGTGAAGCGGACCACTTCCAGGTCTTCCGGTTGAGGCACTTGCGGTGCTTCGTCGCCCCTGGGCTGAAACGCCTGAACTTCCAACCCTCCTGCGGGCGGTGGGTCCCTTCTTGTGATTGGCAGCTTGGGTGACCTGTCTGCAGTGCGGACTGCCAACTGGGGTACTTTGGCCAACAATTCTGCTGCTGCTGCCTCAGGCAACCGTTTGGCTTCATCCAACGGTTGAGAAGCCTGCGGCGGTAGCGCTGTCGCAGATTCCAGTGCCAATGTCAGACTGGGTCCTTCGTTGGTGTCGGAAGCAGTAGGTTCCGGTGCGGCATACGGAACTACCGGTAGCGACGTAAACCCGCTTCGAGACCAGGCCTCGGTCAGGACTTCCCCCAACGCCGCGAAATGGGCAGCCAGGGAGACTCCCCAGATCGTTTCCAAGGTGTATGCCAGGTAACCCACTCCTTCCAGATCGGAGTTGCCCACATAATTCACCGCACCGTCCGGGTCTACTTTTAGTTGAAATCGGCGCGGATTTGGCTGTGCTGGATCCGGCGTGCCGTCAATCAGGACGTGATGACCATCAACTTCCCTGATGACAGGAATAGGTGGACGATAGTCGGGCGGCACGTAGAAAAGCGGCTCTGCGTGTTGACGTGTCCAGTAATGTACCGGGGACCGCGTTGTCATGAAAGTGGCAGTAACACGATCTCCGGTGCGATATAGCGAAAAACGACCCTCGTGGTGCTCATTCAGATTCCCGTATGCCCCTACGACCGCAGGGCCTTGCTGGTCGGACTCTGCTGATTCGGCCTGCGCATGCACAGGTGATGCCGGCAACAAGGAGCCCACCAACAACAGCAATACCAAAATGACAGGTACGACGCATTGTGACAAGTGGCTGGGACGCTCATTCATTTTGGTTCTCAAATATCCTGGACAGGTAACGGGACCGTGAGGCAAGCATTGGCAAGCCACGTGGTGCAGGGCCAGCAGGGCTGGGTGCTGGTCCGGGAAGGGCCGGACCGGAGCAGGTGAAGGAACGGCAGTGCCAAATCATAGCCGAGCCTGGCAAGCAGATCATGCGCAATGTTTGGAGGAACAAAGTTACCCGTAGGCAACCCTCTCCAAACACACCGCGTCCCGATGCCTGCCGCCCTGCGCGATCCTTGCCAATAACAGCCAACTGGACCGGAAATCTCCGGTTCAGCCGCCCAGTTCCGCCAGCGTCAGCCGTGGCGACAGCACACCCTTGCGCATGCCGCCCGAAATCCAACCGTAGGTACGTCCGGATCGCTCGCTGAAGCCGGCGTGGCGACCATCCGGCGCCAACGCAATGAACCCGATGAACTGGCCGTGCCCGCGGGACAGATCATCCAACTCCCGCAAGGCTTCCCGGCCCGCCGTCTGCAGCGTCGCGCCCCGGCGCAGGCCGTCCACCACGCACTTCGCCGTCAGCGTCCGCAGACACAACTCGCCCATGCCGGTGCAGGTAGCCGTCCCATATCGGTTGTCGCAGTAGTTGCCGGCGCCGATGATGGGCGAGTCGCCGACCCGACCCGGATGCTTCCAGCCCAGGCCCGACGTGGACACCACGCTGGCCAGGTTGCCGTCGGTGTCCCGCACCAGGAAGTTGACCGTCCCGGTCTTCGGATCGTCGGGAATCTCCCGTTCGTCGTCCTGCTCCGCCAGCAAACTCAACTGGCTCGTGAGCCGGTTCACGGCCGTCAGCACCTCGTCGTCGGTCAGGGCATCGGGATCGATGCCGGCCCTGCCGAACCGCTTGCGCCACACATCCAGGCCGGATTCATGTTCCAGGGTTTCCTCGGCCAGACCGCACGCCCGCGCCAGGCGGTTGGCTCCCTCCCCAGCGACCAGCACATGGGGGGTCTCTTCCAACACGGCGCGAGCCAGACGGGCGGCCTGGCTGGTCCAGGTCAGGGCGGCCACGGCACCGGCTTGGCGGGTGCGGCCGTCCATCAGGCTTGCATCCAGTTCCACGTTGCCCAGAATGCCGGGTATGCCGCCGCGGCCAACCGAGTTGTCCGCCAAATCCTGCTCCACGTGGGTTGCGGCCGCCACGGCCGCGTCCAGGGCGCTGCGGCCCTGCCGCAGGAGCTCGATGGCCTCCTCGGCCGCAGCCAGACCGTTCTCCGAACAGACAATGACCGGAGTGGTGCCTGCCATGACGCGTTCCGCTTGCTAGATCTCGCGGTAGGCCGACACGTCCCAGTCGGCAAGCGGGCTGAATCCATCCAGGTCGAGTGAGGGTCCGTAGCCGAACGGAGCCGCAACCACGCTCCCCAGTTGCACCCGGCCCTCATCGATGGCGACAACCGGTGTGTCGCCGCCGGACAAGACGTGGCGCCGATACAGGTCCGAATGGTGATCCAGCATCGTCTCCTGGATCGGATCGGCCTGCATGGACAGGCCGGTGAAGTAGTGGTGTCCGTTGCGCTCGGCATGGGGAATGCCCAGCGAAGCCAGGACGGCCAGATCCTGAAGCAGGGCAATGGGGCCAACGTTCGTCAGATCCTCCCCGGACAGTACATAGGCCCGGTCCGGGTTTTCGTCGCGCAACTGTTGGAGGCGGCCCAGGTTGGCCACACTCTTGAACACCCCCTTGCAGTTCTTGTGGCTTGTGCCCTGATAGCCGTTCGCCAAAGCGCTGGACAGGCCCCCGATGTCCCCGTCCGATTCGTCGATGATCACCGGCGGATGGTCTTCCCAGGTCCGCAGCACTTCGGTGGTCTCCCGATCCAGGGCGATATCCCGGTGCAGGGGCTGCTCGATGAATTCCAGGCCGCTTCGGAACGACTGCAAATCCGGATCCCGGGCCAGGGTCTCCCAGAACGTTCGGAACGTCCCAAAGTCCAGATACTGTTCGTTGCCGTCCAGCGTGTAGCGGGCATCGGGCCTCGAGCCGCCCAACAGAGTGGCAATCTGTCGGAGCCGCTCCAGATCCTCCTCGGCCTGGCCGCCAATCTTGATCTTGAACCACCGCACGCCATACACGCGCACCACCGCCTCCAGGGACTGGGGCAGGCCGTCGGTCAGCCTTTCCTCCTTCGGGATGTCGGCTGCCGTCAGCGGGTCTCCCAGCCCCACGGTGTGCCGGGCCTGCAAGGTCCGCAGCGGCTGGCGGGGCAGAATCCGGTCCGGTGCAGCCCCGCGCAGCGAGGCGTGGAAATAGTCCGCCTCGAATCCGAGCCCGTCTCCCCGCAGGGCGTCGGCCAAAGTCTGGCCGCGGCTGCGGCATACCCCGTCCAGCAAGGCCCGTTCCACCAGGCTTGTGCCCAGATTGGCCAGCAGTCCGGGTATCCCGGCTTCCTCGGCCCGGGCCTCGTAGACGCGGCGCCACAGCGCAAACGCGGAGGCTTGCCCGCCCGCTTCCCGGGCCGCAGCGACGGCTCCCTCAATTTGGGCCAGCATGTCCCGAATATCGTCCGCATAGGGCGAATCCGGATCCTTGGTGAACCACTTGGGTACCAGGCTTTCGGCAGCCAGGCCGCGCGTACGGCGGCCGTCCGCCTCGAGTTCAAGTTCCACGACCAGGTGCGGAACCCGTGTCATGGCTGCGATGCCGTAGCGGAACGGCATGCGCGTCCGGATGTCCCTGACCCACAGGGCGTGGTCGACGACCCTCACACTCATGGCGGTACCTGCATTGTTGATGGACGGGGTTCAGGCCAAGTCGGCTTCGTAACGGCGCAACTGCCCGATTTCGTGGGGAAGGTGCTCCTGCCAGGGACTGTAGCCGATCCACTCGCCGCTCAGACAACCGTCGTAGTCGATTTCGCGCAGGCCCTGGATCACTTCGCGATGGTCGATATTACCCGTGCCCATCGGCACGTACCGGATGCGACCCGGCTCCAGCGTGGCATCGTGCATGTGCACATGCCGAATCCACGGTCCCAGCACCGCAAGCGACTCGGCCACCGAAATGCCCTCGGCCCGCACGGGATGGAGGACGTCCCAATTGGCCGCGACGGCGGGATGGTTGACGTTCGCCAGTACGGCGGCCACATGGTGGGGGTTGCACCAGGCATCGTGCGTCTCTACACAGACCGTCACCCCGGCCTGGCCGGCCTCGTCCGCCACGCGGGCCAGGGCCGCGGACAGGTTGGCGATGGCGGCGTCCCGGTCAATGCCCTCCGCAATCTGCCCGCCGAACACCCGCAGGACCGGAACCCCCAAGTCGCCCGCCAAGTCGATCTCCCGCCTCGTTTGCGCCAGATTTTCCTCAAGGGTGGCCGGCTCCGAATAGCGCGACGAGGAGGCAATGCAGCAGATGTCGGCCGCGCTGTCCGCCACCCGGGCACGCACATCCCGCCGTTGGGCCGGGCTCAGGGACGTCTCGACGCCGTGCGCGTGGTTGGCATCCACGCGCGGTTCGACGCCGGCGTAGCCCAGGTCCGCCGCCGTATCCAGCATGGCCTGGAGCGACAGTTCGGGGCAGGAAAAGCTCATAAAGGAATAGCGCATCGATTACAACCTTTGGTTTCCGATTCAGACATTGGCCGTGGGACCTGTGGATTATCATCGCAGACCCGGTTGTTCCCCTCTTCACAAGGCCTCTGCCATGTTCCGCCACGCACTGCGCAACGTTGCATGCCAAGCCCTGTACCGCCTGGTGCGCACGGGGATCCCCTGGCGTGACCTGCCACCCCGTTTCGGTCACTGGAACAGTGTCTTTCGGCCGCTGGTGCCAAGCCGGAGTCTGGGAACGTAGGCTGGCGACCGTGTCCGAGGTCTGGGCCAACCTGGCACGGGTGCATCTGGACTTCACCCACGTGCCGGCCGGGGCAGTGGGCGGTCCGGAGGGGCAGGCCCAGGGCCGCAGCTGGGGTGGCCACGGCACCAGGCTGCATGTCCTGAACGACACCGCCGGACGGGTCTTGCGCGTGCATCTGACCCCGGGCCGGGCCAGCGATGCACCCCAGGCCGAGCCGCTGCTGGCGGGGCTGCATCCCGACCATGTCCTGGCGGACCGGGCCTACGCCTCCGACGACCTGCGACGCGTGATTATGGAACAGGGAGCCGCACCGGTGATTCCGGGATGCCGCAACTACCAGGTGCCAATTGACCACGACCGGGTGCTGTAGCGGGAGCGCAACATCGTGAGTGCGCAGGCGAATACGCTATTCCCTGTTGTTGCCGTTGACTGCAGGCGCCAAAGGCAAAGACGGTCGCAGAGGCCCGGTTCAGCCCCACAGGTTGGTGGCCGCCACCAAGCCGCCGATCGCGACCAACGTGCCCACGATCGCCCAAGTCTGCGCGTTGAGTCGACGCTCAAGCTCGGCGAAGCGATGGTCCATCTCGCCCCGCAGCTCGGCGAAGCGACGGTCCATCTTGCCCCGCAGCTCGACAAAGCGCAGATCCATCTCGCTACGCAGCCGCTCCAAGGGCGGCTCGATGTCGGGAATGGCAGTGGCCAGCACGGTGGCCTGCTTGCTGTCGAAGCCTGCCGCCTGCAGGGCTTCGAAGGTATCGGCGTTCATGGTGCGGTGTACACTGGGTTCGGCCATGGGAGTTTCGTCCTCCTGTCGGCTGGTTCGGGGCGGAGGCCACTACCGCCCGTGAACACGAAGCCTCGGCAGCTTCGTCGCCGGGGCTTCCTTCATTCTAAGCGATCCGCGGGGCCATCATGCGACCCGGAAACCGGGGCCCCCCGAACGGTCAAGTACGACGGTCGTGGTCTGTGTCCCCGCGGCCGCGCACGTTCCGTTTTGGCCCGAATCCCGACCTTGCCGTCGTCGGCTCCACCGGAGACCCCGTCAATCGGGATTTCGGCCTTTCGCGGTCGGCATCGTCATCGCTGTTCATTGCCGTAACCGCATCCTGCAGGCGATGGCCGCTACCGGGACCACCCAAAACGGCCGTCACGTTCGCCGAGCAGATTTGCTCGGCTTATGAAGTTGCGTTGTCCCACTGGCCGTTGCGGACGGCATGGGCCTTCAGGTGTTCGGCAATTTGCGCCGCAAACCGCAGCTCGCTGTTGTCCCGGGGTGCGTACCCGATGACCTTGCGGGCATTGACGATGCTCCAGAAGGCATGCGTGTTCCCGCTGATCCCGTAGAAGATCTGGAACGGAATTCCCTGTTCGTTGCGGATGTCCTCGTGCTCGAGGCTCTTCACGAACAGCTGCTGCATGTCCCGGTCGCTGATGTACACGGCCAGGGCGCGGTGCATGCGCCGCAGGTCGCCCGGCTCCACGCGTGCGATGTCGTCCTCGCGCGGGCCGCCGATCCGGATTTGCACATTCTCCAGCGGTGTGCCGTTCATGCGGCCGCAGGCAAAGACAAAGCCCAGGTGCTCGTACACTTCCTTGGCCCAGCCGTAGTAGTTGTCCGACAGGGCCTTGTCCGCGGGATTCACGCCGTCCCAGACCCCATCGAGGATTAGATCCTCGAAGTAGTCCGCGGCATGGTTTGAGGAAGCCATGACCACGCGCCCGACTCCTTCTTCCCAGGACGTCTGCATGACGTTGTAGGCCATCTGAATGTTGGCCTGTTCCGCCCAGTAGTTGGCATCGGCCGCATTGTCGCCGTCCGGCGGCCGCACGAAGCCGAAGTGGACCACCCGATCGGCACCGCGGAAGAGATGCCGGTAGGCATCCCGATTGCGGTCGACCAGGTCGGCCATCCGGATGCCCTCCACCCGTTCACCCTCCCGGTTGATCTCCCGCACGTCGATCAGCACCAGGTCGTAGCGCTCCCGCAGGGCGGGCAGAACCTGTCCCGCGATCTTTCCGGCCGCGCCGGTCACCACCACTCGCATCGTCCCTATCTCCTTGTGTTTGCCGCCGATCCGTCCTGCCGTGCCACGCATGGGCAAGGCGTTCAGAGGACCGGCTCAACTTCCACCGAACAGCCGGACTCGGCCGACCGATACATTGCGTCCAACGTGGCCTGGACCCGAAACGAAAATTCCAACCCGGTCGCCGGCTCGGAACCGGACCGCACGGCCCGGCAGAAATCCGCCACCACGCCGCTGTGCAGGTCGGCCGCCCGGTCGGGATGGCACTGCACCGTCTCGGGCACACACCCCGCCACATCATCGCTGCGCCAGAGGGTATCAACCTGGCCCTGGTTCGGCACCATGGTCAAATCCAGGCTGCCGCGGTCGCCAAACACTTGGAATTCCGCACGGCGCGGTCCCGGATGATACTCGCCCCTCTCGTAGGAAATCTGAAATCCGCCTTCACACTCAATCCAGGCCGCGACATGGGTTTCCCCGTCGGAATCCGGGATCACGAAATTCCGGTAGTCCGGACCCAGGCCCCACATCCGCGCGCGCACGGTGCGCGGCACAAGCGGCTCCGGCCACATGCCCAGCAGGTAGTCCAGGTCGTAGCAGCCCCAGTTCATGAGCACGCCGCCCCCGTTCAGGCTGGTCTGCAACCGCCACGCCGGCGGCAGGACCTCGGGTCGCGGCGGAGCCGGTGTCAGCGCCCGAAAGACCGCGCCCTGCGGTGTTCCCAGCTTCCCGGCCGCCAGCACTTCATGCACCGGACCAAAGGCTCCGAGACAGCGGAACCGGGCTGCACAGCAGGCCACCACCTGGTCGGGACCGCGCCACGACGCGAGCCGTCTTACTTCATCGGCATTCATCGCCACGGGCTTTTCAAGCAGAAGATGGCGGCCCGCCGCCAGGATCCGCCTGGACATCGGCATGCGGAAGGCGGCCGGCACGGCCATGACCACTGCCTCCACCTCCGGCAGGGCCAGCATCTCCTCCAGGTCGGCACACACCCTGGGCACCCCGTGGGCTGCCGCCAGGGCCTCGGCCCGGTCGCGCTCCAGATCCAGGACGGCCCGCGGACGGGCGCAGGTCAATGCGGAGGCCACGCGGACGTGTTGCGTGCCAATGACGCCGCAACCCACCACACCGATTCCAACCGGGGACGTCACGTCCGGCCCAGCCACTGTGCATGCCACGCCTCAATCTGGTCTCCGGACGGTTCGCCGTCGCACACCAGGATGCGGTGCCGGCGCTGCAGGGTCCGGCCGGGCTCCAGGGGCAGGTATTCGTCGAACGCAAAGGCAAAACTGGCCAACGGGAAGGGTTGTGTGCGTACGAACCAGCGCAACGGAAACCGGATGTTCTCCGGATGGTCCAGGAACACCAGCGTGGCTGTCTGGTCTGTGGTGGCATGCACCGCGGTGTAGGCCAGCCACGGACTGCGCACCCCCATCTGATCATCGCCGCCCTGGCCTTCGGCGGTCCGCACGGTGCCGTGCAGCATGGCCAGCGGTCCGCGCCAGAACACCCCGCCGTAGCCGGCCATCTCCCGCCCTTCGGTGGTCGGGGAGCCGAACAGGAGGCCGGCCTCGCTCGTGTTCAGGAGTGCGATGTCGAAGTCCAGGGCCCAGCTCCCCGTGGCGGGGTCGGCGTCGCCGATGGTCAGGAGCCGTTCCTCCGTCAACAGGGGCTCCTCCCGATCCGGGGTGAGCCAATCCAGGGACTGCCGCCAAGCCAGCTGCCCGTCGCCGGCAGAGACCTTGGCGATGGCCGTTTGCCGCTGCTGTCCAAGGTTGTCCAGTCGTTGGTAGCCCTCGCCGCGCACATAGGTGGGACCGCCCCAGAAGTTATAGCCGGAAAGCCAGGGACAGGTCATCGAGATACCGTTGTGCCACTCGTGGTCGAAGTGCTTTTCCTCGGTCACCACGGTGCCACCAAGCGTCGAGACGGGATGCAGGTAGGGCCGGCGCCCCTGTATCTCCTCCATCAGGGGCCGCGTGTTGTAGCGGCAGAGTCGGTGCCGGCCATGCCAGACATCGACCAGATGATCGCCGCGTGCAGTTGCATGAAGGTCTGTCATGGCATGCATCTCCGGGTGCCGAAACGAGAAGGTCCGTGCAAACCGCACGGAACCGGCCGGAACGATTAGGCTGCGGCCTCGTCCAGAAGGTGGAACTGTCCGTTCATGAGCCGGTACCAGGGATCGCCGGGCCGGATCTCGCCCCGGAGCACCGGACGCCCCTCGACCGCGGACTTGTAGAAGGCCGTCAGGAATTCGATGGTGCCCCGGATGTCGGCCCCGCTGACCTCGGGCCGCTCGTTGCGGTCCCGACTGTCCAGGAAGGACCCGACCTGTGTGACATGAGACGCCGGCACGTCCGGCGGCAGGCTGCCCCACTCCTTGACTGCGTCCGCATGGGGCGAGCCCTCCCAGGTGGAATAGCGCCAGTCCTGGTTGCCGTAGGTGTAGACATTGCGTGTCATCTCGACCGTGGCGTCGGCGAAGTCCAGGCGCAGCACGCTTTCCTGGCGCGGCGAGAGGATGCTGTTGGAGAAGCTGGCCATGGCGCCGTCCTCAAACCGCACGCTCGCCATGGAGACGTTCTCCACCTCGATGTCGTGGGCCAACGTGGCCATCATGGCCCGGATTTCGCGCCACTCGCCGATCAGCCACAGGGCAAAGTCCATGATGTGGATGCCGTGCACGACCGTGCAGCCGCCCACGGCCGCCTTCCAGGTGGAGCGCCAGCGCACGGCGAAGTACGGATCGCCGCGGTACCAGGTGGTCAGCACGTTGGCAACCAGCAACCGGCCCATGGCTTCCTTCTGGATCAGCTCCTTGAGATGGCGGCCGCCGTAACCGAAGCGCCACTGGAAGACGCTGCTCGTATAGTTGCCCGTGGCCGCCTCCCCGGCCTCGATGCGGTCCATTTCGGCCAGCGAGGCACAGAGGGGCTTTTCACACAGGACCCAGGCTCCGGCTTCCATGGCGGCCACGCTCTGGTCGGCGTGGAGGCCGGGTGGGGTACAGACATGCACAATGTCCGGCCGGACACGTGCCAGCATCGACTCGGGGTCGGTGAAAGACTGGGGGACGCCGTGCTGGTCGGCGAAGTCCCGGGCCCGGTCCCCATCGATGTCGACCGCGGCGACCAGTTCCACCCGATCGGCATGGGCCGCCAGGGCACCGGCATGGGCCCTTGAGATGCCGCCGGTGCCGATGATGGCGGCCTTGTACCTTGATTCGCGCATCGGAAACGCGTCAGTCCCAGTCGTCGAGGCCGACCAGGCGCCGGCCGAGGGAAGTTAAGTGTGCCGGTTCGGGCTGATGTTCGTCCAGATGACGCGGATCAGCCGGAAAGGCCCGCGGGCTCCGGAAATCCATGGGGGCCCGCCTGCGCCAGTTCTGGACCAATTTCTCCCGGTGCTTCGGATCGTCCGGTTCCGCGCTGCGCATCGCAATGTACTGGGCCAGCCGGGGCTTGTCCGTCCGGTTGGGGCCGTTGCCGTGCAGCAGGGCGGTGTGCCAAATCACCAGATCCCCGGTCTGGCCCGGGATGGCCCGCACTTCCAGATCCCCAAGGTCGGGGGTCCTGTGGTTGGTCCCTTCCTTCTGTGCCGCCAGAATCTTGTCCACCTGCAGATGGGAACCCGGCACGCATTGGAAGCCCCCCTGCTCGGCGCTCGTATCGCGGAGCAGGAGCACCCCCTGCACCATGAGCGGGATGGGCCAGGTATGGGGCTCGAAATCCCAGTGGATGAATCCCTCGTAGGCATGCTCTTCCCGCACCGGGGGGTTCATGTTGACCCGGTCCACCACCCTCAGAAGCAGCTTCTCCGTGCCGAACAACTGGCTGAAGGCTGCATGAATGCGGGGTGTCTGCCGGTTGTCCCACATGGACTGGTGGTGGTACATCTCGACCATGCCCGTCCGGGCGTGCCACGGCGGCAGGCTGTACCACGTGGAGGGATCGTCGGGGTCCATTTCCAGGAACTCCCATATGGCATCCACCACGGAATCGCACTGGGCCTTGGGCACCGCTTCCTTCAGAACAATGTAGCCATCCCTTTCCCAGGCGTCGAGTTCGGCCTGTGTGAACACGCTCATGGTTCGCTTCCTGTTTCGACTGGTGATCGAGGACTGGCTGCCGGCCGGATCGGTTGGCACCCTCGCTCGCCGACCTCCGAATCTTACGGCAGGCGGCTACAGTCCTGCAATCCGGCCGGCACCGCGGGCCAGACGGTGCGGTCGGCCTTCCGCTCAGACGGCCGCCGCAGTCCTGAACCGGGCCAGGCTCGCCTGAAACCGGGGTGAATCCAGCACGTCGCGATTGACGGTGGGTTCGGGAATGTCGCCGCGCAACACCGCCAGCACGTTGTCAACCGCACCGGTGCTGTTGAGTTCGTACAGCTGATCGGTCCAGGCCAGCGTATGGGGTGTCAGGATGACATTGTCCAGTTCGGTCAGGGGATGGGGCAAGGGCAGCGGTTCGGGATCCTGGACATCGAGACCGGCACCCGCGATCACACCCCGCTGCAACGCCTCGACCAGCGCCTCCTGATCCACCACCGGACCCCGGGCGGTGTTAATCAGGTAGGCGGTGGACTTCATCCGGGCCAACCGCTCCCGGTTCATCAGGTGGTGGGTCTCCGCGTTGAGCGGGCAGTTGAGGGCGACGAAATCCGACTCCGCCAGCAGTTCCTCCAAACCAACCAGCTCCACGCCGAGTTCCGCGGCCAGTTCCGGCTGCACATAGGGGTCGTGGGCCAGCATCCTGGCAAACCCGAACGGTGCCAACAGGCGGAAGAGGTCGGCCCCAATGTTGCCCATGCCCACGGAACCGACCACCTTGCCTTCCAGACCGTAGGACAGCGTGGCGTTGCGCAGGCTCCAGTCTCCGGATGCGACCACGGCCGCGCGGGGCATGAGCTGCTTGGCCAAGGCCAGCAGCAGTGTCACGATGGCTTCCGCCACCGGCCGGCGCACGCCATCCGGGGTGATGGCCAACAAACACCCGTGGCGCGTGAGCGTTGGCACGTCCAGCCGGTCGTAGCCCACCCCCCACCGGCCGATGACGGCCAGGGTGGATTCCTCCGTCAGGGACGATTCGGCAAAGCGGTAGGCCAGCAGCACTGCGCCGTCCAGGCCCGCGATGTCGTTGGCGGACACATACGGCCCGGCCGCGTCCACCCCGGTGGCTTCAAACCAGCGGTATTGCACATGTCCCGGGGCGGCGGCCAGCGCGCGTTCCACCGGTTCCACCACGCTCCGGCCCAAGGTGTGGAAATCTGCCGAGACACCGATTGTCAGCATGGTCAGCCTGTTGAATGCGGATGGAAACACGGTTGGTTCTGCAAACCGTCGCCCCTATTGTAGGAGCCAGTCCCAACCCTCCCCATTACATCGCCGACAGGTTGTGGCTCGGGCTTCCATGCCCCCTGAACGATGGCACGATGCTTGCATTGGCTTGCCAAGCACCATCACCGGCTCCAGTCTGTCAGGAATATGGTTTCTGCCTCCGGCTGGTTCGGCAACGGTTCCCCCGCGCTATTGACAGGCCTTGGAGGGGCATGTAACCTTGCGTCAGACACTCGTCCAGGTGCCCATCCCGGGAGAATATGGGAAGGCGGTGCAAATCCGCCGCGGTGGCGCCACTGTAAGCGGGAGACGGAGCCGAAGCCCACTGTCGGCACACCGATGGGAAGGGCTTGGCTGAATCCGCCCGTAAGCCAGGAGACCTGCCTGGATGATCAGGTGACGACTCTCCGCTCCAGAGAGGTCACTCGGCGTCCGGGCACGCGCCCGGTCCTGCGAGTCATGCCTCCGGCGGAGTAGCGCTGGAGGTTTTGTCTTTTGGGTGGACAGCACACACTGCGTTCCTTCCGCCGGTTGGGCGTTGGTGCCCGACTGGCCATTGGCCTCCCGGTTCTGTCCGTGTTGGTTTTGGCGACGGGGTTGATCTCCCTGCGTCTGGGACCGGTTCCGATCAAAACCCTTGACGTGGTTTGGGCCACGCTGTCGGCCATGGGCTTCGACGGACCTGCCGTCGACCGCACCGCGCAGCTGGTGATCGAACAAATCCGCCTGCCGCGCATCATCGTGGGAGCTGCGGTCGGCATGGCGCTCGGCCTCTCGGGCACGGCCATGCAGGGACTGTTTCGCAACCCCATGGCCGATCCCGGCATCATCGGCGTTTCCGCCGGGGGCGCCGTGGGCGCGGTCACCGCCATCGCCATCGGATTGGTTGACCTGTTCTGGCTGGCCCTGCCCGTATTTGCCTTCGCCGGCGCGGCCTTGGCCCTGCTGCTGGTCTATGGCATCGCAGCCGTGGGCGGACGCCTATCGATGGCCACGCTGCTCCTGGCCGGGGTTGCCGTCAACGCCTTCCTCGGGGCCGTAATCTCCGCCGTCATCTACCTGCTCCCAGGCGAAGGGCCGTTGCGCGAAATCCTCTACTGGCTGGCCGGCGGACTCGACTCGCGTTCCTGGGACCATGTGCGGATCGCCCTCCCGCCCATTGTCGTCGGCGCCGCCGCGCTGGCCCTGACGGCGCGCGACCTCAACCTGTTGGCCTTGGGCGACGACGAGGCCCGCTCCCTGGGCGTGCGGACGGGCGCGACGCGGACCGCGCTGTTGGCCGCGTCGGCCCTGGTCACCGGTTCCGCCGTGGCAGTCAGCGGCAGCATCGCCTTCGTCGGTCTTGTCACCCCCCACGTACTGCGCTTGGTGCTGGGACCGGACCACCGCGTCCTGATGCCCATGAGCGCCCTCGGCGGAGCCCTCTTCGTCATGCTGGCGGACATGGCGGCCCGGACCGTGATCCAACCGGCCGAATTCCGCGTTGGCGTCCTGACTGCCTTTGTGGGCGCACCGTTCTTTGTATTCCTCTTAATCAAGAACAAGCGACAGGTCTACACGCTGTAAGGCGGAGCCGTCGCAAGGAGAAGAAGTTTCCATGATCCCGGAGAAACTGCGAGCCTTGGGTCTGGTCGTGACCCTCGGCCTGAGTCTGATCCTGACGGCCTGCACGGTCCCAATTCCGCCAACGGAAGACATTCAGTCCGACGACCGGACCGCACCGCGGCCCGAACTGCGCGACGTACCGGGGATCGTGGATCCGGACAACACCGGCTGGCCCCGTGGCGTAGAGGGCTTGAACGGGGTCGTGGACATCCCCGGGCAACCGGCGCGCATCATCACGGCTTCGATTGGCCACGACGAGATGGCAGTCGCCCTGGTGCCTTTGGAACGGCTGGTGGCGGTGGGGGCGGTCTCCAAGGATCCGACCTATTCCAATGTCGCCGGTCTGCTGACCGACAAGCCGGAGATCTCCCGCGATCCCGAGACCATCATCGCCCAGGATCCCGATGTGATCGTCACCAGTCCCTACTTTCCCGGCGAGGGTGTCGACGCCCTTGAGCGCGTCGGCATCCCGGTGGTGCAGACCGCGCTCCAGCACGATCCCGAGGCCCGACTCGACGCCATCCTGCTCATGGGATACATCTTCGGCGAGGAGGAACGGGCCGCCAAGTTCACAGAGGAGGTGCAGCAACGCTACGACGATCTGGTCGCCATCACCGGCACCAAGATGCCGCGGCCGGCCGTGCTGGCGCTGACGAGGTATTCGGATCAGATCTGGGTTGCCGGCGAAGGGTCCACCGAGGGTTCCGTAATCGAGGCGGCAGGCGGCGCAAATGCCGCGGCGGGCGCGGGCATCTCCGGCAACCAGACCATCAGCCTCGAGGGAGTCATTGTGATGGCCCCCGAGACAATCATCATCGCGCAGCCGATTGCCTTTGGGGCCGAGGAATTCAGGCAGGATCTGCTTGATGACGCGGCGCTGGCGGAGGTGCCCGCAGTCAAGGCGGGCCGCGTCCACATCGTGGACAGCAAGCTCTTCACGACTCTCTCCTTCTGGAACATCCGGGGAGCGGAGGAGTTGGCCCGCCTTCTCTGGCCCGAGGACTTCCCGAACCCGCCGCCTGAAGGTTTTAGTCGCGCCGAATGACAGACGTGTCCAACTTCCGTCCGCCCGAGATCGACGCACGGGGACTCGCCTGTGCCGCCGAAATGCGGCCCCTGCTCAACAATGTGGACCTGCGCGCGGACAAGGGCCAGTTCGTCGGACTGATCGGCCCCAACGGAGCCGGCAAGTCAACGCTCCTGCGAACGCTCGCGCGGATCCTGCAGCGGACGGAGGGCACCGTTCGATTGGGGGGGCGGGATCTCGATGCCTTGTCGGCCCGCGAAGTCGCCGCCTTCCTCGCGCTGGTCCCGCAGGCGGCGCCCTACACGCAGGGCTTCCATGCCTTCGAGCTGGTGTTGATGGGCCGCTACCCGCACCTCGGACCCTTCGCCGTGGAAGGAGCCGCGGATACATCCGCAGCCATGGCCGCGATGAGCCAGACGGAGACCGTCGTCTTCGCCGACCGGACCCTTGAAACACTGTCGGGAGGCGAGCGCCAACGGGTATTCCTGGCCCGCGCCGTGGCGCAGCATTCGCGAGTCCTGCTGCTCGACGAGCCCACGGCTAACCTCGACATCCTGCACCAGCTCAAGATCCTGGGGCTGGTGCGCCGGCTTGTCGACGAGGGCCTGACCGCCGTGGCCGCCATTCACGATCTGAATCTGGCTGCCCGTTACTGTGATCGGCTGGTGGTGCTGTCGCGGGGCCGGGTCCTGGCCGAAGGGGAGCCGTCGGCAGTCCTGTTGCCCGAGGTGCTGGCCGCCGCCTTCGGCATCCAGGCCCGGGTCTACTCGGATCCGGTCACCGGCTCCCCGGTCGTCAGTCCAATCGGCCCTGTCGGCGAGAAGCCGGACAATGCCCAATTCCCGGAAGGTGAAATGCATGTCGAATGAAGAAAGTACCCGGACATCGGACGCGCCCACCCGGGAAACCCGGCGGCGCCGCCGCCAGCGCGGTCTGGTGATTGTCAACACCGGGGACGGCAAGGGCAAGACCACCGCGGCCCTGGGTGTGCTGTTTCGGGCGTGGGGGCGCGACTACCGCGTGCGCATGTTCCAGTTCATCAAAAGCAGCACTTCCAACTATGGCGAGCACAAGGCGGCGAAACGCCTGGGCATCCGCATCGAGCCCATGGGCGACGGCTTCACGTGGCTGTCAAAGGACCTTGAGCGAACCGCCGCGCTGGCCGTGGAGCAGTGGGAGCGGTGCCGGGAAGTGCTGCGGACCGGTACCGAGGATATCGTCGTCCTCGACGAATTCACCTATGCCATGTCCTACGGTTGGGTGCCGGTTGCCGATGTGGTGCAGGCTCTGGTACAGAGACCGCCCGCCATGCACGTCATCGTCACCGGCCGGAATGCACCGCCCGAACTGATCGACTGCGCGGACCTCGTCACGGAGATGCGGGAAGTCAAGCACCCCTATACGGATCAGGGCATCAAGGCGCAACCGGGCATCGAGTTCTAGAATTCTGACCTGTCCGCGGATTCCGGATCGGGCTCTGGCCGGCGGTCTTCCATCATCCGGTACACGAGGTCCATGTCGAGGTGGCGGCGTACATGCACCGCCAGCCGGTCGTACTCGTAGTCGGGATCGAACTCGGGCGGCCCGTCCGGCAGCGTGACGCCCTTGCGACGCGCCAGGTTTTCCAGCAACCTGCGGCGCAGGTCGTGGTTGTGGAACAGCCCATGCAGATAGGTGCCCAGCGTGAGACCGTCTTCATCCAACCTGCCGTCCAGGAGGTGTACGGGGCGGCCCGACCGGGTACGGACGGCGATGGCGCACGCATCCAGGTCTCCGGCGGTGTCGCCCTTGTGACTCTCGTAGCCGGAGATCCGCATGCCGGAGCAGCCGGCGAGCAGACCGTGTCCCGTCTCCACCACGGCCGTGACTTGATGGGCTTTCTTCTCCGGCAGAAATGTCGTGGTGGTGGACACAAGACCGAGGCCCGCGGCCTCCCTGATGCGCGATTCCACTCCGTCCGGATCCAGTAGGCGGGTTCCCAGCATTTGGTAACCGGCACAAATGCCAATGACGGCAGTGCCAGAGGCCCGAGCGGTGCGGATCCGCTCGGCCAGTCCCTGGACCCGCAGCCAGTCGAGGTCGGCCACGGTCGTCTTGCTGCCCGGCAGTATCAGCAGATCCGGTTCCCCGAATTCAGCCGCGGAACCGACAAAGCGAACCCGCACACCGGGTTCGCGGCCGAGGGGATCGAAGTCGTCGAAGTTGGCGATGTGCGGCACGCGCATCACGGCGATGTCCAACACCGCCCGGGAGTCGCCCAGGCCATCGGCAGGCAGCCCAACTCCGTCCTCTTCGGGGATCCGCACATCGGACAGGAATGGCAGAACACCGGCAACCGGCACGCCCGTGCGCGCCTCCAGCAGGTCGACCCCGGTCTCGAACTGCGCCAGGTCGCCGCGAAACTTGTTGACCACCAGGCCCTTGACCAAACTTCGTTCAGCGGGTTCAAGCAACGCCAGCGTACCGACCATCTGGGCAAAAACCCCGCCGAGATCGATGTCGCCA
The DNA here is from genome assembly GCA_964566955.1 of uncultured Caldilineaceae bacterium. Classification (GTDB taxonomy): domain Bacteria; phylum Chloroflexota; class Anaerolineae; order Caldilineales; family Caldilineaceae; genus Bin34. The sequence goes on along the minus strand of CAZMKQ010000019.1, from coordinate 24,180 downwards.
ACCAGCAGGACCGGGGCATCGGCATGGCGGGCCACGCGCATGTTGACGATGTCGCGCTCCTTGATGTTGATCTCAACCGGGCTGCCCGCCCCTTCAATCACCACGATGTCGAACTCGCGACGGAGACGGTCCAGGGCCTTGACGACCACGTCCCACAACTGGGGGACGCGGGGCTGATGGGAATCCGTTGCGGCCGTTGACAAGGGCCTGCCCATCACCACGACCTGTGTGCGGCCTTCCGTCTCCGGTTTGAGCAAAACAGGGTTCATTTCCACCCGGGCCGGGACACCGGCCGCGGCTGCCTGGGTGGCCTGTGAACGCCCAATTTCGAACCCGTCCGGCGTGGGACAGGAATTCAGCGACATGTTCTGCGCCTTGAAGGGTGCTGTCCGGAATCCGTCCTGTCGGAAAATCCGGCACAGCGCGGTCGCAAGCAGCGACTTGCCGGCGTGGGACGAGGTTCCCTGCACCATGACCACACGGGCGAGGCGGTTGTGATTCATGGATGGAGGCGCGCCAAGCGGTGCCAATGAATGTGCGCGGTGCTGCAGATGGTGGCCGAGTCCGGTGCGAACCTTGGCTGCCCGCCCCACATCAGGCGGTACGGGATGGGCTGTTCAGGAACTCGCTGTCGAAGGCCAACGGACACCCATAGTCCACGCGCGGAAAGAATGGAGCCGTCAGTCGTCCTCTGTGAGGCAGAGGGTGTGACCGAGCCGGGCAAGCTCATGATAATGGGTCGATGTGCCAACCCACCCGCCAAGCGACCACTTTGTGCGGCAACAGGAACCAACCTGTGGTCGAAGCATGGGACCGGGACTGTGAGCTCTGTATGCGCCATGCGGGCACCTTGGCGCGGCATCGGAGGCGGGCGCGGACATGGCAAGTTCGCCACCGTCATGGCACGCGATTTCCGCGAGCAGCCACAGCGGCGGCGGGGCGCAAAGAGTTGCTGGCAGCTCGGTAATCCCGATGGCACCTGCGCCCCCAAATCAATGAGGCAGGCATCGTTCCGGCTCGCCCCCGGGTCGCCGCCCCTGGTACACGTATACTTGGTTGCAATGTCGGTATACCGAAAAACAAGATCCTCGAGATCCAATGAAGCAAAAACTCACGATCACCGTGGAAGCCGAACTCATCCCGGTTGCCAAGCGGCATGCGCGCTCGCGGGGGGTATCCTTGTCGTCGCTCATCGAGCAGTCCCTCAGGGAAATCACAGGCGAGGATGGTCCGACCTTCAGTGCACGATGGAGGGGCAAGTTCCGGGCCGCGGACAAGGACGATGACCCGCGTTACAACGCACTGGCCAAGAAATACCTCCGATGATGCTCTTGGACACTGACGTGCTCATCGATGTTGCCCTCGCACGACGGCCTCATTCCGACCCGGCCTCGGAACTCCTCGACCGGATTGAGTATGGCGCGGAAGCCGCGTACATCGCGTGGCATTCCATTTCGAACTTCTACTACATTGTTGCCCCCACGCGCGGCGGCTTGCGTACCCGCGACTTCATTGTCGAATTGACGCGGTTCGTGACCGTGGCAACCACCAACACCGAAGATATCCGCTACGCCGCCGAGCTTCCGATGACGGATTTCGAGGACGCGATGCAGGTGGCCGCGGCCCGCGCCTGCGGAGCTCGACACATCGTCACAAGAAATATCAGGGACTATGTGCGCTCACCCATCCGCGCGGTCAATCCTGAGGAGGCACTCGGCGGACTATTCTGATGGCTGACAGGAAGCCTTGCCCCAGGTCCATCCCTCCTTTCCCACCTTCGACGGGCTCATGATGCCCGGGTCCGCAGATGGACCCGGAACATACCCCAGTCCTGCCGTCCAGCCCTTGCCCAATGAGCGGCATGGTCAGGATCCCCCGCCCCTTTACAATGAAGCGCGGCTACCGCGTCCGTTGAGGCGGATGGCGGTCTCCGCGCCTCCCGCCCACATTCCCCCGATTGACCCCATGACCATCAACAAGGCCGTCGACCTGCTCAAAGCCGGGCAGCCCGTCTTCTGCACGGGCGTGTCGGATCTCTCCTACACCAGTGGCCAGGCCGCGGCCGGCACCTGGGCCGACATGATTCGCATCAACATGGAGCACGGCCTGTTCGACATCCGGGCCCTCGACGAATTCATGCGGGGGCTGCTGGACGGCGGACCCACGGCCTCGGGCCACCTGACCCCGGCCATCATGGTTGAACTGCCGGTCCTGGGCCACAGCGCCGACGCCGTCCATGCCAATGCCTGGCAGTTCCAGCAACTCCTGGCGCGCGGCGTGCATGCCCTCCTGTTGTGCCACGCCGAGGTGCCGGAGGCGGTGGCTGCCTACATCGAATGCTGCCGCTACTCCTACCACCAGCAGGGGGTGGGCGCGGGTCTGAAAATGGGCACGCGGGGCGCGGGCGCGCAGGCCGGCGCGGGGGCACGGTGGGGCGTGTCGGGTCCGGAGTACATCGAACTGGCCGATCCCTGGCCCCTGAATCCGGACGGCCAGCTGCTGCTGGGCATCAAAATCGAAAACCAGGCCGCCCTGGCCAATGCCGAAGCCTCGGCGGCCGTGCCCGGCCTGTCCTTCGCGGAATGGGGTCCCGGCGACATGGGACTCTCGTTCGGGCACCTGGATGCCCACGACCCGCCCTATCCGCCGGAGATGTGGGCGGCGCGCAACCGCGTCAAGGATGCCCTGGCGGCCCACAACGTGCCGTTCTTCGAAGGACAGTTCAGTGCCGAAAACGCCTGTGACCGGTTCGACGAAGGGGTTGTGATCTTTGCGTCGTCGGACACCCACAAGGACATTGCGGCCACCGTGCGCGCCCACGCCGGACGCACCATGCCGGTGTGACCGCCGGCCCGCGCGCCGCGGCCCGGCACGGCCGGCCGCCGCCCACCGTTATTCCGGAACGGGGATGACCAGCTCCTGGCCGACGCTCAGGGCGACGGAACTGCCCAGATCGTTGGCCGTCTGAATGGCCTCAACCGTTGTGCCGTAACGCAACGCGAGGGCAAAGAGCGTATCGCCGGCCTGCACCGTGTGGGTGACCGGGGCGGGCGTGGCGGTGGGTTCGGGCTCCTCTGTGGCGACAGGCTGTGCCTGCTCCCCTTCCTGGGCCGCCTCTGCCGTCGGGGTGGCCGCATCCTCGGGCGTTGCGGACTCGGATTCTGTCGGTGTGTCCTCGACTGCGGGTGTCTCCTCCGCAGTCGGTTCCGGTGTGGTCGTGGGCTCCGGCGTCAATGTTGCCTCGGGTGTCGACGCGGGCTCCGGCGTCGCAGTCGGTTCCGGGGTCGCTGTCGGCTCGGGTGGCGACACCCCGGGCACCAGCAGTTCCAAGCCCACGGCCAGCGTGTCGGCATCGCTTAGGCCGTTGGCCGCCATCAGCGAAGCCGTGCTGACCTGATAGAAGAGCGCAATCCCCGACAGTGTTTCCCCGGCCTGCACCACATGCACCACGCCTTCGCCCTGGGGCTCCGGCTGTTGCATGACCGCGCTGGAAACGGAGGCGTGGTCCGGCAGCCGCAGAATCTGGCCAATCTGCAAATCGTCCGCGGAGACCAGCTCGTTGAGCAGTACCAATTCGTCCGGATCCACACTGTAGCGCAGCGCGATCGCGTTGAGGGTGTCGCCGGGCTGGACCGAGTAGGTCAATCCTTCATACACCAGCTCCGGATCGGGCTCCGTGTCCGCCGGCACCGGGATCACGAGCCGCAGGCCAACCGGCACCTGGTCCAAGTCCACCAGGGGATTGGCTTCCCTGATCTGCTCCAGCGTAACGCCGAACCGTTCGGCCAGCGAGACGACCAGGTCACCCTGCCGCACCACGTAGTAGAGGGGTTGGCTCGGCTGTTCCAACGGTGCCAACCCGGCCGGAATGCGAATCTCGTCGCCCGGCAGCAGGTTGTCGCTCGTCAACTGGGGATTCAACTCCCGAATCACCTCCACCGTCGTGCCGTGTTGCGCAGCCACGGTGGCCAGGGCGTCGCCGACCTTGACAAGATAGGTGAGGTATGCGGCCGCCGCGGCTTCCGCATCGGGTTCGGGACCAACCAACTCGCCCGGATCCACCGGATCGGCCTCCACGGTCAGGCCAATGCCCTCCCCCCGGTCGCGGGTACAGGCACCGACAAGCAGTAGGCACAGGACAACAGGCAGCAACGTGTGCAGACGCGACATGTCCAAATGGCCTCCGGTTTCCGCAGAAGGCTGTAACGAGGGTCGAACCCGGCAGGATGGGCCGCCCCGAATATAGCACAGGGTCTTCTGCCGCCCCGTGCCGGCCCGCAAGCCCTACTCCAATTCGACTTCGGTGGCGGGCCTGGCAATGGCGGCCAGGCTGAGCAGGCCGGCCGTCACCCTTGAAATCTGGCGAATGACCTGGGCGGTCGGATGATCGGGCTGTTCCGCCACGATCGGCTGGCCCGCGTCGCTGCCCGCCCGGATCAGGCCGTCCAGCGGCACCCGGCCGATGAAGTCGACCCCGAGATCGCGCGCCGCCTGTTGGCCGCCCCCCTCGCCGAACACATCGCCGGTCATGTTCTCGATGACTCCCAGGACCGGCACATCCAGCTTGGCAAAGGCGCCGGCGCCGCGCCGGGCATCGCTCACCGACACCGCCTGGGGAGTGGTCACGATAATCCCGCCGGTAATGGGAACGCTTTGGGCCAGCGTCAACTGGGCGTCGCCCGTGCCCGGAGGCAGATCCACTATCAGGTAGTCCAGAGGACCCCAGTGCACGTCGGTCAGGAACTGCCGAATGGCACTGTGCAGCATGGGACCGCGCCACACGACGGCCTCCCCCTCCGGCATGAGGAACCCCATCGACATGACCTTCACCCCGTAGGCCTCGTGCGGCATCATCTTGCCGTCCCGGACCGACAGCGGGCCCTCCAGGCCCATCATGATGGGCACGTTGGGACCATAGACATCGGTGTCCATGATGCCGACGCGGGCCCCCTCCATGGCCAGGCTGACCGCCATGTTCACGCTGAACGTCGTCTTGCCGACCCCGCCCTTGCCGCTGCTGACGGCCAACACGGTGCGGATATCCACATTCAGCTTCTGGGACACCCTCGGATCGCGCACCACCTGGTGCGTGAACTCGACCTCGACCGGATCGGCGTCGGGAAAGGCCTCCTTGACCGCGGCCAGGCAATCGCGCTCGATCTGGGCCTGCATCGGACAGGCCGGCGTCGTCAGCTCGACCTTGAAGGCCACACCCCCGTCCTCAATCCTGATGTCCTTGACCATGTCCAGGGACACGAGGTCCTGCTTGAGCTCAGGCTCCATGACGTTGGCCAAGGCCAAGGTCACGGCTTCGACAGTTAGGCTGGAAATTGCAGGATCGGACATGGGTCTCAACTTTGGGTGCCGCGGGTGCGGAGTGTCATTAAGGCACAGTGGCAGGTACAGGGTCAATTCGCGCCAGTCCCTGTGCCAACCCCAAACCTTGCCGGAATCAGGCCTGTAGATCAACCAGAATCCGCCGGGCGGCCTGCTTTCCCATCCGAACTGCGTAGTTGGTGCCCCGATCCCAGGGCCAGACCTGACTCATGGTCGCCAGGTACAGGCCGGACAGGGGCGTGTGCAACGGCAGGCGCGTGCGTCCGGAACCCGGCACCGGAATGGGCTGGGCCCAGGCCGTCCGGTTCAGCCAGCGCCCGCGCACCCAGGAACCGTCGAACCCGGGGTGGATGCGCGGCAGGCCCGCCAGCAGTGCCTCGGCCACTTCGTGTTCCGGCAGGGACAGCCACGGATGATCCTGTTCGACGTATGTTCCCAGGTAGAGAATGTGGTGTCCGCCGTACCGTTCCTTCGGAATCATGGCGGTGTGTTCCACCAACGCCAGAAACGGCAGGCCGGCATCGGCCGGGATGCTCAGCCAGTAGACGCCGTTCAGCAGCGACCGGTCCAGCGCCGCCGTCAGCACCACGGCGCCCATGTGGGCCTCCGAGCCGAGGCGGGCGCGATAGGTTGCCGGCAGGGCGGGCGCAATGCGGCCCAGCAGGTTCGGCGGGCCGGTGTAGAGCACCGCCTGCACACCCTCCCAGGAGCGTTGGCCGGATCGGACCGCCAGCGTTCCGCCCTGCGGCTCCACCAGGGTCAGCGGCGTGTTGAAGCCGACTTCGGTGCCGCCCTGTTCAACCCTCTCCCTGACCGCGTCGGTCCACGCCTGGAAGCCGCCTCTGAAATAACCCAGCCGGGAGGTCCGCTTGTAGATGCGGGCGGCAAACCAGGCCAGTGAAACGTCACGGTACCGCCGGCCGAACTTGCCCTCCAGCAACGACCGCCACAGGGCCTCGTAGGCCCTGCGCCCCATCCAGCGCTCCAGCCACGCGTGGGCGGTCACGGTGTCGTGCCGGTGCCAGGGCGGTCGCGGATGCCAGCGCAGCCAGGCCAGCGCCATGCCCATCCGCACCTTGTCCGGCAGGGACAGGCCGGGCACCGCCAGCAGGCTGGCCGGACTGTCCAGCCGCAGCGGCCGGCCCCGATGCCAGTAGGCGGTGACCGGACTGTGGATTTCCACCATGTCCTGCAGGTCCAGGTCCCGGGTGAACGCCAGGATGTCGGTGTCGTTGGTGAACAGGTGGTGGTAGTAGCGTTCGATGGCCCATTCCCACGTCTCCGCACCCCGAAAGCCGGAGGCAAGCCCCCCGGCCCGCGGACCCGCCTCCAAAACCGCAATCTCCGGTCCGGGGATCCCGGCCTGCTGCAGCGAGGCTGCCGCCGCCAGGCCGGCCGGCCCGGCACCGGCAATCAGAATGCGCACGGCAACGACAGCTGTTTGCGGGGAGTGGACCGGCCGCCGCGCTCCGGCGCGGGCACAAACCTTTTGGCCCGGTGTCAAAACCGTCTGGGCCGGACAGGACGAAGGCGGCCTTCAGGAGACGGAGTGTGTGAACTCGATGCGCCTCGGGGAAGGAGGGGAGGGAAGGCTCGGGGGATACAGCAACGCCACTGCCGGATACTCTTCCCGAATCCGCTGCCGCGCCTGTTCGAACCGCAGCAGAAGATCCTCGTCACTGCCCTTGAAGCATCGAATCGTGCGCGAACCGCACACCGCACACCCCTGCATGAACTTGTAGCTTTCGCTGGAGCACTTGAGGCACTCCCCCAACTCCACCATCATCAGCAGGAAGGCCAAGCTGTCCGGATCCGTCTCGTCGAGCGACAGCACATGGTCCACGAGGTCGGCCCAGGCGGGCCCGCGCAAATTGCGCAGTTCGCCAATGAGACCATGGGGAAACAGCAAATCGGCCGTCGGATGGTACACGCGCCCCTCCTGGTTGCTGGTCAGGTGCTGGCAATGACTGGACTGTGGATTGTGGCGAGTTGGACCCGCTTGGCAGCGGCCGCCGGGCGCGGAGCCGACGGCGGTTGCGAGCGGCAGGGGGGCGATGCCCGGTCCCGCCCGGCAATGGGTCTAGAGGATTGTTTCGCCTCCGGCCTCGAGAATCTGGCATCCGATGCCCTCCGCCTTGAGCAGGTCGGCGAAACGGTTCGGATCCTGTTCGATGCCGGGGAAGGTGTTGTAGTGCATCGGAACCACGCCCTTGGCGTTAACGAACTGGGCGGCCACGACGGCATCTTCAGGCCCCATGGTCAGCAGATCGCCGATCGGCAGCAGGGCCAGATCCACCTCGTTCCGTTCGCCAATCATGCGCATTTCGTAGGTCAGGCCGGTGTCGCCCGCATGGTAGAGCACCTTGCCGTTGCTGAACCGGATCAGCAGTCCGGCCGCAACGCCGCCGTAGCTGCCGTCCGGCAGCATGCTGCTGTGCAGCGCCGCCGTCATGTACAGATGGCCGAACGAGAAGAGCTTGCCGCCGCCCGGCTGCATCCTGACCTTGCGGTCGTCCGGAACATCCGAGAGCCACTCGCAAATCTCGTAGCCCGCCACCACCGTGGCCCGGGTGCGCTCCGCCAACTCCTTCAATCCGGAGACATGGTCGAAGTGCCCGTGGGTAACGAGGATGTAGTTCGGCTCGGCGGATGTGGGCCGCCCGCCCAGATCCCCGGCGGGGTCGACCGCACCCACAAAGTCGTCGACCGTGACCGGGCAGGCCGGGTTGTCCGGCGCCAGATGGGGATCAATCAGGATGCGGTCCTCGCCGGCCTCCACCAGAAAGGTCGCATGACCGAGAAAGGTGACCTTGACATCCATCTCAACACTCCTATGTTCCGGCCGGCAGCCGCGGCGCCTTGTCTGCCCGATGCGAGGATGCCGGGACAGGGCATCAGCCCTGCGCTTCCCGGCGCTGGCGGGCCCGTTCCATGGCCTTTTGTTTCAACTCCTCCGCCCGGGACAGCTTGGCCGCGGGGGCCGGGGCCTCCTCCTTCTTGTCGGCCTTGGCGGCCGCCCGCGCGGCCTTGGCCTCTTCCTTGGCCCGGGCTTCGGCGGCCTCCTGGGCCCTTCGTTCCTGTTCCTCGGCGTACTGCGTTGGCCACAGGGCGGCGTAGTAGTCGAGCGGAACCGTGAGTTCGTCCTTGTCGTAGACCAGGTGCGGGAACCGCTCAAACGATGCCAGCTCGGCATCGTGATCCATCTTGATGGCATCGAACGGACAGAACTCGACGCAATAGTTGCAGCTCATGCAAATCGTGGCGTCGATGAAGAAATCCTGCGGGCGCGTGACCGGCTTGCCGGCCTCGTCCGTGGCGCGCGTGATCCAGATGCACTGCGGCGGACAGACCTTGGCACAGATGCCGCAGGCCGTGCAGCGCTCCTCGTCGGTCTCCGTGTCCCAAATCAGCATCGGGATGTAGCGGAACCGTTCCGGCAGCAGGCGGCGCTCCTCCGGATACTGGATGGTGAGCAGGCCCTCCTGGTCCACCGGCTGATCAATGACCTTGAGGCTCTTGCCGCGGTCGTCGCTGCCCTGGTAGCGGGCCGGGGTCGACTGCATATCGTCCTTGTAGGTGTCCACCAGGTGCTTGAAGGTGATTCCAAGCCCCTTGAGCAGTCCCGTTCCGAACATGGCGTCCGTTTCTCCTCTGGCCGAATCAGCGATCCACTTCCCCGAGGACGATGTCAATCGCCCCCAGGATGACGATGGCGTCCGCGACCTTGTAGCCCACGGTCATGGGCGCCAGCGCGTTGAGGTTGATGTAGCTGGGTGCGCGGATGTGGTAGCGGTAGGGGTTGGGCTTGCCGTCGCTGACGAGGTAGAAGCCGAGTTCGCCCTTGGGGCCCTCGACCCGTCCGTAGGCCTCGCCCTCCGGCGGGCGGAACACGTAGCCGCCCTTGCCGGCCAGGATGTCGCCCTCCGGGAGTCCGGCCAGGGCCTGCTGGACAATGCGGACGCTCTCGCGGGCTTCCAGCAGGCGGATGTAGTACCGATCGTAGACGTCGCTGTGGGGCAGCGTCGGGATATCGAAGTCGAACCGGTCGTAAACCCCGTAGGGCTCGCAGCGCCGGATGTCGTACGGGACGCCGGCGGCCCGGATCATGGGACCGGTCACGCTGAGGCTGATCAGCTGCTCGGCGCTCAGGTAGCCCACGCCGCGCCCGCGCGTGTTGACGATTTCGTTGCCGGACAAAAGGTCGTCCAACTGGTCCAGCGCCCGCGGCAGCCGTTCATGGACCACGTGCCGGGCCCGTTCCGCCCATCCGGCCGGCAGATCGCGGTGTACGCCGCCGAAGCGGAGGTAGTTGCACATCATGCGGGCGCCGCTGACCGACTCGAAGAGGTCCAGGATCATCTCCCGCTCCTCGATGGCGTACAGGGCCGGGGTCTGCAGGGCGCCCAGGTCGTTCAGGATGAACCCGATCGACCACAGGTGGTTCACGATGCGGGACAGTTCCGCCATGATGACCCGCAGGTACTCGGCCCGTTCCGGCACCTCCAGTCCCATGAGCTTCTCCACCGCCAGGGCGTAGCCCCAGTTGTTGCTCATCGAGTTGATGTAGTCGAGCCGGTCCGTGAACGGCATGTTCATCAGCCAGGTGTTGCGCTCGCCGATCTTCTCGTGGTTGCGGTGCAGGTAGCCCATGTCCGGTTCGAGGGCGGTCACGGTCTCGCCCTCGATGCGCACGATCATGCGGAACACGCCGTGGGTGCTGGGATGGTGCGGTCCCAGATTGACCACCACGCTCTCCGTGCTCAGGTGATCGCCGGCGCCGTTGCGGTGCCGCGGATCCTGGCTGACCGGAACATAGGTGACGGGCTCCTGCCAGTCGTCCGGATCCCAGTCGGCCGGGTAGCGGGTGTTCTTGCCCCAGGGGACCTTGTCCTCGCTGCGGGCGAAGTCGGCCCGCGGATGGCGGCTGCGGAAGGGCTTCTGGTCCTCCTCGTAGTAGGCCTCGTGCCAGTCCTTGCGCATGGGGTGGCCTTCAAAACCCTCCCAGAGCAGGATGCGGCGCAGATTGGGGTGGCCTTCGAAGACCAGGCCGTACAGGTCCCAAACCTCCCGTTCCTGCAGGTTGGCGCCGGGATACACCGGCGTCGCCGTGGGCAGGGGTTCGCCGTCGTCCACCGGCACGTGCAGGACAACACAGTCCCCGCCCTGGGCGGTGCTGTACAGGTGGTAGACAACCTCGAACCGGGGACCGTCCTTGGCCCGCGCCCGGCCCTGGTAGCTCAGGTAGTCCGTGCAGGTGATGCTCGACAGCAGGTCGCAGCCGCCCTGGTCGCGCAGAACCTGCAGGGCTTCGATCAGTTGATCCGGAGCCACCTCCAGGTAGTCGGTGGGACCGGCGGACACCGGCTTGGCGTCGGGCAGGGCTTCCTGCACGAGGGCCAGGGTGCCGGCTACGTCCAGGGGACCGGCCACGGTGGCGGTCGGGGCAACGATGTCGGACATGGGCGGCCTCAACCCGCCAGCCGGGCCGCGGCCCGTTCCTTGGCCTGGGCGATGCGGGCCTTGGCCTTCTCCCCCAGGTTGCGCAGGCCGCCCGGCACACCGCCTTCGGCACGATCGCCGCCGGTGTCGACCGCCGCGGCCTCGCCGGACATCGTCTCGGCCCGGATCAGGTCCGCCTGCCGGGGGTCGAAGATGTCGGGCCCCAGCTGGGGCACGGGCACGAAGGCCGAACCCTCCCGCTTGTACCAGTCCGCCGTGGTCACGCTTTGCGTGTCCACCTTCTGGTGCATCTTCATCAGGCCGAACATCAGCGCCTCGGGGGTCGGCGGGCAACCGGGGATGTAGACGTCCACCGGGACGTACTTGTCGATGCCGCTGACCACGTTGTAGCCCTCCTTGAAGGGGCCGCCGCCGGTCGCACACGCCCCCATGGCGATCACGTAGCGCGGCTCGGCCATCTGGTTGTAGATGCGGACGATGGCCGGCACCATCTTCTTGGTCACCGTGCCGGAGACAATCATCAGGTCGCTCTGGCGCGGGCTGGGCCGCATGACCTCCATCCCGAAGCGGGACAGGTCGAAGCGGCTGGAAGCGGTGGCGATCATCTCGATGGCACAGCAGGCCAGCCCGAACAGCAGGGGCCACATGCTGGACCGCCGACTCCAGTTGTAGAGCCGGTCGACCGTGGTCACCAGGACGTTGTTGTTCAGTCCCTCGGGCACGGAAACCGAAGGATGCAGATAGGATTCAACCTGACCTGACTTCAGGTCAGGGAAGTTGGGAGGTGCAAGACTCATACGCGCGCAAACAGGCCGAAATGGCACCGGACAACAAGGGGAGCACGGATTTTACCGCAGCCGGAGTCAGCATACAACAACATCCTCCCGCCGGATGTGCGCAGCCCTTCACTATCGGCCGCAGTGTGGCGGCTTCCCGGCCCACTAGAACTCGCCATGGCCTACTCCCTCAACGATCCCTACCGTCTGTATCGCTACGTGCTGCGCACCAACGCCCTGCTGGGTGGTTTGGGACTGGGTCTGCTTCTTCTGGGCCAGCCCCACTGGGCTGCCGATCTGCTGGGCTGGCCCATGCCCCGGCAGGTCCTGTGGCCGGTGCGGCTGGGCGGCGCCGGCCTGGCCGGCATGGGCCTGCTGTTCCTGGACCTGGCCGCCCAACCGGTAATCCGGGGGCGGTCCTCATGGGTCGTGATGGCCTGCAACGCGCTGCTGGCCGGCGTGGTCCTGACCGCCTATCTCACGGGGGACCTGGCACCCACGACACAGGTCGGCATCGGCGTATTGCTGATCCTGTTTCTGAACCAGCTCGTCGGCGCCGTGCTGCCCCTGACCCATCTTGGGGAAAACCTGAGGCCCTGAATCCGGAGGCGCTTCAGTCTGCGTCCACAAACTCGGCCACCGGGTTCTCGGTCCGCCCGTAGCCGTGCCAGATCCGGTAGCCCAACATGGCCCGCAGATGCTCGTCGGCATCCGCCAGAACCTCGGCCGCGGTCCCCACGAAGTAGTTTTCCTGGGAGCGGTACTGCGGCCCGCAGAAGGTGGTCAGCACGGTCAGGCGATCGTTGTCGGTGGTGTTGGCCCCGGTGCCGTGCCAGATGCGGCCGTCGATCACCAGGACCGTGCCGGCTTGGCCCGCCACGGACACGGTCTCCGTTTCGGGATGGTCCGCCGGCGGCTGATACCCGAACAGGTGGCTGCCCGGCACCACGCGCGTGCTGCCGGTCTCCTCGCTGAAGTCCCGCAGGTACCACAACACGTTGACACAGGCGCACGGCGCAATCAGGGCCGGTTCGGCCGCGGGCGGCACCGGTGCCGCATCCCGCCGGATGGAGCCCACCGGCATGGGGTTGACCCCGGCCTCGACGGGAGCCGGCATCCACCACTGATCCGTGTGCAGGGGCATCGGCACCCCGCCCTTGCGTGCGATGTTGGCACCGTGGCTGGACAGTTGGAAGCATTCCCCCAGCAGGGCGCGCACCAGGTGCAGGACGGGTTCCTTGGACAGGAGGTCGACAAAGCACCGCCCCTTGTTGACGATCATCCAGACCCGCTGGTTGATCCCGCCGGCCGCCGCCCGGAACTTGTCGCGTGCCGTCAGGCCGTCCACCTCCTTGAAGTCCCCCCATTGCTGGCGGGGACCGCCATCCTGGAACGCCTCGCCCGCAGACAGTTCGCGGGCCGCCACGGACTGCAGGGTTTCCGCCAGCATTCCGGTTTCCCGCGGACTCAGCACCCCTTCCAGCAGCGTAAAGCCATGCACGTGAAGGTCCGCCAAGGCCTGTTCGGGATCCCTTGTGGCTGCGGGCAGGGCCCCGATCTCGTTCCGGAACATGCTTGTGTCGCCTCCTGCCGGCGTTCGACCGCCGCCCGCGCAGGCGGACGGGTGAATTCAGTCCCGAAGCACCGTCGACCCGTGGGTTAGCAACCGCACCGAACCTTCCTGCCCGGCCGGCCCGCCTCGCCGGCGGTGGCATAGCCGTCGCGTTTCCACCAGTCGAGACCACCCATCAACTCGCGCACATCAAAGCCCAGCTCCAGCAGTTTGAGAGCCGTCTTGGTCGAAGCATTGCAGCCGATTCCGTCGCAGTAGCACACGCAAGTGCTGTCCGTGGGCAGGGCCGCGACCGTTTCGGCGCAGATTTCCCTGTGGGGAAGGCTCACCGACCCCGGGATGTGCTCCGTCGCGAACGCTTCGCGCGAACGACCGTCGACGACGACCACCGCCTCGCTGTTCTGCAGTGCCTCATAGAGATCCCACGAATCGGTTTCGTGGGACAGTTTGTTCCGGTAGTGGGCCAATTGCGCTTGTCGGGCTTCGTCCATGCCAATCCTTGCTTTCTTGTCGTCTGTCGGCCAAGTTCGGCCGCCGGAATTCTAAGGAGTTTATATCGAATAGTTGACATTCGATATGCGGTCCGGGCCGTCAGGTCCCGACCGTATAGGCGGGGGCGGACCCCGTCTGCCTGGTTCACGGGTCGTCGGGGTTGGCTCAATGCCAAACGCCCCTCGCCGTGCAGAAGCCCCTGTCCCGCGGGCCTGTCGGATCAGGGGCAGGCCCCTGTCCAGAATGTTGACGGCGGCGTTGCGGTCTGCATTCGCAGTGTATCCGCAGGCCGTGCACTTGAAGGTTGCCCGGGTCTTGCGATTCTCCTTGTTGACATGTCCACATTGCGCGCAGGTTTGCGACGTGTAGGCCGGGTCCACCTTCACCACCAGCCCGGCCTTGTAGTCCAGGTGGCGTTCCAGGCGCCCCCAGCCGGAGGCCAATATCTCCCGGTTGAGTCCGGACTTGGCCTTGACATTCGTACCGGGCTGCTCGACCGTGCCCTGCGCACTCCGGGTCATGGCCTGGGTGTCCAGATCCTCAAGCACCACGGCTTCCGCCGTGTCCGCCATCTTGCGGCTGTGCTGGTGGGCGGCGTTCTCGCGCCGGCGCTTCTTCCTGCGGTGCAGTTTCTGCAGCTGGCCGCACACGCGCCGCCCCCGGTTGGACATCGGCTTCCCGGACTTTCGGGAGCGTTCCCGGGCCTTGGCCGCCTGGCGCTGCTTGCGCTTGATGTTGGCGTCCAGTTTGGATGTGTCCGGCTGCGCGTAGACCTCGCCGTCGCTGTCCGTGGCCTGGCCCACGTTGCGGTCCACGCCCAGTTCGCCGTCCGCCGCGGGCGGTTGCAACCGGGCGACCGGTACTTCATACACAACGTTTGCGTACCACTTCGGGTGCCGGTCCGTGCCCTCCTTCAGCAGCCGCACGGTCTTGGGCGCGCACCCCCGGTACGGATGGTTGGCCCCCCGCTCCAGCCGCACCCACCCCATTCGGGGGATGTGCAGCCGGTGGCCGTCCATTCTCACCTTGTCCGGGATGGTGAAACCGTCGGCCTTGCGCCCCCGCCGGCTCTTCCGCCGCGGGAAGTGCTGCGGCTTGCCGTCGGACTTGCGCCGCGGCAGCAACCGGCCCTCCGCCTTGGCCGCGGCGTGCGCCTTGTGGAACACCTGGTAGGCGGCATCCAGGTACTTCAGCACGTGCCGGACGGGGGCGCTGGGCAGATCCCGCAGCCACGACAGATCCTGGTCCGCGTACACGGCCCCTTCGGGCGAGGCCAGGAACGCCCGGAACTCGCGGTCGTACGTCCCGCTGCGGATCATGGCGAACCGCTTGTACATGGACTGCCAGGTCGTGCTGGGGTCCACCACCAGCGGTCTTTGCTCTTCCGGGAAGTCGGTCCACCACCCATAGCCCCGGGCCTTGCGGCACACGCGATGGCGCCAGTCGTTGTTGGCCAGGAACAGATCCGGACGAAGCGGTTGGCCCCCGCCGTTTGGGCGCACAATTGCGCCTGCCGGCGGCTGTCAAACCGCACCCGGTACCGCTCGCTGCGGATGGCAGTCGGGGTAGCGGTTGGGGAGATGGCCATCCGCATTGCCTGGTTGCCGGTTGCCGCCCGGGGAAAGGCGGGCCGTTTCTAATATGTGTACAGGATATCCTATTTTACCGCACAGGCACTTCACTCTGTAGCTTGTGTCCCATCGCAGGCGCCGGGAACCGCGCGGCTCCACCATCTCCGTTCCCAGTGCCCGTTGTCAACTTATCGTTATAAGCTCCAATTCTAACCCTTGCCGTAGGGCCGGTCCTGCCCCGACACGCTGTCCACGCGGCGGAAGATCCGCCGCAGCCGCTCCGCGGTTGCGGATGGCAATGCGGGCCGGCGCAGACAGGCCGCATTGGCCTCCAGGTGCTCCATCCGGCCGGTTCCGGACAGAACCACGTCGATGCCCGGTTCCCAGCGGCAGAAACGGTAGGCCGCTTCGGTCAAGGTTGCGGCTGCGCCCTGCTGCAGCAGGAAGTCCAGGGGGCGGTCGGCATCGACCTCGGCGGCATCCACTTTGCCCGCCGCGATCAGGTCGCGGACGATGCGGGCCAGCACGGCCGGATTGCTGAAGGCGTTGCGCACGGCGAACATGCAGGTCACCCCGATGCCGTGCTCCAGACAGAGCGGCAGCAATTCCCGGCGCGCACTCTGGTTCAGGATGTTGAAGCCCACCATGAGCACGTCCACCAGCTCGGGTGCGGTCCGCACGACATCCAGCAGAACCTGATGGGACGGGTCCGTATTGAAATGTTCGGAGATGGCCGCGGCCCTGATCAGGCCCTGTGCCTTGAGGCCCTGGAGACCCGGCAGGATGGTCTCGAGGGCATGCCCGACATGCTCGGCATACAGGCCGTGCACGTAGTAGATGTCCAGATAGTCCAAGCCGGTGGCCTCGAGCGAGGCGTGCACGGCCCGTTCGTAGTCCGCCCACGGTACGGGGACCATGTCCTTGTGGCAGGAAACCTTGGAGGCAATCAGCAGATCGCTGCGGGACACGCCGGACCCGCGCACCGCAGCTCCGACAATGCCTTCCGTACCGTAACCGGTGGCGGTGTCGATGTGGTTGACCCCGAGTTCCAGGGCGCGTCCCACGATGGCCTCGGACTCCTCGACCGCGGCGCCGTAGCTCCGGCCAAGGCGGCTGTGCCCGCCGGAACCCAGACCCATGACACTGCTGGGAAGCTTGAGATTGCCTAGGGAAGTTCGATCCATCTGCAGAAACCTACGCGTGCGAGCGGAGCGGAGGACGGGCACAAAGCGCACCGGCCGGGCGCCATCGGTGTCCCCGACATGCCGGCCCCTTCCGCGGACGCGGCATTATACGTCCGTACCGGTGTGGAAGATGGACGATCAGGTTCGCGTTTGATCAGCGCCCGCCAACACACCGGCGCACCACAGGCGGTGCGCGATTGCAAGACGGTTTCCGGCACACTCTAGAATCGACGACGCGGCGCATCCTCCCTCCGCCGCGTCCCCGCCGCCAATGCCTCCGCGGCGTCACCGGAACCCCCGCCGTGTCCCAAGCTTCCTCGTCTCCGTCCGCGTCCCGTCCGCAGGACGACTTCCAGATCGGACAGATCGCGACCATTACCGGGGGACACACGATTCACGACGCCTTCAGTGCGTTCTTTCCTCCGCTGCTGCCGCACATCCAAACCCAACTGGGCCTGTCCTACAGCCAGATTGGACACGTCAATGCGGTCATGCAGATTCCGTTTCTGCTCACACTGGTCCTGGGCTGGCTCGCCGACCGCTTCAGCATCCGCTACTTCGTCATCTTCACACCCGGCATCACGGCCACGGTGGTCGTGTGCCTGGGCATCCTGCCCAACTATCCCCTGCTGCTGGCCGCCACCTTTCTGTTGGGTCTCAGCGTCGCCGCGTTCCACGCTCCGGCGCCGGCCATGATCTCCAACGTGTCGGGACGCCGGGTGGGCCTGGGCATGAGCCTGTTCATGGGCACGGGAGAATTGGGACGCACGGTGGGCCCGTTGATCGTGGCAGCCGGCGTTGCCTGGATTGGGGTTCAGGGCCTGTGGCAGCTGTGCGTGGCCGGCTGGCTGACCTCCGCCGTGCTGTACTGGCGCCTGCACATGGTGGGCGCCAAGTCCCAGCAACGGGCCACACCCCACTCCCTGCAGGTGTTCGTGGCCCAGGCCGCGCCGATGATGGTTCTGCTGACGCTGATGGTGGTGGGACGCACATTCCTGCAAACGGCGTTCACCACCTACCTGCCGCTCTACATACGGGATGTGCGCGGGATGACCACGTTCACCGAGGGCGCGATCACCCTCTCCATTCTTGAAGGGGCCGGTGTGCTCGGCGCCCTGCTGGCCGGCTACCTGGCGGACCATGTGCCGCGCCGTGCCCTCCTGCTGACGGCCTTCTGCTTTGCCACACCCCTGGCCTGGGCCTTTACCCAGGTACCGACGGAATACATCTACTGGATGCTGCCGGCAGTGGGGTTCTTCTCGCTGTCCACCACCCCCGTCATTTTCACCATTGTGCTGACCCGCTTCCCCCGCAACCGGGCCCTGGCCAGTGCCTCGTTCATGAGCATGGGGGTCGGCAGCCGGGCCCTGGCCAACTGGATCATGGGCCTCGTGGCCGATGCCTACGGCCTCGAGGCCGTGTACACCATGTGCATCTTCATCGCGGCCTTGGCCATCATTCCCCTGCTGTTCATGCGGCGCGAGGATCTGGAACAGGGATAGCCGCCGGTCGGGCGTGCATACGCATCCGGACCTCACCTTAATGTTCCTTTGATGCAAAGGGGGGGCCATGGTTGCACATGCCTGCCTACAATTAACCTGCAGCCTCCTCCGAACCGCTGCCGGGCTGCACGGGCCGAACACAGTCCAGCAATTGCGCACGTGTCGACCGCACAACATGACAGTGCCAACGCAGTTGCACCCGGCAGCACCTCCAACCTCCTCCATCCTTTGCGCCTTGCCGCGGCATCCCCGCCGGCCGGCGCACCGCCGGGGTCTGCCCGGGGCCCGCGGGCAGACCGTTCCTGACACCGGCAGGCCCCACAATGTCTCCGCAACACGCCGTTGAGAGAGGGAGGCCGCATGACGACAACGAGTTTGGCCGGGGCCGTCTTCGGCCATACGGGCCGCGGCGACTACGGGCACGGACACGACGTTTGCCTCAACCTGCATCCGAATGTCCGCATCGAATCGATTGCGGATCCGGATCCGGCGGGCCGGGAGGCGGCGGTTGCGCGTACCGAAGCCCGGCGGGGCCATGCGGACTGGCGGGAATTGCTGGCCGCCGAACGGCCGGACATCGTCAGCATCGCCTGCCGCGATGTGCGGGACCATGTTGACCAGATTGTGGGCTGTGCGGAGGCGGGCGTGGCCGGCATCCTGTGCGAGAAACCCCTGGCCGCGACCTTGGCGGAGGCGGACCGGGCCCTGGAGGCCTGCCGGGCCCGCGGAACCCGCCTGGTGGTGGCCCACCGCAAGGCCAGCGGCTACGAACTGCATGCGCGCGACATGGTGCGCAACGGCGAGATTGGCGACCTGGTGGAACTGCGCGGACGCGGCAAGGGCGACCACAGGGCCGGAGGGCAGGACCTGGCGGTCCTGGGGCCCCACATCCTGGACAGCATGCGCTGGATCGCCGGTTCGGATCCCCAGTGGGCGGTCGGCCACGTGACCCAACACGGTCGCCCCGTGACCAGGGCGGACCGTCATGAGGGAGACGAAGGCATCGGCGCCATCGCCGGCGATGCGCTTACGGGGCTGTTCATGTTCGATGGCGGCCTGCCCGCCACGTTCACCTCGTACGCAGTGGCACAGGACAGCGGGGCGGCCCACGCCCAATGGTTCGGCTACGAGGTGTACGGCACAAAGGGGGCCCTGAGCGTGCGCAATTCCCCGGGCGGCCTCTGCTACCATTGCCCCACCGGCATGGCGGTCCCGGGCGCACAGGCGCCGTGGACGCGGATTCTGTTGGACTCGTGGGAGAAGAACCCTGACGGCTCGGTGCGCGATGGCCACGCGCGCAATACGGCAAGCAACCTGATCATGGTCGAGGAGCTGGTGGCCGCGGTCCTGCACGACCGGCCCGTCACCCGAGCCTGTACCGGGCAGGATGCCCGCTGGGCACTTGAAATGGCCGTGGCCATCCATGCGTCGCACCTTTCCGGAGCACGTCTGGCCCTGCCCCTGGCCGACCGCGACAACCCCTATGCCGGCTGAATCCCGCCCGCGTCCTGTCCACCTCGATCCCATCCGCCATGCTGCTTGACCAACTGCGCCAGGTTGAGGAACGGTTCGAGGACCTGGCCCGTCAAATGGCCGACCCCGAGGTGGCCGCGGACTACGGACGCCTGTCCGTCCTGGCCCGGGAACACAGCCGGCTGGAAGAGGTGGTGGACGCCTATCGCCTCCATCGGCGCACGCTCCGGGAACTGGAGGAGAACCGGGAACTGGCCGACGACGACGAGGATCCGGAACTGGCCGCCATGGCGGCCGAGGAAGCAACGGTTCTGGAAGAACAGGTTGCGCAGCAGGAGACGGACCTGAAGGTTCTGCTGCTCCCGCGCGACCCGCAGGACGACAAGGATGTCATCGTCGAAATCCGGGCCGGGGCCGGCGGCGACGAGGCCGGCCTGTTCTGTGCCGATCTGTTTCGCATGTACACCCGGTGGGCCGAGAATCATCGATTGAAGACCGAGGAATTGAGCCTCAGTTCCAACGGCATCGGCGGCATCCGGGAAGTGGTCTTCGCCGTCAAGGGGGAGCGCATCTACTCGAGGCTCAAGTTCGAATCCGGCGTGCACCGCGTCCAGCGGGTCCCGGTCACCGAGAGCCAGGGGCGGATCCACACCAGCACGGCCACCGTGGCCATCCTGCCGGAGGCGGACGAAGTCGAGGTGGAAGTGGCTCCCCAGGACATCCGCATCGACATCATGCGCTCCAGCGGTCCCGGCGGCCAGAGCGTGAACACGACCGACTCGGCCGTGCGTATCACCCATCTGCCGACCAACCTGGTCGTCAGTTGCCAAGACGAAAAGAGCCAGTTGCAGAATCGTCTCAAGGCCATGCGCATCCTGCGCAGCCGCCTGTACGACCTCGAACTGCAGAAGCAGCAGGCCGAGCAGGGGGCGGCACGGCGATCGCAGGTGGGCAGCGGCGACCGCAGCGAGAAAATCCGTACCTACAACTTTCCCCAAGGCCGGGTCACGGACCACCGCATCAACCTGACGCTCTACAAGCTGGAGGACGTGATGAACGGCGACATCGACGGCTTCCTCGAACAACTGGCCACCCGCGACCAGGCGGAGCGGCTGGCAGCCGTGGGCTCGAATCCGGGTGGCAACTGACACACCCGACCTCCCGCACCTGATTAGGGAAGGTGCGCAACGCCTGCGCGGGTCCGGCTCGCCAAGCCCGGTGCTGGACGCCGAACTGTTGCTGGCCCACTGTCTGGGCACCTCCCGGAGCGATCTCTACGCGCGGGCGCCGGGGGTTCCGGATCCATCCGTGCTGGCCCACTGGCGCCAGTGCCTGACGGAAAGGGAACAGGGCAAACCTCTTGCCTACATCACCGGCGCCAGGGAATTCATGGGCCTGGAGTTCCATGTAGACGAACGGGTCCTGATTCCGCGTCCCGAGACGGAACTGCTGGTCGAGCTCGCGGGCGCCTGGCTCGATCGCTGCCGCAAACGCTCGCCCACCGTCGCGGACATCGGGACCGGCAGCGGCTGCATTGCCTTGGCGCTGGCCCACAGGCATGTCCGGGTGTCGGTGTTCGGTGTGGACCTCAGCCCGGCAGCCCTGTGTGTTGCCGAAGCCAACCGCGCGCGGCTGCGACCCGCCGGCCGGGTTTCGTTGCTTTCGGGCCGCCTGTTGGCCCCCTTGCCACAGCCAGTCGACCTGGTAGTGGCCAACCTGCCCTACGTGAAGGTCTCAGAGTGGGCGAATCTTCCCAACGGGATTCGGCTCCACGAACCGGAACTGGCACTGTTGGCCGGTACGGATGGCCTGGACGTCATCCGGAGTCTGCTGGAAGACCTGTCGGACCGTCTGCTGCCGAATGGAGCCGTCATGCTCGAACACGGGCCGGACCAGGGCCCTGACATTCGAAGCCTGATGGGCAGGATGGGCTGTTTCACCGCCGTGTCGACCCGATTGGATCTGGCCGGGCTGGAACGCTGCACCGTCGGTCTTGGGCACCGCGCGCGGTAAGCCGCGTACGGTTGTCGGCAGCCAATTGCCGAACTTCCGGGACACGACTGGTCCCGGCCGCCCTCCCGGACTGCCTGCGATCTACGGCCGGTACAGGATTTCCCACTCGCAGTCGATGCCCGTCGCTTCCGTCCCCTGTGGGTCGCGGCGGAAATTCAGGTAGATGCCGATCACGGTCCTGGGACCGTTGAACCAGGGCTTGGCATAGCCCTTCCGCTCGACTTGATCGCGGGCCGCCTGGATGTTGCGGTTCAGCTTGACCTCGATTACATACACGCGTTCGGCCAGTTGAACAACCAAATCCGAATCGCTCCCCCAACTGGAATCTTCACCCCGCTGGCTCATCTCCATCACGATGAGGAGGCTTTGCAGTACGGCACGGTAGGCAGCCTCAGCCAGAAGATTCTGGTGGGCCATGGGTTGGAAGCAGGCATGCAGAGCCTCCAGCCACTGTACCTCGTCTCCTTCGGCCAGCGCGCCATGCAACTGTCTGAGGATTGGTATGTTGAAGTTCGCATGGCAGATGGCGAGCAGGTCCTGGGCATAGGTTTCGCGCACTTCCCGGTTCGGAAAGTCGAGGCGCAGGGGTAGGTCCCCGCCATCCCTGAAAGTGAAGTAGCCGGTCTGGACCATCAACGCCGCGTAGTCGGGTTCGTCGAGGCGGTAACTGCTCAACGCTTGATGCGGCCACTCTTCGACATCCTCCGGCAGGTGTGCCTTTCCCTGCTGCACAAGACCGATCAGGAACGCCGGGGTTCCCGAGTCCGACCAGCGGTTCGGCCAACGACCCCGTTCGGCTTGACGACGTTCCACCGGGGATTCCAGCAGGCGCATGCATTCGAGCAGGGAGTAGGGGTTGTAGTGTAGACCGAAGGAAAATCAGGAGTACGCCCGAACCGGTACCCGTTGTAGTGTTCCCGCAGCCTTTGCAGCAGTTGGCCACGGGCGAACGCCGGGGTTGCCTCGCCCAACCAATCCAGGTATGGAGCCAGGCAGGCTTCCACTTCCTGTTCCGAGAAGCCGCACAACGCGCCGCAGGCCTCGTGTTCGGACCAATCGACCAAGTTGTTGAGGGCCGAGAACAGATTGACACGCGCGAACCGGGAGATGCCTGTCAGAAACACGCCGTAAAGATGGGGCTCGGCGGATTTGAGCACGCCGTAGAAACTGCGCATGGCCGCCAACGCAGGAGATAAGGTGCTCGGGCTGTCCGATGAACTGTGTCAAGGGCGCGTCATATTCGTCGATCAGGACCACAGGCTGAACGCCGAAACACATGTGCAAGCCCTCAAGGATGTCTGCGAAAGCCAGCTCGGATATATCGCCGGGACCTGGTTCGGGAGCCAACCCGTCTGCACCCCAAGGCACGCCCCGGCCCCTCCAATGACGTGCCAGCCGACGCATCAAGTGGGACAGGCCCTGCTCCAGCCTGTTGACATCATTCGTGATGAGGTCGGACATGGTCAGGTGGACCACCGGATGCCATCCGTGTGCGCCATGCCAACCTTCGCCGTCCAAGCCTTCCCACAGCCACTTGGATTCCGCAAGCAGATGCGAACCCCAATCCCTCCGATCGGAACCACCGGTGCCCCAGCCGACCATTGGTGCGCCCTGAAACCACGCTGCCAGTGTGGAAACCAACAGACTCTTGCCAAAGCGCCGTGGCCGCGCCAGGAATTGGTACTTGTGCCTGAGACTTCCACTCCCCCCGTCAAGAGGCTTCGGACCCAGTGCCAGTAAATCGCGCAAGTAGCCAGTCTTGTCCACGTAGAGACCTTGGGACCGGCGAATGCTGACAAACGAAGCTTCGCTGGTATGCAGGGGGGGCAGGTGTGTCGGATACACGGATGTGGCTCGATGGGCTATTGCGACAGGGCCCAAATTCCTAGTGGACGGAACCTGGAGCCCAAGCATGTCGATGCGGACTCGCATTGCAGCCATCGGTGCAACTGGCTGGTTTGCAGATGGTCCATCCCATCACACCGGATTGCAGGCTTACAGCCGAGCCAAACCTCGCAAGGGCCATCCGGTTACCGTTGGCCATGACCGCTCCGGTTTCGGTTGGCATGGGCTGCACCGGACAGGTCGCCCGGCGCACATCCGCCGAAACGGACCAGGATTTCCGAACCCCGCGACGGCCATCCGACAAGCACGAATGGCCCCTCCACCGCCTTATGTAAGGGAACCGGCAGCCCCAACGGGCACGATGCATGCGGACGGGATGCTCCGGCTTCGAGGCCAATCCGTGTAGCGAAAATCTTGAACTTGTCCGTGGCCTGCACTATCATGATCGACCGATCTGTTGTGGCACGGAAGGAGGAAAGCTGTCCCTGAAACTGGTCCGTCCCGGACTGTCGGCACATCGGCGCTCCGGCTTTCGGATCGTCGCCGCGCCTGGACATGGTTCGGGCCGACGTAGCTCAATCGGCAGAGCTCTTGTCTTGTAAACAAGTGGTTATCGGTTCGAGTCCGATCGTCGGCTCTGCCGGCCTCAGGGATGCCTACATGCCAAACAGGGGCGAGTGCCCGAGTGGACAAAGGGATCTGACTGTAAATCAGACGGCGATCGCCTTCGGTGGTTCGAATCCGCCCTCGCCCATGGCTCAGGCCCACATAGCTCAGTCGGTAGAGCACCTTCTTGGTAAGAAGGAGGTCACCGGTTCAAGTCCGGTTGTGGGCTTTCCAGCCCCGGTGCCGACAGGCTGTGGCCGGCCGGCACGGACATGCATGTATTGAACAGCTCGCAGGAAGCGGAAGATGGCCAAGGCGGTATTTGAGCGGACGAAGCCCCATGTGAAC
>CAZMKQ010000018.1:24558-43155 GCA_964566955.1 uncultured Caldilineaceae bacterium | reverse complement strand
AGAAGCCGTGCCCGTCGGGCGTGACCAGCCACCAGCGGTCGTGGATGCGCTCGGTATGGAAGAAACCGGTTCGTTGGCCCTGGACGTCGACGAAGCCGCCGTAGCGATCGAGCTGGGGCCCATGGGTCATACTCGTCCGATGACGCCCAAGACCGGGGTCTTCTCGGGAAACTGGGTTCTCATCGGGCTCAGGGGGAGCCACGGATTGAGGGACGGTGTTTTGATACATCAGTTTTTGACACATGTGCAGGCCCAATTATGGTACTACAGTTGTAAAGCGGGCACTGCTACTACCCCGGAAGAGTCCGCCAACGCCAGGTTGCACAAAGCCCCGGTCAGTCGTCTTCCAAACGGACCAGGCGTCCGAAGATCGGATCCAGCCGGTCATACTCCCGCTCCAAAAGATCCAGGAAGCGACCCGTCTCGTCGACGGGACACAAGGTGTGGGGCGGTGGCGGAAACATGACAACCGGTTCGCAGGAGCGATATCCGGCGGCCTCCGCGCCCCCGCGCCGCAATCGGCCTGCCCACGACACGGTAAGACGGCCCGAGCCGGCTTCCGCCCACAGGATCTTCTGCCGGAACTCCACGCGGTACCACAATCGTCCATCACCGTCCGTGAACTGGCCGGTCACGGGCACTGCCTGATCCCGCACTGGCCGCTCCAGCACGGAGCAGGTCGAATCGGGGCAGGCGTGCAGTGCGATGGTTCCATCGGCCGGCACGGCGAGTACATGGCCCACAGAGTAGGGCACGGTGCGCCACGGCTTCCCCCAGGGAGGGGTCACGGCCGGAACGGCCATGCGGTCACCCACGATCCAGTCGTTGGGCAACTGTCCCCAGAGCACGACGCGGCCCCACGGCGCCACATCGCCTGTCAGGCGGTACCAGTCTCGTTTCAGGAGCCACCCTTGGTGGCCGGACAGGTCGGCCGCGGCGGTCCAGCGGCCGGTCACCTCCCATTCCGTGCCACCGGACGGACGGAGCACCGGCACACCGAACATCTCCGGAGGCTGGCTGTAGAAGGTCCATTCCTTCGGCAGGCGCGCAACCGTGCCGGTCGCCGGCCCCGCGGGCGCGGGATCCAAGCGGGGCCAAGGACCGTCCACGTCGGGGATCGCTCCACCTGCACAGGCAGCAAGCACCATGGCAAGCAGAAGCAAGGCACACACCCGAGCGCCAATCGGGACTGCCTGAGAAGAGACGCAAAGGAAGTGTTGCATCAATTCAAAAACAGATCATTTACTCGCAACAATGCAGAAAGCATACCGTGGTCGCTCATGTCCTCGCCGGTGGTATGATCTGGTTCTCCCAATCAAGCACAAAGTCAAACGGTCTTCTCCGGGCCGGGTAACAGTACATGACAACAGCCACCGAGACCATCGCGGCGACCTTCGAGCGGGACGGCTACCTAATCGTTCCCGATCTGTTCACCGCGGACGAGGCGGCCCGCCTCAAGACGGAAATGCAGGCCATCCTGGACGAAGTCGCGCGCGAACGGCGAGCCGAGACCGGGGAGGACGAGGCTGTCATCTTCAACGCCGGCGTACATGTTGGCCTGGCATCCCGCAGTCCCAAGTTCCGGGAATGGGTTGCGGACAGCCGCATCCTGGATGTGCTGGAGCCAATCCTCGGACCGGACATCGAGTTCCTGAGCGACAAGGCGGTCTTCAAGGACCACGACACGGACTTCGGCAGTCCCTGGCATCAGGACCACCCCTACTGGGTGGGCAGCCACAAGATCTCGCTCTGGGTCGCGCTGGACGAGGCCACGGTCGCCAATGGCTGCCTGAAACTGGTCCCCGGCTCCCACCGGACCGAGATTGAACATGCCGATGTGGACGACGGCCACGGGTTCGCCTACCGGATGGGAGACCAGGACGCGTTGGAGGCGGAGGCCGTCACCGCGCCCCTGCCCGTGGGCGGCGCCATCGTCTTCCACGATCTGACCCTCCACGCCAGCCACGAGAACGCGTCCGGCGCGGACCGCTGGGTCTGGATCCCCACCTACCGCTCGCTGCATCATGACGATCCGCCCTACCCCTGGGCCGTCGCTGCCCGCCCGGTGCGCACTGCCAATCAAACCTGAAACCGCCCGGCTGGCCGCCCTCCGGTGCGATCCCCAGCCCCTTACGGTCTTAACTATCTTGCCCAAGGAGTTGTGAGATGAACGGAAAATCATTGAGTCGACGCCACTTCCTGGTGCTTTCGGGCACGATGAGCGCCGCCACGGTCCTGGCAGCCTGCGCCTTGCCGGAAACCGGCGGCGAAGGCGCGATGATGGCGGAAGGAGTCACCCTGAGCCACTGGCAGCACCATTCCGCCGGCCGCGCCGCGGCGGTGGAGGAGTTCAAGTCCCAGTTTGAGGAAGCCAACCCCGATGTCACGATCGACTTCCAGTCCATTCCCTGGGCGGAATACTGGGGCAAGCTGGCTGCCGGCATCGCCGGTGGGGAAGGGTCCGCTCCGGACATTTTCCAGATCCCGATGGGACTGATTGAGCAGTACGTCGCCGGCGACAACCTACTTCCAGTTTCGGATTCGGTGATCACCGCGGGCGAGATTGAGGAGAGCTACCTGCCTTGGACAGTGCAGCGCGGTCATCAGGGCGGCGAGTACTACGGCTTGCCCTTGGACGTGCAAACCCTGGTCATGTACCGCAACGACGCCATCTACGAAGAGGCGGGACTCGATCCCAAGGCACCGTATGCCGACTTGGCCGACATGTACGACCAGGCCGCCTTGTTCACCCGACTCGAGGGTGGAGACGATGACCGGATTGGCATCCACACGGGCTACTACAGCGCCTTCCAAACCATCCTGTACCAGCAGTTCCTGCAACGGGAACGGGACGGGCAGGCCTGGGTGGACGAGTCCACCAACCAGCTGGTTTGGCCCGACTATCCGGAGATTCTGGAAACCTTCACGTGGTTCTGCGACATGTCCGGCTCCTCGGACGACAATTCCTTCCTCGACGGCCAGAACCGGTTCGCACTGGGACGGGCGGCCATGCAGATCGGCCATCCGGTAACGCGCGGCTCCCTGTTGTCGCAAGCGCCGGACTTGGCCTATTCCATCGTGCCCTTCCCGACCCGGTCGGCGGGGCAGGACCTCTACACTGCCGGCTCGCACTGGATGTGGGTCGTCGGCAAATGGGTGCCCGACTCGGAGATGGGATGGAACTGGGTGCACTACTGCACCAACCGCGATGCCCAGGTTGTCTGGAACGATGTGGCGGGTGACCTGCCCAGCTTCCAGGGTCTGGGTGCGGATCCCAGGTTCCGGCCCGACGCCAACGCCGAGGTCTGCCTCGACTCACTGGAGTGGGCCACACCTTGGGAATGGGTCGGCTGGGCCGAATGGGTCAAGGAACTGGGCGACGGCCGCGACCGCGTCGTGATCGGCGGCGAGGATCCGGCCACATCCTTCAACACCATGGTGGCCAATCTGAACGACGTTATCGCCGACAACACGGTTGGCTGACGGACATAACGGTCGGCACTGGGGCGGGCCTTTCCGTCCCGGTGCCGTACCCGGCTGTCGCGGCGGCCGCGTTTTTTCGAGCCTCACCCTAGACCTGCGATGAAGAGGACGGTCTCGCGCCTGCAACTGCGGGAATACCTCTGGGCCTACACGTTTCTGGGCCCGGCGTTCTTCTTTCTACTGGTGCTGGTTGTGTTTCCCATCCTGTTTGCGTTGTGGATCAGCCTGCACGACTGGAGTCTTATCCCGCGCGACTTCCCGTGGATTGGCCTGGCCAACTACGCGGAAGCCATCGAGGACACCCTGACCCGCAAGAGCCTGCGCAACACACTGGCCTACACCGTAGGGGTTGTGCCGGTCGGCATGAGCCTGGCACTGGTTCTGGCGCTGATCATGAACCAGGACCGGCTCCCTATGCGCACAGCCCTGCGCACGGTCTATTTCATACCGGTCATCACGTCGTGGGTGGCGGTCTCCTTCGTCTGGATCTGGATGTTCGAACCCCACTACGGGTTGGTCAACGGTGTCCTGGGCTTTTTTGGCATAAACGGTCCCAAGTGGCTCGCTTCGCCGAAATGGGCCCTGGCCGCAATTATGCTCGTGGCCATCTGGAAAGGGCTAGGGTTCAGCATGGTGATCTTCCTGGCCGGCCTGCAGGGCATTCCCCGCGAGTTCTACGAGGCCGCCCAAATCGACGGCGCCAGCCGCTGGGCCCGTTTCCAGAACATTACCTTTCCCCTGCTGAACCCGACCATTGTCTTCATCACCGTGACGGGTGTCATCGGTTCCCTGCAGGTGTTCACACCGGCCGTCATCATGACCACCCGGCAAGGCGAAGCCGGCGGGCCCATCGATTCGACTCGGGTCATGGTCTACCACATCTACGCCACGGCGTTCCGCTACAACGACTTGGGCTTCGGTGCCGCCCTGGCCTTCGTCCTGTTCGCCCTGATCCTGGTCATCACGCTGGTTCAACTACGGGTCACGCAGCGCGAGTTTGAGTACGGCTAGACCTTCCATGACCGCCACGGCCGCCACGCAAGCCACAGGAAACGGCTCCCGCATGCAATTGCTCGGCAAGGGAGTCGGCTTGCTCGTGCTGCTTATTGGCGGAGTCTGGATGCTGCTGCCCCTGGTCTGGATGCTGTCCGCGTCCCTGATGCCTCTGTCCGAGGTCATCAAGATCCCGCCGGTCTGGTTCGCACCGGCCAAGTACACCGTCGGCAATTTCAGTGAGGTTTGGTTCGACATCGGTTTCTGGCGCTTCTCCTTGAACAGCGCCTTTGTGGCCCTCACCATCACTACCTGCCAATTGCTGACCAGCACGATGGCCGGGTTTGCCTTTGCCCGCTATGAGTTTCCGGGCCGCACCGTCATCTTCATTGTGATTCTGTCCACGCTCATGATCCCGTTCCAGGTGATCATGATCCCTCTGTTCATCATGATGGCCAAGCTGGGCCTGGTGAACACCTACTGGGGCATGATCGTGCCGGCCATCGTGACCCCGTTCGGGATCTTTCTCATGCGCCAGTTCATGCTGAGCGTGCCCAAGTCCCTGCTGGAGGCCGGGCGCATCGACGGCGCGTCCGAGCCCTATATCTACGCGCGCATCATGCTGCCCCTCAGCAAGCCGGCCATTGCCGCACTCACGATCTTCACCTTCCTGGCCGCCTGGGACGACTTCCTGTGGCCGCTGATCATCATCAACAGCAAGCAGAAGTGGACGCTGCCCATCGCGATGTCCCGCTTCACCGAGCAGTACATCTCCCAGACCCACCTGCAAATGGCCGGCGCCGCGGTCATGTTCCTGCCGGTACTGATCGTCTTCCTGATGATGCAGCGCAACTTCATCGAAGGCGTGGCCATGACCGGCCTCAAGGGCTGATTCGGACCACCACAGAGCCCCACGCGCCCGCGGCATTCCCGCCGCACATGCGACTTCGGTCCATGCTTCGGCCCCGGACATCCGCTTTCGGGACAACATCGGAACCGCGACCTCCATCAGGCACTCACCCATGCACAAAGTAGGCATCGTCGGGGCGGGCAGCATCTCCCGCATCCATGCGGCCGCGTGGGCGCGGCTGCCGGTGGAGCTGGCGGGGTGGCACGACGTTGTGCCGGAAGCCGCCGGGGCGGCGGCGGAACGCTGGGGCGGCCGGGCCTTCGATTCCCTGGAGGACCTGCTGGCCGCGTCCGACATTGTGGATGTCTGCACCAACGTCACGGCCCACCCGGAGCCGGTTCTGGCGGCCGCACACGCCGGCAAGGCCATTGTGTGCGAAAAGCCGCTGGCCCGGACCGTGGCCCAGTGCGAAGAGCTTCTTGCCGTCTGCCAAGAGCGGCAGGTACCCCTGTTTGTGGCCCACGTGGTTCGGTTCTTCCCCGAGTTCGCAGCCGCCCGGAGAACCGTGCAGGCGGGAACCATCGGCAAACCGGGAATGATCCGCACGGTGCGGGCGGGAGGCTTTCCCCGCATGGGCGGCGGGGCCGCGGCCCGCCGCTACGCGGACTTCGAACAAAGCGGCGGCGTCATCATGGACGTGGGCATCCACGACATCGACTTCCACCGCTGGTGCATGGGCGAAGTCGAACGGGTGTTCGCCCGGGGCCTCCTGGAAGCCGGTGTGCCGCAGTGCGACCATGCCCTCCTGGTCCTGCGGTTCGAGTCCGGCGCCATCGGCCACATCGAAGCCAGCTGGGCACACACCTCCGGCCGGACCCGCACCCATCTGGAAATCGCCGGCGATCAGGGACTCGTGGCCTGGGACTCCCGGGATCCCGCCTCGTTGTCCTGGCGCACGCGGGCGGACGACATGCCCATGGCACAGAACACACTGCAGGATGCGGACCACCCCTACTTCGCCGAGCTGGCGCACTTCCTGGATTGCCTGGACAAGGGCTGCGAGTTTCGAGTGACCCCGCACGACGCCCTGATGGCCGTCAAGGTTTCCCAGGCCGCCCTCCACTCCATCCGCACCGGCCGGCCGGTCGCGATTGCCGACTTCAGGGAGTGACCATGGCCGTCCGCATTGGCCTGTGCAGCCTCGACCACCTGCATGCGATGTCCTACCTGAACTGCCTGGCCGAGGTTTCGGACATCGACCTGGCCGGCATCTGGGACGACGACAAGGAGCTCCGGGAGGCAACCGCCCAACGCTTCAACACGCAGGCCTGTGCCTCATTGCAGGACCTTCTCAACCGGGATCTGGACGGGGTCATCGTCTGCTCGGCCAATGCCCGCCACCGGGAGCATGTGGAAGCAGCCGCCCCGCACACCCCGCACATCCTGTGCGAAAAGCCGATCGCCACTTCGGCGGCGGACGGCCAGGCCATGATCGACGTTTGCCAAGCAACCGGTGCCAAGCTTCAGATCGCCTTTCCGGTTCGGTTCGCACCGGCCGTGGCGGAGGCCAAGCGCATGTTGGATGCGAACCGGCTGGGCCGGGTCTACAGCGCCGCCTGCACCAACCAGGGCTTCAACCCGGGCAGATGGTTCGTGGACCGGAAGCAGTCCGGCGGCGGTGCCGTCATCGACC
The DNA here is from genome assembly GCA_964566955.1 of uncultured Caldilineaceae bacterium. GTDB lineage: Bacteria > Chloroflexota > Anaerolineae > Caldilineales > Caldilineaceae > Bin34. Next base: position 36,136 of record CAZMKQ010000018.1, on the reverse strand, counting down.
ATACGGTGCATGTACTCGATCTGCTGCGCTGGTTCTGGAATACCGAGGTGATCGAGGTCTATGCCGAGATTGGCTACAGCTTCTTTCGGCCGAACCTTGACATCGACGACGCCGGCCTCCTCAGCTTCCGACTGGCCAACGGGGTCTACGGCACGCTGGACACCAGTTGGTCCAGACCGGAGGGCCACCACAGCTGGGGCAATGTCATCCTCGAACTGGTCGGTTCCGAGGGGGTTCTGTCCGTGGACGCCTTTCGCCCCCACCTGGATGTCACCGCCGGAACCCCGCGCCGTTCGCATTGGCTTCCCTGGGGCCGCAGCCCGGACCACGGTCTCATCGACGACTTCGCGGACATGATCCGCACCGGGCGCGAACCATCCATCAGCGGCCACGACGGCCTGCAGGCCCTGAGGGTGGCCCTGGCCGCCTACGAGTCCGCCCAAACCGGCCAGCCCGTTGTCCTTGACCACGGCTGATCCCGCGTCGTACCGCCGGACGCGCCTTCCCTGAACTCCATCCAGCCACCACCTGCGAGCTCGTGCCATGCATCTGCGACTTGGAACCTCCACCTATTCCTACTGGCACTTCACGCCGGACAAGACACCCATCGAGACCGTGCTCGAATCGGCCCACCAACTGGGCCTGGCCGGCGTGGAAATCCTCCACCGCCAGCTGGAGAGCGAGGAGCGGGACTATCTGCAGCGTCTCAAGCGGCGGGCCTTCGAACTGGGCCTGTCGCTGTACAACCTGTCAATCCACCAGGACTTCGTATGGGCCGAACCAGAGGAACGGCAACGCCATGTGGATCACACCCTGCACTGCATTGATCTGGCCCACGAGATGGGTATTCCTTCCATCCGCGTCAATTCGGGCGGCTGGCGCAAGGAAGGTTCGTTTGACGACCTGATCAAGGCGCGGGGGTGGGTGGAACCCTGGCCCGGCCACACACAGGACGAAGGCTTCGCATGGGTGTGCGACTGCATTGGCCAATGCCTGGACCGTGCCGCGGAACAGGGAGTCATGCTGCTTCTGGAGAACCACTGGGGCCTGACCACCTTCGCCGACGGCGTGCTGCGCATCCTGGACACCGTCAACTCCCCGTGGCTGGGCGGCATCCTGGACATGGGCAACTACCTGTTCGAGGACGACATGTACGCGGCCATGGCGAAGGTGGCACCGTACATCAACCTGGCCCACATGAAGACCTATCCCGGTGGCGGCTCCTGGTATTCCCTGGATCTGGACTACGCCCGGGTGTTCAGGGCCTTGCTCCAGGCCGGGTTCTCGGGTTACGTCTCCATTGAAATGGAAGGGGCGGATCCACCGGAGACGGCCATGCCCTACAGCATCGACTTGGCACGTCAGGCTTGGCACGAGGCCGGTCACCGGGAATAGGCCCGGCGCGATTGTTCCCGTTTTGCCGGGAGCCCTGGACATTGACGACAACCCGATGCACCAATACGCAACCAACCTAACTGTTCCGCAAGTGCATTGGATTCCAGACCAGGCAAGCTGAACTCAAGCAACCACGTAGCCCACGCGGCTGCCTCGCGGTTCAGTCTTTCAACAGTCGCAGGTGGGCATAACAACGCGATAGGACTGAAACCCGTTTCCCCAGGCTCCTGTTTCTGATCCGCCAACCTCAGGAAGTCACGATCAGGTCAAAAGAGCTTCTGGGCCTCACGTTGGAAAAATAGAAGTCTTCCACAGCCGTCCAGCGGGCGTGCCACTGCGCGAGAAACTCTGCCTCCTCCCGTTGGACGAGTCGGGTCCATCGCTCCGTCTCCGATGTTTCGACCAAAACCGTGAGATCGACCAGATCGGCAAGCTGGGGACTCGAGGAATAGGCACCGTCAATGATGATGATGGAGGCTGGTTCAACCTCAACCGCAGCGGTTTTCATCCCGTAGGTGCCGTCGGCTCTGGGACCGGTTTCGAAGTCGAATGGATGCCAACATGCCATCTTTCCGGCACGCAGGGGTCCAACGGCCTGGGCACGGACTCTGGCCCAATCAAAGACTCTGGCGCAGCGCTCCTCGGCAGTCATTCGATCCCAGTCGGCATTGGGAATGGACGCGGCAAAGAAGTCATCGAGTAGCACGACAGCCGCCCGCACCGACTCAGCCACTCGGGACGCCAGCGTAGACTTTCCGGCACCGCTGCGTCCGTCAAAGGCCACTACAAGGGGTACCTGGCCGGACGCGACGGACCGCGTGACCAACTCCGTGATCGCGGCACAGGCTTCGGTCAGGGCCATGTGACGCTCAGGCAACAGCCGCCATGTATCCGGACGCAGTTGCTGACTGGCGAAGCATCAAATCCGCTCAACAGTCCACTCGCGTCTCCAGCTGCATCCCGGTATTGACTCGGGTGTCGCATACCTGTCTCCTGGCCTGCTTCAGCATGCACCTTGCACGGATGCTCCGGTCCAAGTGCCAGGACATCAGCCGGTGCAGCATCAACCGGCAGACATGCTTCCGACGAGCTTAAACCGCCCGAGTCCGATTCAGATACGCAAACAATACGATTAGCAACGTCCCAACCGCGACCAGTGCCAATCCGATACCGCGCACTACTACTAGGCTGCTCCCCACCGGATTGGCGATCACCAGCACCCCGAGCCCGACGGCTGCGACTCCCACCGCAGCCCGACCCCATTGGATGTGTGCCTGGCCGTCCTGATCGCTGACGCGGAATTGGGACACCTGCACGACCCCGAACAAGATGGCCAACACACCGGCCACGATGAGCAGGACACCGGGGAAGACGGCCAGCGCAATCATCGGATTGGCAATGGCCGCGATGCCGGCCAACAGGCTTAGCGCCCCGCCCAGCAGCAGCCTGTTGCGGGACGGATGGCGGCGACGGCGCAGACCATCCCAAAGATTGGCCATCCCCATCAATGCCAAATAGGCGCCCAGGACCGTATAGAAGACGGTGGCGCCCCAATCGGGGCGTATCAGGAGCAGTACCCCAAGCAGCACGGTGGCGACACCGCTTCCCCCCAGAACCCAGCGACCGGTCATGCCCATGGCACTGTGTCAGGTCCCCGCACCCAGTTCACGCCGGATCAGCGCCAGCGTGCCCAGGACTCCGGTCGCCTCGTCACCGTCTTCCGGCGTGCTTTCGATGCCCCACACGCCGGCATAGCCCGCGTCCTTGAGCAGGCTGAAGCAAAGAGCCAGGTCCATCGACGGGTCGTTGCCGTTTTCGTCGAAGCTGAAGGTCTTGATGTGCAGCGCCTTGGCATGCCCGGCGCAGCTACGCCAAGCCTCCTCGCGGCGTTCCGGAATCCAGTTGTAGGAATCGAACAGCAGACCCAGCTCGGGCAGGGCCTGCAGAAGCCTGATGGTGTTGTCCGGGTCCTTGGTGGGACCCCAGTGGTTCTCGGTCAGAATCTCGACGTTGCGCTCCCGGCCCCGGGCAATCAGGTCGTTGAAGCCCTCGACAATCACGGCAAAGGTAGGGTCCGGCATGTCCTCCGGGCCGCCCGCATCAATGCGGACCTGGGGCGCGCCGAGCGCGGCGGCAATGTCGAGCCACTGGAGGGCACAGGCTCGCGTCCTTTCCCGATCCGCCGGATCGTCTTCGTAGATGTGACCGCCGTCCACGGCCACGCAGCCCATGGCCAAGCCGGCCTCCGCCGCGGCCCGGCCAACCTTTTCGGCAAAGCCGAGGTCCGCCTCGGCTTCCGTCAGGTGCCGGTTCCACGGCTCGATGCAGTCGATGCCGTGCTCCCGGCAGAATTCGATGCAGCTGAAGATGTCCATGTCGCCGGCTTCGAAGGTGCGGCGGAAGCTGTAGGTCATGAGGCTGGTTTGCATGGGGCTGTCTCCGGAGAAGGGTTGGATGGCATCGGATGCGGATTTTATCCCAGCGGAGAGCCATCCCATCCCGGACGAGGGCCCCAAACTGCCCATCGTTCCCATTCGGGTGCCGGATTCGCCGTCGGCCGGCCTGCATCGACCCAAGGGCAGCGAACGGGATCCGTCCCGAATCCCTGTGATACGATCCGCGTGAGGGTCAGATTCGGACGACGCGGCAAACCTTGAAGACCATTTCCGTGGCATCCCTGCAACAGGGGATGAACATGCCGCTCACGCAGAAGGAGTTCCGCACGGACTTCGAGCGGTACCTTAAGGTCGCATCCGTGCGGCGCTGCGACGTGGTGGTGGGCAGCGAACTGGGCGCTGCCATGATCGGGCTGCCTTTCGTGGAGCGCAGCCACCGCGAGGCCCTGGCCCGCATCCGGAAAGGACAGAGTCCCAGAGCCGGCATCCTTACGCGGCTGCGGGGTTCGGCCACAAAGCTGAACCCGGGATGGACTGCCGGCCAGATCCAGAAACTGGTGCTCAAGGCCCTCGTGGCCCACCGCAAGCAGATTTGGGAGTACTACGACAACACGTTCGGACGCCTGGCCAAGAAGTACGAAGTGGTCCTCGTGGCGCCCAGTGCCTGGCTGTGGGATCCGGTGGACGGACGGATGCGCAACATCGCCTGCGTCTACGATCGCGACGGCACCCGGGTCGGCTACCAGGCGAAGGTTCTCGTCAACCGCAACGAACGGAAACTGGCCCGGCCCGGAACCGGCTGGCAGCCCATTGAAACCAGTGTCGGCAACATCGGGCTGGCCCTGGGCCACGACGCGCTGGTACCGGAGGTGGGCCGCCTGTTCGCCGCCCGCGGAGCCTCGGTGCTGGTATCCCAGCTGGCCTGCCGCACCGACCTGGAATGGGGCCGCGCGCACCGCGCCACCTTGATGCGCTGCATGGAAAACCAGTTGTTCGGCGCGGTCAGCTGCCTGGTGGGAACGGATCGGCTCGACCCGGATCCCGAAGCGGACGCGCCCTACCGCGGGCACTCCATGATGCTGGCCCCGATTGAGCTGTCGCCCAAGGGCAACGGCATTCTGGTGCAGACGGACCATCCCCAGCGGCAGGGCATGGTGGTGTGCACGCTGGACTATGAGGCCCTGCAGCTGATCTGGGAGAGTTCCGAACCTGCCTTCCGGCAGGAATTCTCCCGCGTGTGGAGCCTGTACTCCCGGTCCCTGGTGCCGGAAGGGGATAGTTCCCGCCTGCTGCCGGAGCAGGTCCTGATGGATCCCGACGGCGACGCCATCGTGGACTCCGTGGCCGAACCGGCGGCGGATGCCGACCCTGTTGTGGTGGTGCCGCCCTCCCCGGCCAACCACAAGGAAACTGCCGGGGATTCCAAGCCTGCTTCCGAAAACGCGACCGACAATCCGAACACCGGTGCCACCCTGGTGCACGGGGAGGAACTGGTGATCGAAAGCACCACGCTCGACGATCTGCATGTCATGCAGTCCAGGGCCGTGCCTTGGGAACCTCATCCCGCCGCCGACCAGCAGCCGCGGCAGGCCTATGGTCCGGGCGGCGACCTGGAAGACACTCGCGAAATGGAGACCCTTGACCAAAAGGGGTGAGACGCGCCGGGACGCGGTTGTCCGTCTCAACCCGGGCTGCTTGACCAGTGACCGTTTCCGCTGAGGCACAACGACCCCGCCTGATTGTTGTGCGGCGTCTGTACCTCTACACCGTCGCGTTTGTCGGCCTGGTCGCAATCCACGGCAACCTGCGGTCCCTGACACGGGAGCTGACCAACTTCTGGATCAGCCTCGGTGACGACTGGCTCAATCCGCTTGCCTGGCCGGTTGACAACATCCTCGAACGCGGCAGCGTTCTGCTGGTGGCCCTGCTGTTCTTCGCCGTCCACTGGACCTTGATTCAGGGCTACCTGCGCGGAGACCGGACGGAGGCGCGGAGCTCCCTCCGGCACCTGTTTGTTTGGCTTAGCCTGATGGTCAGTTGCTACTGGTTCGGAGCCGGCCTTGCGGACTTCATTTCCGTGCCGCTCCAGATGCTGCCGGGCCTCCAGGCCGTACCGGCCCGCACAGTACTGATCTCCCTGCCGATGGTACTGGTGCCGTTGGCGATCGCGGCCCTGTGCGTGGATCGGTTCGCGGGCATCTGCATCTCCGAACGCAACGCCAACCGGACGCGCCTGGTGCAATTCATCGCCGCGGTCTGTCAACTGCTGATGCCGCTAACATGCCTCCTGCTGATCATCGGCTACCTCCACGATGCGGCCTTCATGCTGCTGCTGCCCGCACTGCTGGGCCGCGCCGTGCAGATGGGCGGCGAGCCCACCACCTGGATCCTGCCTGGCAATATGGCGGTCGTACTGGCCGCCCTGCTGGTGCTGACCCGGTTGGAGCACCTGCGTTCCAACCGGCCGGAGGCAAACGCGACCACTCTGGCCGCGGCGTTCCGAACCGGCTACCTGCAAGCCGGGATGTTCACGGGGGCAATCCTGCTTTTCGTTGCGCTTGGCCTCGCACTCCGGCCCCTGTTGCAGCCCCTCTTCACGGATCAGCTGGCACCGCCGTGGGTTCTGGGCCGGGTTCAGGTCCTGCAAACGGTGGCCGTGACACTCCCGATCGGCCTGGCCTGCTGGCAACTGTACGCATGGCTCGGCCGTCGCACCCCGGATCGCCAACCTGCTGCCGAGTGGGCGATCGCCCTGCCCCGCTTCCGGGACTACGCCCTGGCCGCCGTCGGGTTGGCGGTGTTGTCCGCCGGCACAAGCTTCATCCTGCGGGATCTCCTGCAGGGTCCACTTGACCCGGATCCTGCGGGCCTCGACGACGTGGCATTTGACGTGAAGACCGGACTGCTTCCTGTCTGGTTTCCCGGCAGTGCGGAGGATTGGAGTTGGACCCTGGCGTCCATTCCCCTGCTGGTCGCCGTCTGGCAGACCATCGGCCGACACGCCCGCGGGAGTTCGCAATCCATTCTGGCCATCGTTCCCCGGCGCATCTACCTCTATCTGGTTTCGCTGGTCAGCGTCCTGTTCCTGCTGGTGCAGGGCGGCCTCATTCTCTACGCCCTTCTGCTGCTCTGGACCGGCGGCGAGGACACCCAGTGGGAAATGCGGTTGACCGGCATCCCGGTGGCCGTGGTCGTGCTGATCTGGCACCTGGTACTGCTCCGACGGGAAGAGGACCGGCCCACGCCGGAACCGGACGGGGACCGCGCCCGAACGCGGCTGGACAGGGAACTGGCGTCCCTGGATCGCGAAATCAACGAATTGACCCTCCGCCGGGACAGCCTGATCCGCCAACAGGCGGAACTGGATGCCGCCGGACACGGAACACCGGAGGAATCCCATGAGTGACACCACCGCCTCCGGCCGCTTCTGGCAGCCGGACCGCTTTACCATCAGCCTGCTGGTCCTGATCGGCGCCCTGTTCCTGGTCGCCCTGGTTTCGGTGGTGACCAACCGCGACCAGACCGACATTGAGGCGTTGCCGCAGTACCGGACGGACAACACTCCCGAAGCCGTGGTCTACAACGGCTACCTCGCCCTGCAACGGGGCGAAATGGACCAGTATGAAAAACTGTTTGCGCCGAAACGCTGGGAGGAATTGAATGAAAAGGACGGCGATATGCTGTTTGGATATCATTCTCCCGGCACTTTCGGCCTCAAGGTTGTCGATGCCGTTGTCGACGGCAGTGCCGCGGTCGTGACCGTGGCCGTCTACCGCACGGACGCTCGCGGCTTTTTCGGCCTGCGTTCCGTCCAGGCCAATCAGTGGACGGTCGATGTTGAACAGGTCGACGGCCAGTGGAAACTGCTCAACCGTCTGCCGCAAATTTGAGGCTTGTCGATCATGGCCATGATCCAGGTGTCCGACCTGTCCCTGACCTACCCCGGGGCCCAGACCCCGGCCGTGGCCGGTATTTCCTTCGAGGTGGGGCAGGGGGAAATCTTTGGCTTTCTCGGACCCAGCGGGGCCGGCAAGAGCACGACCCAGCGCGTCCTCTGCCGCCTCCTGCAGCACTGGTCGGGTTCCGTGACCGTCATGGACCGTTCCCTGGCCGATTGGGGACAGGACTATTTCGCCCACGTGGGGGTCTCCTTCGAGCTGCCCAACCACTACCTGCAGCTGACCGCCCGCGAAAACCTGAAGCTGTTTGCCAACCTGTACCCACAGGACGTGACCCATTCGGAAGACCTGCTGGCCGTGGTCGGCCTGACAGCGGACGCCGACACCCGGGTCGGACAGTTCTCCAAGGGGATGATGCAACGCCTCAGCTTCGTGCGCGCCTTTCAGCACGAGCCCCGGCTCGTGTTCCTGGACGAACCCACGGCGGGCCTGGATCCGGTCAATGCCCGGCGCATCACGGACCACCTGCAGACCCTGCGCGCGGATGGCTGCACGATCTTCCTGACCACCCACGACATGCACATCGCCGATCTGCTCTGCGACCGCGTGGCCTTCATGGTGCAGGGACGGTTGGCGTTGATCGACACGCCGCGCGACCTGCGGCTGGCCCACGGCCGCAAGCAGGTGCAGGTCGAATACCGGACCGGGGAGGGTCGGCGGCAGGAACTCTTCGACCTGGACGGCATCGGCGGCAACGAACGGTTTGCCGAACTCCTGCGGTCCGAGGAAATTGAGACCATCCACACGCAGGAAGCCACCCTCGAGGACATCTTCATCCGGACCACGGGCGAGCAGCTGTTGTGAGGATGCTTTCGCTCCTGCGCTGGGAGCTGCTGATCAATGCGCGCCAGGGCATCTGGATGGCCGCCGTCTTCGTGCTGGTCTTCTGGTCCATTGCGCTTTCGCTGGTGCCGGCCGCCGCCAAGGTGATTGTCACCGCCGCCCTGCTGTTTGTCGAAGTCGGCGTCTTCGCCCTCTACCTGCTGCCGGCCAGCTACTATCTGGAGAAGGGGCAGCGGATTCTCGACGGGTTGATCGCAACCCCCCTGCAACCAAGCCTCTGGCTGGCCGCCAAGACAACCGTCTTCATGCTGCAGGCGATCGTCGTCAGCATCGTCATCACCCTGTTCGCGCTGGGCTGGGAGAGGGTGCACTGGGGCTGGTTCCTGGTTGCGGTCCTGCTGCTGGCCCTGCCCCAACTGCTGTTCGCCTTCGTCGTGGCCACCCGATACCACGGAATCTCCGAGTTCCTGTTCCCGTCCATTCCCATCATGTTCCTGCTGCAGCTGCCCCTGTTGGAATACGTGAACGTGCTGACAGGACCTTTCTGGTGGATCTTTCCCACCTTCCCCGGTCTTGTTTTGCTGGACCTCGCGCTGTCGGGAGGCGGGCCGGAACAGCCGTGGCTGGCCGCCCTGTGGGGCTTGGCATACGGCACGGTGCCCGTCTGGCTGTGGGCCGCCCATCGCCTGAAGGTCACGGCCACCCGGCAGGCGGGAACCTGATGAAACTGCTGCGAGGCCTGGCAGCCGGGGATCTGGCGCTGATTGCCGGCGACCGCACGGCACAGTTCCTGGTCTTCTATCCCCTCATCCTGGGGCTGGTGGTCCGCTTTGGCCTGGAACCGCTGAACCAACGCCTGCCGATCGACCTTGAGCCGTACTACCTGCTCATTGTCAGCCTGTTGATTGCGGTCATGGCACCCGTTGTGATCGGCACCGTGACCGGCCTGATGGTCCTGGACGAGAAGGACACGCGCACGCTGCTGGCCCTGCGGGTCACGCCCCTGTCGCTGAAGTCGTACCTAGCCTGGCGCGCGGGCGTGCCGGTAACGGTCTACTGCGGTTCGGCCCTGCTGCTGGCCTACCTGCTCGGGACCCATGTCGCGCCGCGCGGGCCCGGGTGGATCGTATTGGCGGCACTGGCCGCGGCGCCGTTCATGGTTGCGAGCGCCCTGTTGATTAGCGGCTTGGCGGAGAACAAGGTGCAGGGGCTGGCCCTTTCCAAGGGTCTGGGGCCGTTCATCGTGGCTGCCATGGTGGCCTGGTGGGTTCCGGAGCCGTGGCAGTGGCTGCTGGGGGTTTTTCCGTCCTACTGGCCGGTTAAGCTGTACTGGCATATGACCGAGGGAGTGTCGGTGCTGGTGCCGCTGATTGGAACGGTGGTGTGCGGCACCGTTTGGATTTGGGCTCTGGCCCATCTGTTCCTGCGGCGCCTGGCACGGCATCTGGCCTGAAATTCGGAGATCCGGCAGAAGTCCGGAGCAGTCACGGTCCGAGGTGCCGGCATGACACTCGACGATCTTGAAATCCTCATCCAGGAGGGGGAAGGGACGACCCTTGAATTCAAGGAGAGGTTGTCGTCGTCGTTCGCGCGGGAACTTGTGGCCCTTGCCAATGCCATCGGCGGCAGGATTCTTCTGGGCGTACGCGATGACGGAACCGTGATCGGTGTTGAGGACTCCAACAGTCTACGCGCCCGCATCCAGGACATCGCCCGCAATTGTGATCCACCGGTACAGGTACACACGGAACCGGTTGGCACCGTGGTTACGGTCCACGTACGAGAAAGTGCCTCCAAGCCGGTGCAGTGCAGCGATGGCTTCTTCCTGCGTCAAGGAGCGGTAACCCAAAAACTGAACCGAGACGAAATCCGAGACATGTTTCGTCTTGAAGGAACTGTCCGATTTGATCTCGCACCCTGTCCCCGGTTCCACTATCCGAACGATTTTGATCGCGGAAAATTCGACACCTGGCTCGGTTTTTCGGGCATTACCGGCCAGCCTCGGGCCGAGGACGTGCTGGTCAACATCGGAGCGGCTGAACGAGCGAACGGTGCGTTGCTCTTCCGGAACGCCGGAGTGCTCTTCTTCGCCAAGAATCCGCGCCGCTTTTTTCCACAGGCCTACATCACCTGTCTGCTCGCAAGAGGCACCGACAAGGTGCACATCCTGGATCGCAAGGATTTCGACGGCGGCATCGTGGCCGATATCGAGGATGCCCTGCGCTTCGTGGAGCGCAATACTCGTACCGCGTACCGCATCGAAGGCCTGAGGCGAAGCAATATCCCCGAGTATCCCGCCAACGCCTTGCGGGAGGCCATCACGAACGCCGTTATGCATCGTGATTGGTTCATTGACGGAGCCAACGTTTTTGTCGAGATTTACGCCGACCGCATCGAGGTAGTGAGTCCAGGCGGGTTGCCACGGGGATTGTCGCTTACCGATCTTGGCAGCCGAAGCATTCGGCGCAACGCGTTGATCGCCGATCTGCTCCACCACATCGACTTCATAGAGAAGGCGGGAACCGGCATCCGGCGCATCCGGAATGAGACGCGGGTGCAGGGATGCCCGGAGCCCAAATTTGAAACCAACGGTTTCTTCACTGCCACCTTCCGACCCAACCCTGAGGTGCGGGCCAGTACGGATGTCTATTGGGTGCATGACGACACCATGGAAGATACCGTGGAAGACACCATGGAAGACGCGAAGGTGGTTCGCCTTCTGCAAGCAATCTCCGGCACCATGACCAGACACGACCTCCAGAGTTCGCTTGGGTTGAAAAACGACGATTACTTTCGCAAGGCATACCTCCTTCCCGCCCTGCGGGCCGGATTGATCGAGATGACCATTCCGGACAAACCACGCAGCAAGCACCAGCGCTATCGCCTGACCGCGGAGGGTCAAGATAGGGTGCATGTTCGTTTGATGTCCAAAACCACCACGGAAGATACCGTGGAAGACACCATGGAAGTTGCCATGGAAGACGCGAAGATGGTTCGCCTTCTGCAAGCAATCTCCGGCACCATGACCAGACACGACCTCCAGAG
>CAZMKQ010000018.1:0-24458 GCA_964566955.1 uncultured Caldilineaceae bacterium | reverse complement strand
TTCGCTTGGGTTGAAAAACGACGATTACTTTCGCAAGGCATACCTCATTCCCGCCCTGCGGGCCGGATTGATCGAGATGACCATTCCGGACAAACCGCGCAGCAAATACCAACGCTATCGCCTGACCTCGAAAGGACGAGAGGTTTGAGGAACACCTCGGAATTGCAACGAGTGGTAAAGCGGAAGTCCAATCCAAACCGATCCGGTCTCAGCGCAAGACAACGTCACAAACCTGTCTTCTTCCACTTGCCTGCACTGTAGTAGCTGGCCGGTTTGTCCTCCAAGGCTAGCGGTCAACTCCCCGAACCGTCCCCAAACACCCGTTGCAACAGCCGACGGGCCGCCGCGTGCGGCTCCTGCCGACGGACTGCCACGGCTTCCACCACGTCTCCCCATCCGGCTGCTTCGAGCATGGCCCGGCGGCGGGCCTGCCAGCCCTGATCCACAAGCAGGTTCAGCAAATGCGCCGCGCGTCGGTGTTCCGCGTCCAGCCGGACTCTGGATGCACACAGCCAGTCGCGATGTTCCGCGATGCGGGCCTGCAACTCATCGATACCGGTGCCGGCCAGGGCATCCGTCAGCAGGATCGGCTGCACCCACCCCCGCTCGGTGTCGTTGGCCTGTCCGTGGAAGGCATGCGGAGCCAGGCCGGTCTCCATGCCCAGGGCCAGCGTCTGCCGAATTCGGGCCGCCGTCCGGGCACTGTCGGGACGATCGGCCTTGTTCACCACGACGATGTCGCTGACCTCCAGCATGCCGGCCTTGAGGGCCTGTACGGAGTCCCCCAACCCCGGAGCTTCCACCTGGACCGTCGTGTCGGCCAGATGGCGCACCTCGGTCTCCCCCTGGCCCGCGCCCACTGTCTCAATCAGAATCGGATCGTAGCCGGCCGCATCGAGGACCAGAGCCAGGTCCCAGCAGGCCAGGCTGAGACCGCCGGCCGTGCCGCGAGTCGCCACGCTGCGCACAAACACGTTGTCCGCCAGCGAAACATCCGTCATCCGAATCCGATCCCCCAGCAGGGCTCCGCCCGAGACAACGCTGGTTGGATCCACCGACAGGACTGCCACGCGTTGCACGGCGCCATATTGTTCGGCCAGCCTGCCAATCAGCGTGGACTTGCCCGCGCCGGGCGGGCCGGACACCCCCACCAGTTGGGCCCGTCCCACATGGGGCAGTAGGGCTCCCAGCAGCGTCTCGAAACCGTCCGCCCGCCGCTCCACCCAAGTCAGGGCGCGCGCCAGCGAACGCATGTCGCCGTCCCGCAGGCCCTCCGCCAGGTGTTCAGGGTTCGACGCCCCGGTCGGGGCCGTCATTCGTCGCGGCCCAGTGCCGCCAGGATCCAGTCCGTCGTTTCCCCGATGGTGGTGCCGGGTCCGAAAATCTCGGCCACCCCCGCGGCCCGCATGGCGGGGCGGTCCGCCTCCGGAATGATGCCCCCCAGCAGCACCGGCACATCCGCCTGGCCCTGTTCCCGCAACAGATTGATCACCCTGGGCACAAGGGTATTGTGGGCACCGCTCAGGATGGAGATGGCCAGCAGGTCCACATCTTCCTGAAGAGCAGCCCGCGCCACCATTGCAGGGGTCTGCCGGATACCCGTGTAGATAACCTCGAAGCCCCGGTCCCGCAAGCCCCTGGCAATAACCTTGGCTCCCCGATCATGGCCGTCCAAACCCAGCTTGGCCACCAGGATGCGGAAGGGAGTCGATCTGCTCATTTGGCATCCGCTCGGTTGGCCGCCCAGGCATCCAGCATCGTCAGTGCCTCCCGGGCACTGAGTTCCTTGTTGCCCCTGCGATCGGAGGGCCACACCTTGCGCCGTCCCTCCTCGCATCCATCCGCTCCGGACAGGTGCAGATGCACCAGGCCCACCGGCTTGTCCGGTGTCCCTCCGCCGGGACCTGCCACGCCCGTGATGGCTACCGCGACATCCACTTCGTACAGTTCCCTGGCACCGATGGCCATGGCCGCCGCCACTTCGGCGCTAACGGCGCCCTTGGCCTCCAGCAATCCGGCATCGACACCCAGGACCTTTTCCTTGGCCTCGTAGCTGTAGGTAACCGCGGCCCCCATGAAACTGGCGGAGCTGCCCGGAATCTCCGTCAGGAGATGACCGACCAGACCGCCCGTGCAGCTTTCCGCCGTGGCGCAGGTCAGGCCCTGCGCACCGTAGGCTGCGACGACCCGGGCCGCCAGGGCCACCAACTCCTCGGTCCTGTCTGCGCTGTGTTCCATCAGGTGTCCCCCGTAGCCGGCCGCGGCCGGTAATAGCACAACATCACGCGTCCATAGCGGCGCTGATCAAACCGTTCCAGACGTTCCAGGGCCAACTCGCGGTCCTCCCCCGGATCAATTTGGACCACCGCCAAGCCGTCCGCGGTCAGAACCCCCGCGGTTCGGTCCACCAAGGCCAGGGCGGCGCTCCACATGTCCTTGAACTGCGGCGGGGCAATGAACACGAAGTCCCAGGCCTCGCCGATCCCCCCGGCAGCCGCGGCCTCGAGATAGGTGAAGCTGTCCTGGCGGATGATCTCCATGCGCTCCAGGAAGCCACAGGCGGCGCCGTTGGCCCGAATCGTGGCCACGGCGCGGGTGCCGCGGTCCACAAACGTCGCATGCCGGGCTCCGCGGCTGAGCGCCTCGAGGCCGACCGAACCGGTACCGCCGAACAAGTCCAGGACCCGGCGCTCCGGTATCCAGTCGTGCAGCTTTCCGAAGAGGGCCTCCCGCGCCCGGTCCGTGATCGGGCGCGTGCCTTCGCCCGGCACATCCTTGAGTCTGCGGCCGCGGGCCTCGCCGGCGATGATGCGCATCCCCACTACGACCCGTTGACGGAGAACAGATCGCGCTGTCCGTTGTCGGACTGGACGGGCGCCTCGGGTGCGATTCCCATCATCGCATGGGCCTGTCCCAGAATCTCCGCCACCGATTGGCGTCCGGATGCCGTGAACGTGCCCTGCATCGCGGCCAGTTCCACCAGCCGATCGGCCGGTCCCAGCATCTCGACCTCGGTGAGGGTGCGTTCGACGCCCCCTTCCCTGTGAATGGCCTTGCGCACTCCGAAGTGGGCATCGCCGAAGGCGGCCAGTTGCGGCAAGTGCGTGACGCACAGGACCTGATGGCCGGCTCCGTCGTCGTTGTCGAAGCCATGGGGATGGGCCAGTTGCCAGAGCTTGCTGCCCACCACCAGCCCCATACGGCCGCCAATGCCCTGATCGATTTCATCGAAGACCAGCGTGGGCGCTCCGTCCACCGCGGCCAGCGCGCACTTGAGGGCCAGCATCAGACGGGAGGTTTCGCCGCCCGATGCCACATCCACCAACGGCTTGACCGGTTCCCCGGGATTGGTGCCGACCAGAAACGACACCGTGTCGATGCCGGTGCGATCCAGGCGCACCCGACTGCCGTCCGGCAGGGGCAGGCCGTCCACCGCCTCTTCCTGTTCCAGCAGCACCTCAAACCGCGGCTCCTTGCCGAACAGATGTGCCAGTTCCTCTTCGGTGTGCCGGGCCAGGTCCCTCCCGGCCGCTTGCCGCGCCTCGCTCAAAGCCTGGCAGGCAACGGCCAGGGCCTGCAGAAGTTCCGCCTCCTCGGCTTCCAGCCGCTCCGTCAGTCCATCCTGATCCTCCAGGCCGGCCAGTTCCGCGGCCGCCTTGGCACCCCACTCGATGACCTCCTCCACCGTCGGTCCGTACTTGCGCTGCAACTGGTCCAGATGCGCCAGGCGCCCTTCGACCTCGGTCAGCCTCTGGGGATTGACCTCCACCAAATCGAAATAGCGCCCCAGACTGCGCCCCGTGTCGCTGCACAGTTCCATGGCCTCCCGCAGGTTCGCCGCCAGTTCGGCCTGGGAGGCGTCCGCCGCGGCCAGACGGTCGAGCGCCACCTGCACCAGACCCAGCTGGGACAGGAGGTCGGGGATCTCCTGGTTACCCTCCTCAAGGCGCATGCGGGCCTCCGCGGCCAGGGTGCGCAGGCTTTCGGCGTCGGCCAGGCGGCGCTGTTCGGTCTCCAGTTCGGCGACCTCGCCTGGAACCAGCCCGGCCGCCTCAATCTCTCCAATCTGGAACTGCAGCATGTCGATCCGCTGCATCACGGTCCGGGCATCCATGCGCGAACTTGCCAGCCGGCGCCGGACCTCCTGCAGGCGGGCATGCATCCCTGCCACCGTCTCCCGCTCCGATGCCAGATCGCCGTAGCGATCCAGCATATCCACATGCGCATCGGGATTCAGAAGGCGCAAGTGGTCCGTCTGTCCGTGGATTTCGATCTGCTCCTGCATCACGGCCCGCAGCCGCTCGCGGGTTACCACCTCGCCGTCAAGCCGACAGACGCTGCGGCCGGAGTTGCGCACCATGCGTTCCAGAACATGGGTGGCACCGGCTGTGTCCACGGTGGCGGTGACGCTGGCCTCGGCTTCGCCGGCCCGGATCAACGAAGCGGATGCCTTCCCGCCCAACAACAAATCAAGAGAGTCCAGAATGATGGATTTTCCAGCCCCGGTTTCCCCGGTCAGGATATTGAGGCCCGGGGTAAACTCCAGCACCAGGTCATTGATGATGGCCAGGTTGCGGATGTGCAGAGAGCGAAGCACTGTGCCGTCGCAGAAAGGTGGACACGGTTCGGAGGCGACCGCCGATGCAGGCGATGGCCGGACCGTCAAGGACCCGAATCAAAGGGAAGTCTACAGGAATTCGCGGAGTCTGCGGCGCACGGTTCGGGCGCCTGCCGGGCGGACTCCTTTGCAGTGCCCGGTCCAAACCCCTATAATGGCCCGCTGACTCAGAGTGCATCCGTTCGACCGGCGGCGAGGCCAACATGCCCAATCTAGGACCCTTGGAACTGGGAATCATCCTGGTGATTGTGATCATGATCTTTGGGGTTGGTCGGCTGCCCGAAGTGGGCGGCGCGGTCGGCAAGACCATCAAGGAGTTCCGACGCAACATGGGGGGCTCCGACGAGAAGAAGGAAGCGAACCTGTTGGAGGACGACGAGGACAACTTCGAAGACGACGTGGACGGCGAAGTCGCCCGCGAAGAGAAGGCCAGTTCCTCCTCCGCCTGACGTACGGCCCGGTCCACATCCGAGTATTGTCCTGAGGTTCCATCGTGGTACTGCTTGACTTCATGCTGGTGGCGATTGTCGTGCTGGCCGTCGCCCTGGTCGCCATCATCCTGGTTCAGGCCCAGGATGCCGGGCTGGGCAGCATGTTCGGCGGGGATTCCTCCATTTACCGCACACGCCGGGGCCTGGAAAAGGTGGTCTTCAACGTGACCATTGCCCTGGCCACCTGCTTCATGCTGTTGAGCCTGCTTACGGTCATTCTGCAGAACCGCCTTTAGCTTTCCGGGCCGGTGCGGCCGGTCCCGACCCGATCCATGCAAGAACCGCTCGCCGAACCTGCGGTGCGGGGGTGGATCACCGCCGTGATCCTGGGCGGCTTCCTAGTGTTGACCGCCACGTTTGGCCGGCAGGCGGCGGACGCGTCCACGTCCATCCTGCCCAACTACGGCGGCGTGTACCGGGAAGGCGTCGTAGGGACGCCCCGGCACTTGAATCCCGTCCTGTGCAGCCTCAATGCAATAGACCGGACGGTGTGCCGACAGCTGTTCCGGGGCTTGATGAAGTTCGACTCCCGGGGTGCCGTGGTGCCGGATCTGGCCGTGGCGCACGAGGTGTCGGAGGACGGTCTGGTCCATACCCTGCGCATGCGTCCGGATGTATTCTGGCACGACGGCCTCCGGGTCACCGCCCAAGATGCGGTCTACACCTTCGAGGTGCTGCGCGACCCGGACTTCCCCGGGGACCCTTCCCTCGCCAACGCCGCTCGTCTGGCTTCCGTCAGGGCCACCGATTCGTTTACGGTCCAGTTCCGTCTGGAGCAGCCGTTCACCCCCTTCCTGAACCTGTTGACGGTGGGACTGCTGCCCTTCCACATCCACTCCAATGTCGCGGTGGCCGACATGATGGAGTACATGGATCAACTGCCGGTGGTGGGCAACGGCGCCATGCAACTGGATCGCGCGGAGGACGACTTCCTGCGCCTGGTGCCCAGCCGGTTTCAGGACGAGGTCGTGCCGTACATTCCGATTCTGGAATTCAGGTACCACACAAGCACGGCGAACCTGTTTCAGGCCTTCCTCGACGGACAGCTGGAAGGGCTGTCGGCCGGAGTGACCGAAAACCTTGAGCTGTTGCCCAACAGACAGGAGATGCAGGTGTTTGCCTCCGCCCAGCCCAGTCTGGTCATGGTGCTGTTCAACCTACGCTCCGAGACCGTGCCGGCACTGGCCGAACTGCAGGTCAGAAAGGCGCTTCTGCACGCCATCAACCGCGAAGCCGTGGTCAATGCAACCGACTTGGCCTGGGGAACGACGGCCGATTCGCCAATCCCGGCCGGCCACTGGGCCTACAAGGAAGGCCTGGCGCAATATCCGTACGATCCGGTGCTGGCCCTGGAGCTGTTTGGCGATTCGGGCTGGCGCGACCGCGACCTGGACGGGCTGCTCGACCGGGACGGAATTCCGCTGACCCTGTCGCTCGCGGTGAGCGACGACAGGGCCTTGCGCGTCTACGCCGAAGCCATCGCCGCGTACTGGCGCGACCTGGGGATTGGCGTGGACCTCGTCGTGCTGCCCTTTGTCCGTTTGCTGGAGGAGCAGTTGGACAACCACAGCTTCGATGCGGCCCTGGTGCAGGTTTCCGGCCTGGAAGGCGACCCCGATCCCTTCCGGTTCTGGCACAGTTCACAGACGGCTCCCGGCCAACTGAACTACGGCGGCTGGTCAAACCCCTACGCGGACGGCCTGATGGAACGCTCCCGCATTGAACTGGACGCCGAGGAGCGACAGTACCTCCTGCATCGCTTTCAGGATGTCTTCCTGGCCGACCTGCCGGCCCTGCCCATCAGTTCGCCGGTCTATGCCTACGGCGTGCATGGACGCGTCCGCAATGTCCAGGTGGGCCAACTCAACAGTCCGGCGGAACGGCTGGACACCTTTGCGGCCTGGTTCATCGCGACCACGCGCGTGACGATCTCGGGAGATGTGGGCGGCTTCCCGCGCTGACCGGCACCGGAAACGCAGGACCGTCGGCAGCAGGTGCGAGACTCAATCCCGGCACCCGTATCTGCGCTACAATGACACCCGTGCAGCATTCGGCAAGCATGTGCTTTGCAGCCGTTTCCCAATCCGCTCCGACAAGGCCCAGGAGAACTCCGATGTCCATCCATTCGCGTCTGGCTCTGGCAGCCGTTCTGACCGTGCTGATCGGTGTGTTGGCAGCCTGTGGCCCAACCGGGATCATCATTCCGGAGCGCCCCCCGGAAGAGGGGATGATGGCCGACATGGACAAGGAAATGGATGCCGACATGTCCATGTCCGATGAAGGGATGGACGACGGCATGATGGGTTGCACCGTCACCGTAATCGACGACGGTACGCGCTACCGGCGCGGCCCAAGCAGGGATGAAGGCGCGCTGGGCATGCTGGCCGCCGGCACGACCCTCAATCGGGTCGGAGTGTCCGCATCGGCGGAAGGCGTATGGTTCGAAGTGGAGTACGCGGAAGGCTTGACGGCCTTCGTCCACAACTCCGTCGTGAACTCGAACTGCTAGGGACAGGACGTTCGCACCGGACACAAACAAGAGCGGTTCCGTCGCGGAAGCATCCCGGACCGCAAAACCATCGCAGGGAAGGCGCACTTCGGTGCGCCTTCCCTGTTCTGTAGGGATTCAAACGCAAACGTGCGGCGGCGTGTTCATCCGCCGCCCACAGGAAAGCGCTTTCCCGGAACACGTCCCGCTTGTGCCCAATACCCGGTACCCGGTGGCGGGCGATACCAGGTCAAGGGGCCTCGGTCGACAGCACCCGGCGGGACGGGAACCCGGACACGCGCCGGGCGGCGAGTCCGGCGGCCTGCCTACATGAGATCGGCCACACTGAACACGACCTTGAACGGCCGGCACCAGATCACCACCGACTTGATTGCCGACAGGTCCACATCGTTCGGAATCTCGTAGTTCTGGTTGCCCACGTTGCCCTTGAGAATGCCCAGGTCAACGTAGTCCCCCACGTCGCCGAAGGTGGTTGCTTCCGTCCCGGTTGTCAACAGCACGTGCAGTTCGGGTCCGTTGGTGGACTTGAAGTCCTCCAGGCGCAGGACGCGGGACCCGTCCGCCAGCTGGTAGATGGCCGCCGTGCCCTCGGCGGCGTGAATTGGGTCGATGCGGCCGAACTCGCCCATGCCCAGAAGCATGTTCTCCGGCACCATCTCCGGCATCGGCTCCTCCGCAACTTCGGCGTCCGGCATCAGGACGGCCTCCGTCGTTTCCTTGACCATGGCCGGTTCGATGGCCTCGTCCTCTGCCATCGCCATGAGACCGTCCTTCATCTCGTCCGGCAGGGCGTTGTAGGCGGCCTTCTGCTCCTCGGTCATGTCGTCGAACGGAAATGCCTCGTCCACCACGTCGGTTTGGAAGAACGTCCACGGCTCGAATATGGCCGCGCCGCCCGCCAGAATCACCACGCCAAGAACGATGACGACATAGACAAGAGTGCGGGACATGACGGTGCACCTGGGATTGTTGACAGCGTTCGTCAACATTATGGTACCTGCCGCGACCGCGGAAACCCGGATGTTGACAGTCTTGCGGCATCGCCATTAACATTCCCCTTCGCAGGTTGCGCCGCAGTGGCGGAATTTGGCAGACGCGCTACATTCAGGATGTAGTGAGCTTACGCTCATGGGGGTTCAAGTCCCTCCTGCGGCACCTGCATCCCCCTGGCTTTCCCTCTCCGACGGCATGATACGATTCGTGTCGTTGCCCGCCGCCGCTGTTTCCCCCTGCTTTGTTCCCGTCGGCCGGGCGGTTCGCATGTCTGCCACTCTTCCGGAGCCGGTCCCGCGCAAGCGCCACTCCGTCCGCAACCAGATTTTCCTGGCAATCCTGTTCGGGTTGCTGATTGCCTTCAGCGCCACCTATATCCAGTTGATGCTGGAACGGGCCGAGGTGAGGGCCGAACTGGACCGGTCCTCCAGCAAGTACGCCGAGGCCACGCAGCGTGGCCTGCGGCTGGCCCAGCAGCTGGAATACGTAAAGACCGACGCCTACCGTGAAACCGTGGCGCGGGACAAACTGGGGCTTTCGCGGCCCGGCGATCAGGTGGTGGCGGTCATCCTGCCGCGCGGCTACAGCCACACCGGAAGCGGCCTGCTCCCTCAGACTCAGGAAACATCGGTTCTGGACCTGCCCATCTGGGAACAGTGGCTGGTCCTCTTCAACATCGAAATCGATCTGTCCTGAACCGGGCGACAGGTTGTCCAGGCAGCCCCGAACCCAAGTCCCGGAACGGGATGCGGCCCCGCGGCAGACCGCTGTTGACAGCGACCCAAGGCCGTTGATACAATCCCCGTCCAGTTTTGACGCGGGGTGGAGCAGCGGTAGCTCGTCGGGCTCATAACCCGAAGGTCGCAGGTTCGAATCCTGCCCCCGCTACTGTCTTGCCGCCGACACTGCCCTGTCGGCGTCGTTTTGTCCGGCGATGTAGCTCAGACGGTTAGAGCGAGGGCTTCATAATCCCTAGGTCAGTGGTTCAATTCCACTCATCGCCACTCACGCCGACCGCACGCGGCAAGGCAGGCAAGGGCAACACCGAGACGGTGTTGCCCTTCGTTTTTGGAAACCCACCATTACCAACCTTGTTCGGCTCACCGCGTCCGTCGCGGTCACGTGCCATCGGCATCCCGACGCCAGCCACCCACCTCCGCACATGGGGTGGCGCTTCGCTCGGTCGCATGTTGGTGCAGGCTAGAGGGCATGGACCGTGCCGTGCTCGTGGATGAAGTCCCAGTTCAGGTCGTAGCCCAGACCGGGCCGGGTCGGCACGGTGACGTATCCCTCGTCGTCCATGGGATCCCCGATTGAGTTCAGGTAGGGCGGCACCACCTCGTAGTCGAGGCCCGGGGCCAGCAATCCCCGTTCGTACCAGCCGCAGGTGTCCTCGCTGCTGGCTCCCAGCAGGGCCAGGTTGCCGTGGCCGCTCATGTGCACCTCGCAGCGGACGCCGAAGCCTTCGCAGATGGCGATCATCTTGTGGCCGCCAGTGATGCCGCCCCGCAGCACGTCGATCCGGCTCATGTCCGCGGCGCCGCGCTTGATCCAGTCGGCCCGCGTGTAGATCGAGCCGTGGGCGATTTCCGGACTTAGGATGGGAATGGACAGTTCCCGGCTCAGCTTCTCGTAGTTGGAGACCCGGAACTCGTTCATGGGGTGCTCGTACCAGTAGAAGTCCAGTTCCTCCAGCACCCGGCCAACCTTGACCGCCTCCTCGTAGCTGCGGTAGGTGCCCCAGGGATCGAAGCTGAGCACCATGTCCGGCCCAACCGCCTCGCGCACCAGGCGACAGGCCGCGATGTCCCAGTCGATGTGGGATGGCCGTCCCGGGTCCGGTTCGCCCGTCGCGGGATCCCAGAAGTAGTAGGGGTGGATCTTGTAATGCCGGTAGCCGCGGGCCTGGCACGCCGCGGCATGCGACGCGTAGGTCTCGGGCGATCCGATGTTGGGGAATGTGCTGCCGTAAGCCGGCACCTTGTCGCGGCAGCCGCCCAACAGCTTGTGCACCGGCACTCCGAACAACCGTCCCTGCAGATCCCAGAGCGCGCAATCCAAGGCACTGAGGATTTCCTCGGGGATGTTGGCAACCCACATCCAGTGCCAGATGCGCTCCCGATCAAACGGGTCCTGGCCGACGATCAGCGAGCGGATGCGTCCCAGCATCATGTCGATGTCGGCCGGTTCCAGACCATTGCGGTCGCCGTGTCCCTTGCCGCCGAGGTAGTAGCCCTCGGCCCCTTCATCCGTGTGGATGCGCATCAGGGTCTGGGTCGTGGGCGCATCCGGTACCACCTGCCCAAACTGGAAGGCTGGCTCCGTCACTTCAAAGGAGATGATCTGCAGGTCGGTGATCTTCATTGGTCGCTTTGCTCCATGCTGCGAACTCGAGAACTGAATCCTACCTGTGCCGCCCACAGTCCGGGAACAACCCCGGAGCGGCCGTTCAGGCCAATGTTGACCGATGCTATAGTCGGGCTTGCGGGCAGCGACGAGTTGGCGGTCACCCCGGCATCCGTATCCCCCAGCCTCCCATTCAATCCCAACATTGCCCAGGGCAAGCAGCATGCAGGACTTCAACCAGGCCGAACTGGACCACTTCAGGGAACACGGCTACGTTGTCATCGAGGATGCAGTGGAGGCCGTCGGCCTGGACAGAATCCGCGCGGCCTATGAGGAAATCCAGGCGGAGACCGCGCCCGCCTGGCAGGCCATGGTGCAGTCCGGCGACATCAAGGGCGGATACGGCCATGGACCCGACGCCCATACCATGAGCAACATCCACAACCACCACGACCTGTGGCTGGATCTGGCCATGAACCCGCGCATCACCCCGCTGCTCAGGCAGATCACGGGTCCGGATGTCCAGACCATGGAAATGGTCTGTCATTGCCACCATGCCGGCACCCAGGCCCACACCGGCTGGCACCGGGACTGGCCGGCCTGGACCCATCCCCAGTACACCCTCAAGACCAAGGCCTTCTACTTCCTGGACGACCAGACCGAGGACATGGGCTGCTTCTCGCTGGTTCCCGGCTCCCACCACCTGCCGGACGGCCCCCCGCGCGACCGGTACACCGGCAACACCCTGGAGGACATGCCGGGACTGAAGAAAATCACGGGTTCCGCCGGCAGTGTGATCGTCTGGAACGTGCTCTGCTGGCACACGGGCCTGGCCAACACGAGCCCGCGCGACCGGCGCATCGTCATCTACGGCTACCAGCCGTTCTGGGTCAAGAAATGGGGCCACGAGCCGCCGCCGGAACGAATTGTCAGCTGGGCAAACACGCCGGCACGCCGCCAGTTCATGGGCATTCACGCGGTGGAGGGCCGGGCCTCCTGGGATCGCAAGGACGTGCCCTACCTGCCGGAACAGCTGGAGCGGCTGAAGACCATCCGCTTCTAGACACCGGCTTCCGGCGGGCCACAGGGGAAAGTGCCGGACCATAATGGATGGCACCCGAACTCCGTACAGTACCGGATGCCGGCCATCGGGTGTCCGCGGTTGTGATGTGTCCGCAGTTGTAACATTCTGCTACAGGCCAACGTCGGGTGCGCCGTTATCGCCTTGACGCCGCCTTGTCAGGGTGGGCCTATATGTGTCCAAGTTCCACCGCCATTGGCAGGAAGTCAACCATGAAAGCTTTTGTCGGATTTTTGGGTCGTGAACGCCGACGCTCCCTGTGGGTGATTCTGTTCCTGGCCCTGGGCCTGTTGTTGTTCCGAACCACAACGGTTTACGCAGCCCCTGACGATGAGACAGTCTTCGTGCTCAACACCTTTGCCTTCCTCCTTTGGGGGGCCTTGGTCATGTGGATGGCAGCCGGCTTCACCATGCTGGAGGCAGGTTCGGTCCGTACCAAGAATGCCTCGATGATCTGCCTGAAGAACATCGGTCTTTACTCGATTGCCGGGCTGGCCTACTACCTGATTGGCTACAACCTCATGTATGTGGACGTCCAGGCGGTCATCGGCAAATTCGGCTTCATGTATGGACCCACGGCCGATGACCTGGCCTTGATGGCCGGTCAGGCGGAATCATCCGCGGCCGTGGTTGCAGGCGGCTATTCCACAATGTCGGACTGGTTCTTCCAGATGGTCTTTGTGGCCACGGCCGCGTCGATCGTGTCCGGCGCGCTGGCCGAGAGGGTCAAAATGTGGGCCTTCTTCGTCTTTGTCCTGGTGCTGACCGCCATCATCTACCCCATCGTGGGCGCGTGGACCTGGGGTGGCGGCTGGTTGAGCGCCCTGGGTTTCCAGGATTTTGCCGGCTCGACCGTGGTGCACAGTACCGGTGGCTGGGCGGCGCTGGCGGGAATCCTTGTGGTAGGACCACGGCTTGGCAGGTTTCGCCGGGATGGTTCCGTCAAACCGCTACCCCCATCCAACATCCTGATCGTGACCCTGGGAGTCTTCATCCTGTGGTTTGGCTGGCTCGGCTTCAACGGTGGATCCCAATTGGCCCTGGGCAGTGCTTCGGACGCGGTAGCCATGAGCCAGGTGATTGTCAACACCAACCTGGCGGCGGCGGCAGGCGTGATCGCGGCCATTCTGGTATCGCGGCCCATCCTCGGACGGATGGATCTCTTTGCCGGATTGAACGGAGCCATTGCCGGACTGGTGGCCATCACCGCCGGCCCCGACATCGCGGAACCCCATTGGGCAATCATCATCGGCATCGTTGGCGCCATCCTGTGCACGGCCAGCATCAAGTTGCTTGAAATCCTCAAGGTGGACGATGTCGTGGGCGCCGTGCCGGCGCATTTGGGTGCCGGTATCTGGGGCACATTGGCCACAAGCATTGCCGCGGGCGCCAATCTGGGCGTGCAATTGATAGGCATATTGGCCGTTGGCGCATTCGTGTTTGTACTGTCCTGGCTTCTGTGGATGCTGCTGGACAAGCTCATGGGCGCCAGGGTGTCCCGGACAGTGGAGCAACTGGGTCAGGATGTCGGCGAATTGGGTATCGAGGCCTATCCCGAATTTGTTCTCATGCCGGAAGACTTCGACGAATAGTGCCGACTGCACAACATCCCGCGCCCATGCCTGGAAGCGTACCGGGAACCAGCCGTCGGAACTCATGCCCCCGGAACACAAACTCCTTTCCATGACAGCGGGAGCGGTTCCCATGTGACAGAAGCAGGTCCGGGACCGGCGTCAGCCACAGTTCGGTTGGCACCCGGTCCGCGGCGCAACGACCCTTGTGGCCAGCCACTGCGACGGCAACCTTGCCATTGCCGAGGCCTTGGCGCGTTACGCGGCCTCCAGGCTGAACAGTTCCTCCGTGTTCATCAATGTGGTGAGGATCACGGGTTCATCTTCGGTGACCAGCGCCAAGTCCTCCAGGTGATACAGGAAGCCTTGCGCATCCTTGACCGCGGGCTCGATGTCGATCACCATCCCGGGGACAAGCTCGGCTTCGTTGCGGGCGTGCAGGACGGGATGCTCGTGCAGTCCGATGCCCAGGCTGTGCCCAATGGCCTGGCTGGTTAGGGTCAGATCCCGGTCCGCCAGAGCCTGTTGCGCGCGGAGGTATATCTCGCCGGCCTTGGTCCCGGGGCGCAAGGCCGCAATGGTTTCGCGCTCGCATTCCCGCAGGCGCCGATACACCGAACGCTGTTCGGTCGAGGCGGAGCCCACCACGGCGGTACGGGCCACATCCGACTGATAGCCTTCGAACACCCCGCCCACGTCCACGCGCAGGATTTCCCCGGCCAGCAGTGGCTTGGCGCTCGGCGACGGATGATTGAAGGCCGTATTGGCTCCCGCTGCCAATGTGAGCCATAGCGATTCGGCTCCCTGGCGCAGGACGTGCGCGGACAGGCGGTCCGCCATTTCCTTTTCCGTGTGCCCCGCCCGGGTCTGGCGAAACGTGTCAAGGATTGCCTGCTCCGTGTCCAGCCCGGCCTGGGTCAGAAGAGCCACTTCCGCATCCGTCTTGACAGCCCGCGCCGCGTCGAAAACCGGATCTCCGTCCAGCAGGACCGCCGCAGGCAGGAGGCTGGCCAGTTCCTCGACATAGGTGCTGGCCAGGAAACGCTTCTCGATGCCGATGCGGGCCGTGGCGCCGTAGCGCCCGCGAATGAATTGGGCCAACGCCTGCATGGGCGATTCCCGATGCTCCAGGTAGATCTCCAGATCCGTGATCCAGGATTCCTCCCGCAGCTGGGCTTCCTCGCTGTAGCAGGCCATGATTCCGGGTTCCCGATCCCGTGCCAGCAGCGCGAAGCAGAGGCGTTCGGGAATGATCCGCTGCGAGAGGAGCCAGGCATCGGCGACATAGAAAAAATTCTCCAGGGAAGTGGCCACCAACACATCCAAGTTGGCCGCCTCCAGGCCTGCCTGGAGGCCCTGCAAGTTGATGCGGGAAGGAATTGGATGGGCCAAGGTGAACTCCTGGATGATGCGGACTGTCGAAGGCAAGGCTGTGCGGCTGCAGATGACGGAATACACCGGCCCTTTCCGTGTCCATCCGGCGCGACAGGACGGGCTGCTTCCCTTTAGTTCTTCAGGTTGAGTTTCCGCTCCGGCTGCAGGCCCAGGGCCTGAATATCGAGGCTTGGCGCTTCCCCAAGCGCCAGCTGGACCAGCAACTCGCCGATGAGGGGCGTGAACTTGAAGCCATGGCCGGAGAAGCCGGCACCGATGATCACATTGGGGATTGCGGGATGCCTGTCGATGATGAAGTCGTCATCGGGCGTATTGGTATAGAGACAGGTCTCGGTGTGGACGTGTTGCCATCCGCGATTCGGGAAAAGGGCCTCCACCCAAGCCTGCAGTCTGGCCTTGGTTTCCGCATCCGGGCTGCGATCCACTTCGTTGGGATCGGTGAAGTCCCCCCAGTTGTCATCGGCCACGTTCAAGATGCCGCGCCACACGGGAAAGCCGTAGTAGTTCAGGTCGTAGTCGGTGTATACCGGTACCTGGTCCGGGTGCAGGTCTGCGACGTTGGAAGTGCGGAAGTGGAACTTCTGCTGCCGCGTAACCTTGAGATCCAGCTGCAGGTCCGGCAGCAGCGAGGCGGTCCAGGAGCCTCCGGTGCAGATCAGGCGCCGGCATAGAATCCGGCGGTCGGAAGTGGTTATTTCCAAGCGGCCGTCCTGCGAACCCAACCCGGTCACCCTCTGCGCGTCCCATACGTCCGCGCCGGCCTTGCGAGCCTCGGCAACCAGGACGGCCAAGGCGTGATCGGGCTCCAGGAATCCCGCCCGGGGGACCCAGCAGGCGACGGCGTCCGGCGGCAGCTGCATCATGGGGAACCGTCGGGCCACCTGATCCCGGGTCGGCAAGTCATGATCTTCCCGCGCTTCCCGCAGAGCCTTCAGGCTTTCCTGAAACTTTGCATTGTCGGGCCGCGCCATCACCAGTTGTCCGCAAAGACGCAGCAACGGTGTCCGGGCTCGCTGTTCCAGTTCCTGCCACTGGGCCTGGGCTGCCCGGGCCATTTCGACATAGAGCGGGTTGGCATAGAAGGGGCGGAACACGCGGCTGGGACCATGTGTGCTGCCCCGGTCATGTCCCAGCCGAAACTGTTCCATGCCCAGTGCCGGGACGCCTCGCAAGGCCAGGTGGTACAGCGCCGCGCTGCCCATGGCCCCCAGGCCCAGAACCACGGTGTCGGTTTCGTGACAATCCATTGACGTTGCCCTTTGCATCATCTTCTCCGTTGCCGTGTTGGCCTGCCCAGCCTTGTCAGGCAAGGACGCCGAAGGATTTGCTCCTCTGAACTTTGCCCGGCTCCCGCGGAGTTCAACACATCCTTGAGGCTCCTGACCAACTGCTCAATTTATGTCTCCATCTCCAGTACATAGAGCAGGCACTCGCCCATCAGGACCTTGGGAACCGTCCGCAGAAGCATCACCCGTCCGGACTCCACGGCCGGTATCTCCGCCAGAACGGTCCCGTCGGGATGGCGCACCTCACCCAGAATGTCCCCCTCGGAGACGATATCCCAAAGTTCCACCGCGGGCACGAAGAGCCCCGAATAGGGACTGGGGTAGTTCACCTGCAAGTGGCCAGCCTCCTCCCCCAAGGTCTGCAGGCTGAACTCGGGTTCCGCGGTGGGGTAGTCGCCTTCCACAATGTCCAGGAACGCCAGAACGTTGCGGATGCCCTGCACTGCGTAGGTGCGCTGGGCGGAGCGCAGCCTGCCTTCGCCGCGGTTCTCCACGTAAATGGCGGGCACGCCCTTGATGCGGGCCGCGGACAGCGTGCGTCCCGGCAGGGCCTCCGTGCCCCAGACAAAGTCGAACCCGAAGGCGATGGCGGCCTCGTGCAGGCGCTCCCCGGCTGGGCCGCCCTGCACCTGGTAGCCGGCCAGTTCCCTGCAGGCATACAGGTTGCCGCCGGCATGCATCTCAAGCAGGAAGTCGGCTTGGACCACCAGATGCTCCTGAAAGACATGCGCGATGCGTTCCGTGGGGAAGCCTTGGGCGCTGCCGGGGAAGATGCGGGCCAGATTCAGGTGGTCCCAGCCCCCTTCCCGGGTGCCATGGGCAAAGGCAGGCCCGTTCACCATGGGAATGCCAAAGAACGTGCCGCGCATGTCGGCCGTGTCCAATTCGGCGAAGACATCCTGTATGGCCACCGGACCTTCGTATTCGTCCCCATGCACAAGACCCGTCACCATGCAGACGGGCCCCGGGTTGTCGCCGCGGGCGAGCAGGACGGGGCAGTAGAGTGGTTCGCCCGAGGGCAAGGTGTTCAGGATCAGGCGCAGGCGGGTCTTGGTACCCTCTGCGAAGTCGGCAACCCTGAAATCGGAATAAAGAATGGGTTGGGCTTCCGTTAACATCGGTTTTACCTCCGTATGGCGACGATTCGGCCAGGCTTTGTGCAGCGGTGTCGGGAGCCGCGGCCCGGGTTCTACAGATTGTTTCCTTGGTTCACCATGGTGGGATCAAGTACATCGCGCAAGGCATCCGCCAGACTGTTGAGGCCCAGAATCAGGGATGTGATGAACAGGCCCGGAAAGAATCCGTACCACCAGGCACGACGCAGATGGCCGCGCCCGCTCAGCAGCATGGCCCCCCACGAGGCGTCGGGCGGCTGCGTGCCCAACCCGAGGAAACTGAGGGCGGCTTCCACCAGGATGGCGAACGCCACGGCCAGCGTGAGCTGCACGAGGAGGGGAGCCAGCGAGTTGGGCAGCACGGTGCGGAAGATGATGCGGCGGGCGGTGGCTCCCACCGCCTGGGCCGCCAGCACGAAGTCCATCTCCTTCTGCACGAGGATGCTGGCCCGGGCCAGACGGGCGAATCCCGGCAGCCCCACGATGGCGACGGCGATCATGGCATTGACCGAACCCGGTCCCAGCACGGCCACGATGGTCAAGGCCAACAGGAGCGCCGGGAATGCCAGCAGCGTATCGATGCACCGCATGATGACCGCATCGAGCCCGCGTCCCGCGTAGCCGCTGACAAGCCCCAAGGGTACGCCCAGAGCGGCGGCGGCGAGGGCCGCGACCGCTCCGGCCAGCAGGGATATGCGTCCCGCATGCAGGGTGCGCGTATAGATGTCGCGTCCGAATTCGTCGGTGCCGAAGAAATGGGCCGGGCTGGGCGGCAGAAACTGGTTGCCCTTGCTGATGGCCAGGGGATCGTGGGTGGAGAGGAGGGGAGCCGCCACGGAGATGAAGAACATGACCAGAACCACCACCAGGCCCACCATTCCTCCCCGATTCCGGCGGAACCGATGCCACAGGCGGGACTGCGTGGGCTGTTCCACCAAGTCCCAAGACTGAACGGCCTCGTCGCCGCGGGTTGCGCGGTCCTTGGCGGTCTCACTTGGCGACATGGGCATGGGTGAATGGAGTGGCGGACCGTGTAACCGGGTCACTGATAGCGGATGCGCGGATCAAGGAAGCCGTAGGTCAGGTCCGTAATCAGGGTTACGCAAACGAATGTGGTCACAATAAACAGGACGGTGCCTTGCAGGACCGGATAGTCCCGCGTTCCGATCGCCTGCAGCATGAGGCGGCCCAGACCGGGCCAGTCGAAGATGGACTCGGTGACGACGGCCCCGCCCAGGAACGCGCCCAACTGCAGACCCAAAATGGTCACAACGGGTATCAGTGCATTCTTTAGGACATGGCGCGTCAGGATGCCGGTGTCCGCCAAACCCTTGGCACGCGCCGTGCGCACGTAATCCATCTCCATCACTTCCAGCATGGAGCTTTTGAGGAAGCGCGTCAGCACCGTGGCGGAATAGAAGCCGAGCGTCAGGGAAGGCAGGATCATCAGGCGCAGCGCCAGTCCCGGCTTCTGGCTAAATGCCACCTGGCCGGAAGGCGGCAGCCACTTGAGCTGCAGGGAAAACACCAGCACCAGCAAAATGCCCAGCCAGAAGGTGGGAATGGCCTGGCCCAGGGCCACCACCAGCGATGTCAGACGCTCAAACCAGCCGCCCCGCCTGACCGCCGACAGGATGCCCAGGGGCAGGGATATGCAGAGGGCAACCAGCAACCCGCCGGCCGTCAGTTGCAAGGTGGCCAGGAATTTCCGCGCGATCAAGTCGAAGACGGGGTAGCCGTTCAGGATGGATACGCCCAGATCGCCGCGCACCACCTGCCCCAGCCAGATCGCATACTGCACATAGATGGGCTTGTCCAGCCCCAGGCGGGCACGGGCGGCCACAATCTGCTCCGGCAGCGCGTCGGGCCCTGCGATCAGCATGGCCGGGTCACCGGGAATGAAGCGCACCAGGCCGAATACCAGGATGGAACTCAGAAAGAGCACCGGCAGCGTCTGTACCAGCCGCCGCAAGGCGTAAACAACCACGGGAAATCACAAACGGGCGGGATATCCGGAACCGATGCGGTCCTCTGCCCGCGAAGCCGGTGCGGCACGGATGTCCGAGGCTCCGCTCCTCACGAAATAGAGCCTCGGACCTGCTCTCGATTGGTCGGGCAGGGGCCTCGAGGCCCCTGCCCGACCGAAAGCGGAATCTGTGCGGAAGAACCGGAGTTCTACTCGACCCAAGTGTTGCCCGCAATCAGCTCGTCGTTGACGGTCCAATCCAAGCCGTGGACATTGGCCTGGCGGGCGAACAGCGTGTACTTCCAGGAGATCGGAATGTCGATGCAGGAGTCCAGCATGATCTCGCCGACCTGCCGGAAGGCATCCCGCCGCGTTTCGCGATCAAAGGTGGAACCGGCAATCGCCAGCTGCTCCACATAGCCCTCCGGGAAATCGCCGTGCGGGAAGATGGGACTGGAGCGGGGACGGAACGGGCTGTTGTCGAACAGTCCCATGGGATCCAGATGCTGCCTGCCCACAAACGTGACGTCGAGGTCGAACACCGCGCTGCCGTTGGTCTCGGGGGTGCCGAGGTGCCGCGGGCCATAGGTGGCGCTGTCCAGCGGTTCCACATCGATTTCCACCCCGATCGTGGCCATGTCGGCCTCCAGGATGGTGCCGATGTCCGTGGTCTCCGGGAATGCCTGAATCGTGATCGTGTTCAGAACCAGCTTGACGCCGTCCTTGTCCCGGACCCCATCACCGTCGGTATCCACCCAGCCGGCCTCGTCCAACAAGGCGGCCGCGGCATCCAGATCGAAGCTGTAGTGATCGGCCAGCTCCTCGAAGTAGGCCACCG
Organism: uncultured Caldilineaceae bacterium; assembly: GCA_964566955.1. Classification (GTDB taxonomy): domain Bacteria; phylum Chloroflexota; class Anaerolineae; order Caldilineales; family Caldilineaceae; genus Bin34. Next base: position 4,249 of record CAZMKQ010000018.1, on the reverse strand, counting down.
AGTAATCGGGGAACGGCACCACGGTGGCCCCGCCCACACCGAAGAGGGCCTGATCCACGATGGCATCCCGATCAATGGACCAGCAAACCGCCTGTCGCACCCGCTTGTCGCTGAGCGCTCCCTCCGGCTGATCCGGATCCGGGGGATTCACCGTGATGGAATAGAGCAGGCCGCCCTGTCCGAATTCGACGGCGATGCCGGCATCCAGCAGGCGCTGGTAGTCCTTGGGCGGAATTGCGATGGCGGCATCGATGATTCCGGTCTCCAAAGCCGTGACCAGGGCTTCCAGGTCATCGAAGGGCTTGAAGGACACCTCGTCCAGGTAGGGCCGACCTTCCTCCCAGTAGTCTTCGTTGCGCGTGAAGGTCAGGACATCGCCCGGGATCCACTCCTTGAGCTTGAAGGGGCCCGTGCCGATGCAGGAATTGGCCAGGGAATCGAAGGACTCCGGCGCCATGATGCGCATCACGTTCAGGATGTCGAACATGTTGGGCGTCGGCGCGGCGAAATCGATCGTGACGCTGTGGTCCCCGTTGGCCGTGGCTCCCGTCACCGTCTGCACCATGCCGTGCACGTTCGAACCCGTGTCCGGGACCAGGGCCCGGTCGATGTTTTGGACCACGTCGTCCGCCACAAAGGCCCGGCCGTTGTGCCAGACCACATCGTCGCGCAGCGTCAAGGTGACGGAAGTACCCTCCGCGTTGGTCTCCCAGGCCGTGGCCAGGCGCGGCATTGGGGTTAGTCGCTTGTCGTAGAGAATCAGGCTGTCATAGCACTGATTCTGCATGGGATAACTGACGAAGCCGAGCGAGAACGCGTCGAAGTTGATGATGTCGTCCGTCGTGCCCACCACCAGGGTGCCGCCGGTCCGGGGGCCCTCTTCCATGTCACCGGCCATCTCCTCGGTGGGAGGGGCAGGGGCACAAGCAACGCTGGCGGCGGCCAGGGCCAGAAGGAGAACCACCAACAGACCGATTCGCAAAGGACTCAGGGGTTTATAAGCCATAGTTCATCCACCTCGCCGAAGAACTGGAATCGATTCGATCGAAGCAGCATTCCTCTTCGCTGCACGATGCCCCTCTGTACCGCAGTCCACCGACGAGCCACAGCCATGGGAGCAGACCAGTTGGGTTTTCGGCAGGGTTCGATTGTAGCAGTGCGCGACGAACGCCTGACGCGGGGCTGGAGAGCCGCCAGGGCGGGCAGGACTGGAAGTTCACCTGCAGCACAGGACAATCGCATTCCAATGTGGACTGTGGCACCTGCGGAAGGAAGAAGGGCCTCCAGCCCGTCGGGACGCATGGAACCTGCTCACCGCAGGGCTGGCCACCCGCTGGAAGCCCTGTTGTGGAACAGGGGTCAGCCGCTGGCAGACCGAGTGCCGAAGTCGCGGGTGGGAATCACGCCGACTACCACTCGCATGAACCGGGAAGCCTTGCACGGCACCGGAACCGGGTGGGGAAATGGACGTGTCGGTTCCGGCTTTGCAGGTCCCGGAGACGACAGCCCTGCCGTCAATTGACGTTGGGGGGACGGAAGCGACCGGTTGCGCAGTCAAGCCCGATCAGGAACTTGAGCGGCGAAATTGTGCCTCGAGTTCCCGGACTCTCGCCTCAAGGGCGGCTCGTGCCTGGCGCTCCGTTTTGAGTTCGACCGCGGTGGCCACCCGCTCTTCCCGCTCCTGCCTGGCCTGAACCTCCGCTTTCTCAGCACGGCCCTCCGCTTTTTCGATGCGGCCCTCTGCTTTCTCGGCGCGGGCCACCGCTTTCTCGGCACGGCCCTCTGCTTTCTCGGCGCGGGCCACCTGATCGTCGTAGGTGGCAATGTGCCGACCCGTATCCGGGTCGTGCCACCTCAGTTGCCCGTGCTCCCAGCGAAGGTCCAGATGCAGAACCGTGCTGCGACCCTGCAGGATGTCCTCCTCCAACTCCTCAATCACAATCGGTCGGTAGACCCCGTCCACCAGTCGATCCCCAGCCAGGCGCGCGCCGTGGCTCCTTCCTGTCTCATCAAAACGCCAGTATTCGGGTATGCCCAGGGCTGCATAGTCGTCGCGCTTCTCCCGTACGTCCACGCGTCCGGTGGAAGGAGAGCCGACCTCCAGCACGAAGTCGGGCGACTTGCCCTGCTCCGAGATGATGTACCCGTTGCTCCGGTCGTAGGCCTCCGGATCCGCGTCGAAGGCGATCATCATGTCCGGATACCGGATCCCCGTCATGTCGCCGGGCGGGAAGAGGGCAAGATAGCGGTCGCCCCCGAACACGGTGGTGGCGGGATTGCCGAAGTGCTTGGCCAGATGGAGCGCACAGCCGTTGATGGTCAGGTGTTTGAAGTTGGCCATCAGCTCGTCGGGATTGCGCCGGGGAGGATCCGGAAGCGGCAGCAGAATTGGGGCTTGAGGTTCCGCGACGACGGGTTGCGAAACGGTCATATCGCACCTGTTGGTTCGGCATGTGCACAGGGCTCCGATGGCACAGATTCGGCGAAAACCGTTGCCCCGCGCTTGATCTTCATCATACGCGATCCAACCAAGCCACAGAAAGCCGGTTATACCCAATGGACATAAGGTCAATGAACTGTATCCGACACACCAAGAATGCCCTGCCAGAGAGCATCCCGGATTCTCAGTCCGGGAATGCAGTGTCCCTGTTGGCTCTGACAAACTCCCTTCCGGCCGACAGCAGCATCTCCGCCTGGTCCGTCTCGACAAAGTAGTCCCAGGACATGCGCTTGCCGGCCGCCCGCGTGCGCGCCTCGATGTCGGCATGCACCCGAGCCACCTCCGGGTGGTCCGCACCCTCGCCGGGCAAGCCAAGCGAATAGGCCAGATCAAAGGGTCCATAGGCGATGCCGTCCAGACCTTCGACCGCCAGGATGTCATCCAGATTCGCGTAGCCGGTCTTGGACTCGACCTGGGCCAGCACCAGCATGTTCTCGTTGGCGAACTCAGCGAAGCCGCGGCGGTCGCCGTAGCCCGCCTCCAACAACCCGTCGTCGTTGAACTCCGTGCCGCGCCCCCCGCCCCAGGACCGCTGGCCGAGAGGGCCGAAGTAGCAGGCGTTCACCAACCCCTGGGCCTGCTCCCCGGTTTCGATGTGGGGTGCCATGATGCCCTGAAGCCCCCGGTCCAACCAGCGGTTGATCTCGTCCGCACTGTGGTTGGGCACCCGGGCCTTGACCGTCAGGCTGTGGGCATGGGCAACCGACACGATCCGGTCCACCTCGACCGGACTGTACGCACCGTGCTCGCCGTCCAGGCTCACGCAATCGAAGCCGGACAGGGCGGCCAGTTCAATCCAGAACGGCTCGGCCGATACCAGCCGGACGGACAAAGCCTTGCGGCCTTCCCGGTTGCACTTGAAAACCGTATTCTCAAACATCGTGTGTCCTCCAGTTGACTTCAGGCAACGCCGCAGGGAATCCAGACTTCCATGGCTCCGGGACCCCGATTGGCCCAGGCATAGTACGGAACCGCCACCAGAGTGCGTTCCCGGTTCGATGCAGGCAGGGGCCAGGTTTGATACAGGGAATCGGACCATGTCTCCGGCTCGGCCGCCCAGCCGCGGGCCGTGACCTTGTGGACACCGTCCAGCAGACTGGCCTCAAACATGTCATCCAGCGGGGCTTGGGGATCGACGCACAGATCCCCTGCTCGTTCCATGCCTTCGTTGTCCACCGCCTCAAGGCAGTACACCAGCGGCCCCCGTTCAATGACCACTGCACCGCGGGCGGCATCGACGCGGGGATTGGCCACGGTCAGGCGGGGTGACATGTCGAGCTGCAGGGTGATCCGATCGCCGACCTGCCATACACGCCGGATGACGCGGTATCCCGTCTCACCCTCCGACGCCTCGGCTGCGTCCCAGCTCCCGGACACGCGAGCCCGGCCGCGCGACCACCCAGGTTCGCGCAAGCCGATATCGAACTCGTCCCCCGACGCCTCCAACACCGTGACCACAATCTCCCCGTCGTGGGGGTAGCCGGTCTCCACCCGCAGGCGGCAGCTGCCGAAATCCCCGGCACATGTGAACTCGCCGTCCACGTACTGATGCAGTTGCACCCCTTGGCTGTTGGTGGTCAGGACGTAGTGGGCAATCAGTTCCACCAACCGCATCAGGTTGGGGGGACAGCAGGCGCATCCGTACCAGGCAGGCCGCTCGATGCCACCGGGACTGGACAGCGGGTTCTCGTAGAAGTAGCGGGACCCGTCCAGGGACACGCCGGACAGGACACTGTTGTACAGCGAACG
>CAZMKQ010000017.1:24802-45674 GCA_964566955.1 uncultured Caldilineaceae bacterium | reverse complement strand
GACGATCAGTTCCCGTGGTTGGGCCGCGGTCTTGAGTCTGGCGATCAGATCCTCATCCATGTGCTGGATGTTCTGGTGCAGCAGTACGACGCTCATGTGAGTTTTTCCTTGGGCGGGATGGCGCGGCCTGAATCCTATCTTGGCTTCCTCTCCTGACAAACAGGGAGCGTCGGGTCGGTTCGGGTTGCCATCCTTGCGGGTGGCAGTCCCCTACAATGGCGCATTGCACGCCCGTGTACCTGCATCCCCATCGACTTGAAGAGTTAGGCCATGGCTGCCATCCCCGCCGCCCGTTTGGGTTCGCTTGATCTGCACGTACCGCGCCTTGGCTTCGGCGGGGCTCCCATCGGTCGCTTGACCGATGCCGACGAGGCCGCGGCTGTCGTGGAACATGCCCTTGACAATGGCATTCGATTCCTGGACACGGCCCCGCTGTACGGTGCCGGCCGGTCCGAGGTTCACATTGGCCGGGTGTTGGCGGGGCGCCCGAGGTCGGAATTCGTAATCGCGACCAAGGTTGGCCGCCTGGTCAACCGTTACGGCGTGGATGTCCGGTTCGATTTTACCCATCAAGGGGTCCTGCAAAGCGTCGAGGAGAGCCTGTCGCGCCTGCAGTTGGATAGCGTCGACCTGCTCCACATTCATGACCCGAACAACCACGTGGACATTGCCTCCACGGAGGCGTATCGCACCCTGGATGGTCTTCGAGGGGACGGAATCATCAAGGGGGTTGGTGTTGGCGCCGGCCTCAATTCCTGGCAGTTGGCGGAACAACTGATGGCACACGGACGGTTCGACTGCTTCCTCCTTGCCGGGCGCTACACGCTCCTGCATCAGGATGCGCTCGGTTTCATCGAGCGGTGCCGCCGCGAAGGTGTGGGGGTCATTCTGGCCGGGGTGTACAACTCGGGGGTGTTGGCGACGGGGGCGCGGGAGGATGCGCAGTACTACTACCGCAACGCCCCTGCGGATGTGCTGGCACGGGTTCGGCTCATCGAAACCGTTTGCCAGGAACACGCCGTGTCCCTGCAGGCTGCGGCCCTGCAATTCGCGCTGTCGCATCCCGGGGTGTCCGCGGCGGTGGTTGGGGCCGAGAGCATTGAGCAGACGGAACGGAACATTGCCAGCTTGGCCACGGACATTCCCGGTGAATTCTGGCAGGCCCTCAAGGAGCGGGATCTGCTGGATCGGGACGTGCCGGTGGGGTTTCCTCCTAGCGATGCCGGTGTTCGGTGACGGTGCCGGATTCTCCCCACCATGAGGGCGGTGATGATTTCAAAGGCCCTGGTGACCGGCAGCTACCAGCGGCTGCCGGAGGAAATCGGGCGCCTGGGTGTGGACTTGACGGTGGTGTCGCCGCCCTCCTGGCGCGACTCCCGCGGCGAACAGGTGTTGGAAGCCAACGATTCGGGTTGCTATCGCCAGTTGGTACTGCCTATCCGCCTCAACGGGCACTACCACCTCTACCACTTCGCCGGTCTGGCGCGCCGCCTTGATGCACTGCAGCCGGACATCCTGCACCTGGACGAGGAAGCCTACAACCTGGCGACCTACCAAGGAGTGAGATGGGCATCCCGCCACCGCGTGCCGGCGGTCTTTATCAGTTGCCAAAACCTGTACAAGCGCTATCCGCCTCCCTTCGGCTGGTTTGAGCGCAGGTGCTTTGCCTACTGCACTCGGGCACTGGCCGGAACCGCTGCGGTAAGCGAGGTGCTGCTCCGCAAGGGGTACCCGAACGGGCGTTTGAAGGTAGTGCCGCAGATGGGCACGGACACGACCCTGTTCAGTCCGTCGGATGCCTCCGCACCCGGACAGGGGTTCACCGTGGGGTACGCCGGCGGCCTGCTGCCGGAGAAGGGTCTTGATGTCCTGTTGGATGCCTGTGCCGGCCTGCAGGGAGACTGGACCTTGACCCTGGCCGGTTCCGGAGAGTCCGAATCCCGGTTGCGGCTGCAGGCCCGGGAACTGGGGCTCCTCGACCGGACGGAATTCCGCGGACGCTTGGCCAGCAGGGACATGCCGGCGTTCTACCGTTCCCTGAACGTCCTGGTTCTGCCAAGCCTGTCGACTGCCGCATGGCAGGAACAGTTCGGACGCGTACTGACGGAAGCCATGGCCTGTGAAGTCCCGGTGGTGGTCAGCGACAGCGGCGAGAGCCGACATACGGCCGGAGAGGCGGGGCTCGTCTATCCGGAACGGAACACCGACGCCCTCCGGTCCCATTTGGCGCAGTTGCAGGCGGACCCGGCATTGCGCCGCCGACTGGGCAGGGCCGGCCGTCGGCGGGTGGAGGCGCAGTTCAGCATGGAAAGTGTGGCGCGGGGTCTGGTCGAAACCTGGCAGCAGAGCCTCGCGGATGCCAAGTCCTGACCGCCCTCGGCTGGAACTCAACGCCGGTCTCCTGAGCAGTCGCCCCGACGCCTCGGGCGCCGGCATCAGCACCTACGTGGCGCGTACTCTGTACGCCCTGGCGGAGACGCAGGCTGACTGTGCGCCGGCCTGGCAGGTCCAGGTCTGGCTCAATCGGTCGGAACATCCCGGCTTGCCCTTTCAGCGGCGCGCCACCCACTGGCATGTGAACCGGCCGAGCGCGCGCATCATGTGGGAACAAACCGCATTGCCCCTGGCCTTGCGCGTTCGCAGGCCTGACCTGTTCCACGGCATGGTGAATGTTCTGCCATTCGCATGCCCGGCGCCATCGCTGGTAACCGTGATGGATCTGTCCTTTCTGCGTACGCAGGCCACGGTTCCCGGCCCGCGGCGACGCTATCTGCAGGTTCTGTGCGGCCACAGCGCGCGCAGAGCCTCGCGGGTGCTGGCCATCAGCCGTGCCACCGCCAACGATGTGCGCCACTACTTCGACGTGCCGTCCAGCCGGATAGAGGTGGTGCCGGTTCCGGCGGAGCCGCAGGTTGAGGCACCCGCGGACTCCCCGGACTTTGTGAAGTCCCTGCCGGACAACTACCTGCTCCATCTGGGCACGCTGGAACCGCGCAAGAACCTGGGCTGGTTGATTGAGGGGTTCGCGGCCTGGCTGGAACACACCGGTGCGGACTGGCACCTGGTGCTGGCGGGGGCGCCGGGCTGGGGAGGCGAGCCCGCACGGCTGGAGGCCGCGGTGCGCAGGCTGGGCCTGACGGAGAGGGTGTGGTTCCCCGGTTGGGTCCCGCCGTCTGGGATGCACGACTTGTATCGCCGCGCCCGTGCCGTGGTCCTGCCCTCCCTGCTCGAGGGGTTTGGCATCCCGCTGCTGGACGCGATGACCTACGGGGTTCCGGTGTTGTGCCACGATATTCCCAGCCTGCGGGAATTGGCTGCGGATAGTGCAGCTTGGTTCTCCGTGGAGGACTTCGACGGTCTGCACCGGTACTTGACCCGGTTGGACCGGGATTCGGCTTGGGGGGCGGATTTGGGGACGGCCGGCCGGGCAAGGGCCGCGGAGTTTGGCCCGCGGCGCGTAGGTTCCCTGTTATGGGAGCAGTACGCGTCGTTCCTTTGAGGCCGACGGAGGGTGCCGGCCGGACGGTTGGATGTGGATTGGGGCCCCTGTGGCCAAGCGGAAGTGGCCTGTACCGGGACGGGACGATTACAGCTACTGTCCGGGTGGCCGCCGCGGGGTATCCTTATAGTTGCCGGATCGGCTCAATTCCTGCCGGCAATCCGCTTTCATCTGCTCCGTGTCTCTCCACGATCCTGCGTCGCGCACTGCGGACACCGGTCTGCTAGCACGCTTGGCGGCCTTCAACCAGGCTGACGATCCGCGTCTGCGCCAAATCCTGCTTCGTTCGGCGGACGCCGCATTGACGCTCTTGGCGTTCGTTCTGGCCTACATCGTCCGCTACCAGCTGGAATGGTTCAAGGACGTGGAGCCGATCCACGTGCAGACGTTCCAGGCCTATCTGCCTTCCGCCCTGAGTTTGGTTGTGGTGCAGCTGGCGGCATTTCAGCTGGCCGGCGTTTATCACAATGGGCAGATACGGGGCTGGCTCCACGAAACCTGGACCGTTGCCAACGCCTCAACGTTGACGATCCTGGTTCTCATCATGGGGCATCTGTTCTTCAACCCCCAGCTCTACAGCCGGCTGGTCTTCCTCTATACGGCCATCATGATGACCGGCCTGCTGGGCGGTCTGCGGCTGGGTCTCTGGGCCGTGCGGCGGTTGCTGTACAGCCATGGGCTGGGCCATGAAAAGGTGTTGCTGGTCGGAACCGGCGAATTGGGATTGATGTTGATGCGCAACATCGTGGCCCAGCCGGACCTGGGCTGGCACCTGCTGGGCTTTCTGGACGAGGAAGGAGAGGTGCCTCCCCGTGACATTGGTCGGTTCCGCCTGCTGGGCTCCGTGACGGACTTGCCCCGCATCCTGCGCGAGCTCCGGCCCGACCGGGTCATCATCTGCCTGCCCCAAAGCCATGCGGAACTGCTCCAGCAGTCCCTCGAAACATGCCGCGAGCAGGGCATTCAGCCCCAGGTTGTGCCCAACCTGTTTCAGGTGACCCGGAACCAGATCAAACTGGACACCCTGCAGGGCGTGCCCCTCCTCAGCGAACAGCCCATTTCCATCACCGGGTGGAACTACTGGCTCAAGCGCCTGGCGGATTTGGTTCTCTTTGTGATTCTGATGGTGCCGTCCCTGATCGTCGGCGCCGTGATTGCCGCCGCCATCAAGTTGGAGTCGGGCGGTCCCGTCATCTATGCCCAGACGCGTGTCGGGCGCCACGGCAATCCCATTCGCGTGTTCAAGTTCCGCACCATGGTCAGTGATGCCGACGCCCGGCTCGACGAAGTGGCGGACCTCGACAACGCCCAGGGCATTTACTTCAAGATCAAGGACGATCCCCGCTGCACGCGGGTGGGACGGTTCCTGCGCAGCTTCAGCCTGGACGAAGTGCCCCAGTTCATCAACGTGGTCAGGGGGGACATGAGCTTCATCGGACCCCGTCCCGGGTTGCCGGCCGAGGTGGAGCGGTACGAACCCTGGCACCAGAAGCGGCTGGCCGTTTTTCCGGGCATCACGGGCCTGTGGCAGGTGTCGGGCCGCAGCGATTTGACATTCGACGAAATGGTGCTGTTGGACATCTACTACGCCGAGAACTGGAACCTGGGCCTGGATCTGTCCATCGCCCTGCGCACGATTCCCACCGTGCTGTTGCGCCGCGGCGCGTATTGACTGCTGCCGCAGCAGTTGCCCTATTCCGGTTGCCGTCATGCGCATTCTCATTTTGATGTCCGACATCGGAGGCGGGCACCGCTCCTGTACCCTGGCCCTGCAACAGGAGTTCGCCCACTGGTTTCCGGGCGTCCACGAGGTGTTTTCGGTCGATGTCTTCAAGCAGTTCGCGCCTTGGCCCCTCGACTATGTTCCCCTGGCCTACAAGTACATTGCCAACAAGCTGCCCGGTTTTTGGCAGTGGGTCTTCAGCAACTACGGCTCCCTGATCACCGAAGAGCAGATGGCAACGTGGCTGGCCGGGTACCTGGAACCGTACTTCGAGCTCCTGTTCGACCGCATGCGGCCGGATGTGCTGGTCACCGTCAATCCGCTGTTTCATCCGACCTTGTTTCGTCACCTGCGGGCGACCGGTCGCGACCTGCCGGTCGTGTCCGTGGTCTCCGATCTGGTGACCCCGCACGGTTCGTGGTTCCATTCCCAACTGGACCTGTGCTGTGTGCCGACCGTCCAGGCTGCCGTGGCGGCCCGCAGGTATCGTGTGTCGGAGCGGAACGTGCGGGTCTACGGCCTGCCGGTTCGCAGACAGTTCCTGGACGTCGAGGTACGGGAGCGACGGGCGTGGAAGCGGTTGCTTGACATGGAGGAACAGCTGCCCCTGGTGCTCGTCATTGGCGGCGGCGAGGGGTTTGGCACCATTGCCGCCTTGGTGGAACAACTGGTGGCATCCCGTCGGCGGAAGGCCATGCCCGACTGCCAGGTGGCGGTCGTCTGCGGACGCAACCAGGCGCTGGCCCGGCGGCTTGCGCAGTCCTTCGGTACGGAACAGGTGCGTGTGCTGGGCTTCGTGACCGACATGCATGCCTGGATGGCTGCCAGCGATTGCGCGGTCACCAAGGCCGGACCGGGCACGATCATGGAAGCCGCGGCCATGGGGCTGCCCGTCATCCTGAGTGGCTTTGTCCCCGGTCAGGAGGCGGAGAACCCGGCTTTTGTAATCCGGCACGGCATGGGCACGTACGCCCCGTCGCCGGCGAGCCAGGTGTCCGTATTGACCGAGTGGTTGTCGGACGAACGGACGCTGGGCCGGTATTCGGATGCCGCCCGCGCCACGGCCTGTGCCAGGGCCGGACAGTCCATAGTGGAGGAGGTGGATCGGCTGTTCGGGTAGGTCCGACGCGGGCGCGGGGTCCTGAGTGCGTTGGCGGAACGATGCACAATCATTCCCATCGATTGCGCCGCCAAAACCCGAACCGTCGTTTCAGGAGAGTGCTGTGTGCCATGAGCGGCTATGAGTAAATTGCGGTCCCCCGGCGCCGAGGCGCTGCGGGTCCAGTGGGAGGCAGACCATCCCGAGGAACAATACGGTTGGCTGGGTCTGCGTGTTCGTCGCGCAACCAGTTGGCTGAGCCGGGCCGAAGCGGAGATGCGGGATGAACCGGGCGACCCGGATGCCGCCTTCCTTTTTCTCTGGATCACGTTCAATGCACTCTATGCGGAGGATTCGGACAGATTCCACGATGCATCCGAGCCGGGTGCCGCCCAGCGATTCTTCGGCAAGATTTGCCGACTGGACCGCGAGCGAGTGGTCTACGACGCCATCTGGTCGCGGTTCTCGGGACCGATCAGGCTGCTGCTTGACAACCCGTATGTGTACAAGCGGTATTGGATGAACAGGAACAGCGGTGATTGGCAGGCCCGGTTTGCTGCCGGGAAGGAACGTACGCACGGTGCTCTGGCGCGACAGGACACCTACACCATTTTGTGCGAGCTGTTCGAGCGGTTGTACGTGCTGCGGAACCAGTTGGTTCACGGTGGCGCCACCTGGAACAGCAAGGCGAATCGCGACCAGGTCAAGGATGGTCAGGCGATTATGGCGCCCCTCGTGCCCCATTTCCTGTCGATCATGATCGCCAACCACGAGGCGGACTGGGGTCGGCCGCACTTCCCGCCGGAGTATGTGGCGGACGGATAGTTGCCGGTAGTCGTTGGGGCCCATGAACCGCAGCCAGTTCGTCTTCGTCCTGCTGGTCAACGTCCTGGTGACTGTTTTGCTGGTGTCGGTTGGGTTCCTGCTGTACGAGCACAGGTCGATTGGACGGCAAATCACAGTCGTGCCCGAAGAGCCGCAGGTGGCCATGCCGGCCGAGCCGGCACCCACCGCAGTGCCAACCGAAGAAGCCGGGGAGGCGGTGGTCCAGGCCTCCGGTTTCGGCTCGCAGGCAGGTGGAGTCGCGAGGGCCCCGCGCACCTATACCGTGCAGGCCGGGGATTCGCTGGGTGCCATTGCCGAGACGTTCGGTGTCAGTCCGGGCGTGTTGGCTGCTGCCAATGGCATCGTCAACCCGGACTTGATTACGCCCGGGCAGATCCTGGTGATTCCGTCCCCCGACGCTGTCGCCGAAGGCAGTGGCTGGACGGCGACGGCCGACAGTTTCGCAATCGAGATCCTGAATGCAGGCACCTACGCCTCCGAAGTGATTGTCATTGTCAATGTCAGCGACCAGCCCGTCACCCTGGCCAATTGGACCGTGTCCACCAGCCTGGACGAGGAGTACCGCTTTGACGCGATGGCTCCGCTCAGTCCCGGCGACAGCATTCGGCTCATGTCCCGCTCAGGGACGGACACCGCCTACGACAAGTTCTGGGGGCGAACCCCCCGCGAGTGGACGATCGGCACTACAATCACCTTTGCCGATGCCTCCGGCGCGCAAGTTGTGCTGCTTGAAATCAGCCCATCCTAGACTGCACGGTTGCGTCCGGATTTGCGAGGACAGACCATGACTGACGAAAACGGCCCGCCTCCCACATCGCAGGGAAGTCCCCGCGGGGACCAACAGCGCACGGGCGATTCCAAACCGGGTCGACAAGGACGCGGCCGGCGCCGTGCCGGCCGCACCACCAACCGCCGCGAACAAACCGAAAACCGGACCGGACAGCGTCGTCGTCGACGCGGCCGGAGGCGGAGACAATCGGGTGCAGGTCGTGCGGAAGGGCCGCGCCCGCAAGGCAGGCCATCGGCGGCGGACCGTGCCAACCCGCGTCGAGCCGATGGAGGCAGATCAGGGAATCCGGACCGCGACAGCCGAACCACCCCCTCGCCATCGGGCAGGGGACGGCGCAAGGGCAACAGTGCGCGGAACCGCCGGGGAACCAGGTCTCAGCGACGACCTGAAACACGCGCCCAGACACCCCGAGGGCGTCGCGACAGTCACCGGTCAGGTGCCCCTCGACGAGGAAAGGGCGCGCGCCAATCCACTGCCGCGGCGGACCGGGATTCCCGCAGGCAGAATGAGGCCATGCGGCCCGACCAGGACTATGTCGAACCGGAGCAGGTGTTCATTCACGAACATGTGCGGCGACCTTCCTGGAGGGACTACGAAGATCGGGGGGCCCTCAAGCGACCGGTGTGGTTTACCCGTTTGGAGTCCGACGTCGACTTCGGCGGTTGACTGAGACTGCGCGGGATCCGCCTCGGGCCAGGGCTTCCGAACCGCCGGAGCCGGCTGCATGTCGGCCCCGCACGCGACCGCGATGGTTGACGTCGCCTTCTATGTGGTTCTGGGGCTGGTGGCAGCCCTGGCCTCGGTCCTGTTGGCGCCTGTCAGCGGCTGGCTGGGACGCACTTGGGGCCTGGTGGACAAACCGGGGGGTCGCCGGCAGCACCGGGGCATCGTCCCGCGCACCGGCGGTCTGGCCCTTTGGGCATCCTTTACGTTGGTCCTGGGCCTCTATCTGGCAGTGCGGGAGGCGGCCGGCCCGGAGTTGAGGGCATGGCTGCCGGTCAGCCATGATCCGCAGGAGGATCGGCGCATATGGGCTCTGCTGGGGGGCAGTGCCTTCTGCGCGGCCTGGGGCATCATCGACGACCGTTTCGATCTGGCCTCCCGGTGGCAGTACCTGATCCAGATTGGGGCGGGCCTGATTGCCATGGCCGGCCTGATCTTCATCAAGCACGTCAACAATCCACTGGGGCCGGGCCTTCTCTTCGGACCGGACGGGTTTCCCTGGTGGCTGGTGCTGGCCGTCACCGTCTTCTGGTTCATGGGTTGCATCAACACGGTCAACTGGCTTGACGGCCTCAGCGGACTGGCGGCCGGCGTATCGGCCATCCTGTGCGCCGTCCTGGTGGTCCACATGCTTTACGTGTTGCCGGAGCCGCAGGCTTCAGTGGCCGTGATACCCACCATCCTTCTGGGCGTCATTGTGGGATTCCTGCCGGCCAACCTCGGGCGCCGGTCCCTGTTCATGGGCAGCAGCGGATCCTATTTTCTGGGCAATGCGGTGGCCGCCGTCGGCATCATGGGAGGCGCCAAAATCGCTACCGTCATGATGGTGCTCGGGCTGCCCATCGTGGATGTGGCCTGGCTAATCTTCAGTCGGCTGCGTCGCGGAGTGGCGCCGTGGACCTCCGGACGCGATCACCTGCACTTTGTCCTTTTGGATCGCGGCGTGCCGGAACGGGCAATCGTATTCGCCTACTACCTCTTCTGCTGCATCTTCGGCGCCCTGACGCTGTTGTTGGACGACCGGATCAACAAACTGCTGGCCTTGCTGGCCTTGGGCCTTGGCGCCGTGATCGTGATGGCCTGGCTGGGCCGGGACTATGCCGAACCGAAGTCCGGATAGGCTACAGCCCCGCGGGTCGGGGCTTCCCCGGCTTCGTGCGGGGTGTGGCCGGGGCTTGTCCGCCACCCAATCCGTGCGCCCGAACCCTTGCTTCGAGATCCGGCCGCCCTCCTGCCCCATGGCTCCGCCGGTCGGGAGCATCACGGGTCGCGGATCGCCGTCAGGCCGGAGACACCGAAGGCAACGGTTTGCCACAGGGATCGGTCCCAGGAAATTAGCAAACCTTTATTGTTGTTTCAACACTTTATGTCCAGTCCTGGGCTGTTGTTGTGGACTGCAGACGACTACGGACTTCCATGATGTCGCGTACCAACTGCGGTTCGCCCTCAAGGCGCTGCTTCATCCGCCGAATTCCGTGACTGATTGTTTTGTGATCCCTTCCCCCCAGCAGCCGGCCTGTGGCCTTGAGGGTCAGCTTCAGGTCCCGGTGCAGCAGGTACATTGCGGTCTGGCGGGCCCGGGAGGTGTTCCGGTTGCGGGACGTGCCGACCAGATCCTCAACCTCAATACCATAATTATCTGAAATTACTTTCAGCATCAATTCCGGCTCGACCGGTTCCTGCTCAGGTATCAGCGACTCCATGTGCTGTTCGACCTGATGCAGCGACAGGTTTCCGTGCTGCTGTCTCTGGATCAGGTTGAGACGGTGCAGGACTCCTTCGAGTTCACGGACATTGACGTAGGTCTGGAAAGCAATTGGCTGCAGCAGGTCCAACGCCAGATCGTAGCCGAACAGCCGCGTCTTGGCTTCCAGGATCGCAAGCCGGGTTTCGGAGTCGGGGGCTTCGATGTCAACAACCAGCCCACCCTCAAAGCGGCTTTGCAGGCGCTGCTCCAGGCCGTGGAGTTGGGAGGGCGGCACATCGCTGGTGAGCACCACCTTCTTTCCCGCCGCATAGAGGGCGGCGAAGGTGTGGAACAGCTCTTCCTGGGTCTTCGCCTTGTTGGCCAGAAACTGAAGATCGTCGATTAGCAGCAGGTCCACCTCGCGGTAGCGCCGACGGAACCGATCCATTGCGTCCGCCGACCCTTTCCGGTGTCTCAGGGAGGCGATCAGATCGTTGGTGAACTGCTCGCTGGAGCAGAGGCACGCGCGCGCCTGCCGGGACTGCGCCAGATGGCCTATGGCATGCAGGAGGTGGGTCTTTCCCAAGCCGGTGTCGGCATGGATGAACAGCGAGGCGAAATGGCTTGCCTCCAAGTTGACGATTTGCTTGGCGGCCTCGCAAACCAGACTGTTGTGGGGGCCGATTACGAGGGATTCGAACGTGTAGGCCGGATTAAGGCGGTTGCCCCCCGTCGCCCACGAACCTGCCTGCTCCCCCGTTGGATGGGCTTGCGCGGCCAGC
Organism: uncultured Caldilineaceae bacterium; assembly: GCA_964566955.1. Taxonomy (GTDB): domain Bacteria; phylum Chloroflexota; class Anaerolineae; order Caldilineales; family Caldilineaceae; genus Bin34. Next base: position 34,525 of record CAZMKQ010000017.1, on the reverse strand, counting down.
AATTCCAAGGGTGTTGTCGGCACCGCGGCGTCGGGCACGGCCGTGTCCAGGATCAGGTGTACGTCGACGTATTCCCCCAGCAGTTGCGCGAGGTGTTCCTTGAGCCACGGACGCAGCCGGTTTCCCAGCAGATCCCGGGCCACCGAGTTGGGTACCAGCAGCTTGAGCTCGCCGTCTTCGTAGGAGAAGAAGCGGCACGGGCCGACGAGGGTGTCGTACTCGCTGGCGGTGAGCTGCAGGGCCAGCGCCGCCTGGGCTCTCTGCCAGGCCTGCTGGGCGTTGTTGCTGGAAACCATCGACCTTTCTGGGGAAAGCTGCGACTGGCGAGCCTCTGCACATAATCCACTGGCTGCGAATCCGGTTCCGCGACCAGCCAGAAGGGAAGGCTGCGGCGCATCAACAGACTCCGGCCGGGTGCCTGGTGGCGAACCACAACCAGGACGTGCCGACGGTTCTAAAATCAATGGCCCCTTCTGCCTGAGGCTTGCACTGTAGCACAAGGGACGCAAGCCGAATCAACACGTTGAAAGGCTTGGGCGCGCCATCACGAGCCGCCCTGTGGCCGGCGGCATCCGAGCGCCAAAACGACGTTAATTTGTCGGCAGCGACAAAAAATAACCGTGTGTCAAACAACCTGCCGGCCGACTGCCGAATCAGGCGCTCCGGCCACCCCGTATCGGGGATTCGGCGTGGATCATTACGCGAAAGCTTGATCGCATGTCCGTACGGCATCCGTACGGCCGAATGAGCCCCTCATGCGGTTGCAGAGCCTGTGCGACCAAGTGCGACGGCCTTCACGCGCACGATTGTTCCAAGGTCTTCCAGCCTTGGCCGGTCGTCTCCGTGCCTTGGCCGGAAGGGAGCCCGGACACCCGGCTCGCGGCCCCACGGGCCGGCCCCTCGGATGTTCAAGAAAAAGTAATAGCTGTTTTGTGCGCTAAATAAACTGCATTGGGATCTTCCGGCCGCACTGTCCAACCCGCCCAAATTCATGGAAAAGGGGGTGCGAGTCGCGACAGGCTGCGCGGACGAACGGGAACGGACCGTTCACCCGCGCAGCCAGCCCATGATGACTTCGAAGTGCTGCGGCAGCGCGATGTCCGGCTCCTGGATGCCGGGATGCCAGGCCTTTTCCCACTCGGCGCTGTAGGCTCCTGCGTATCCGTTGGATTCCAGAAGGTCCACGATGGCCTGGTTGGGGACATCGCCCTCGCCCATCAGCACCAGCTGGAAGGTGCCGTCATCGCTGTGGGCCGCGTCCTTCAAGTGCACATGGGCGGTCCGCTCGCCGATGCAGGCCCAGGTTTCCTCAATCGATTCGCCCATGCGCCACGGATGATGGACATCCCAGACCGCCATGACCCGATCGGAAGGAACCTGATCCAGGACGCGGGCCACATCCCGGCCCTTGCAGAAGGCGTCGTGCGTCTCCAGCAGAATGGTCACCCCCGCATCGGCCGCGGCCGATGCCAGGCGGTTCAGGCTCTCGGCCACGTTGTTGATGCCGTCCGCCGTCGCCTGGCCGTCCGCCAGGTTGCCGCCGAAGGTGCGCACAAAGGGCACGTCGAGTTCGCGGGCCATTTCCAGATAGGCCAGCAGATCCTGTTCCATGCGTTCGCGCTCCGCGCCGTCCGGCATTGTGAAGCGGGTGGAGAGGCCCAGGCCGATGGTCCGGAGTTCGCGCGACTGCATGACCTCCCGGATGCGGGTGCGTCCGGGCGCGTTCAGGTCCGGAGGAATGATTGTGCCGTCCAGCATGCGGATTTCCAGGCCGCCGTAGCCGATTGCGACGGCGGTGTCGGCTGCCTGCTCCAGGGTCCAGCCTGGACATCCAAGCGTGCTGAACATCAAGCGGGGTTCGCCTGCCATGAGTTGTTGTTCCTGTTGGTTTGTATGGCGCGGCGGCTAGAACCGCCGGTCGAGCGGAGCCAGTTCGTGGCAGCGCTCCTGAAGTTGGATGACGCGGTGGACGCTTTCGGGCGTGATCTTCAGTTCGGCGCCGTTGCGCAGCGTCTCGAACAGGTCCCGATAGTACTGGGTGTACACCGGCTCGGTGGCTGCCGGCGGGCTCCAGCTGTGCTCCTGCCAGGGGATGACATCCCGGTTGTAGGAGCGGTTGGGGGTGGGCTCGGTCGTCAGGACCCGCGGTTCCAGGTCCGCCGGATCGAAGGTGGACCACTTGAGTTCACCCCGGTTGCCCCACAGGCCGCCTTGCGTGCCCATCACATTCCATGACTCGCCGGGGTAGGGACAGGCGGATGAAATCTCGATGTCGATGGTGGGCTGGCCCTCCGCCTTGATCACCACCTTGACGTGGTCGTCGGCATCGCCCAGGGTCAGGGCGCGGTCCAGATCGCAAAACACCTCCGGCTCCTTCGGACCGAACAGCTGCAGGGCCTGGTCGAGATAGTGGGGGCCCGTGTTGTTGAGCGAGCCGCCGCCGAAACGTTGCAGGGTCTGCCAGTCCCAGCGGCGACCGAACCGGTTCTCCGTCATGCGAATCTGGACAATGCGCCCCAGCACCCCGGAATCGATGATTTCGCGGACCTTGACGAAGTCCGGGTTGTAGCGGCGCTGCTGGAAGATCGACAAGGTGCCCGGGTTCGCGCGGGACGCCTCCACCATGCGCGTGGCATCCGGCAGGGAATCGGCCATCGGCTTCTCGCACACCACGTGCTTGCCGGCTTCCAGGGCCTGTACCGTGAGGTCGGCGTGCAGGAAGCTGGGCAGGGCCACCACGATCAGCTCAATGTCGTCGTTGGCGACCAGGTCGCCGAAGTCCGTATGGGTGGAACAGCCAAACCGTGTCCGGGCTTCCTCCCGGCGGGTCTCCTCGCCGTCCACGACGGCAACCACCCGGTAGAGATCCGTGAGCGGCGCCAGCAGGTTGGCATGGATGTCCCAGCCACTGCGGCCGAGACCGGCGATGGCGGTGCGGATGGGTTGGGGCATGGAGCGACTCCTATGGTGTGGGGTGTGTCAGATGGCAGATGATTGCGTTTGGTGTACGGTCAGCCGTCCGCCGGCATACGCGGCGAGGCCCTTGCCGGTCAACGGTACACGCCGGGTGGTCTCGCCGACGCGCACCGAAATGGGACCGGGGCGGTCGGCGGCCTGAACCAGCGCCCAGGTGTCCGAACCGGGTTCGCGGGCAAACAATATGTTGGCTCCGGAGGCCCGGACTTCCGCATCCGCAACCCGCAGCGAGTGCTCTTTGGCGGTGTCCTGCCAGTTGCACTGGGCCGCCAGCGGAGCCGTCAATCCGGTTCCTTTGTCCGGCCGGGTCCGGTGCCGGAAGTCCATGAGATCCACATCAAGCGAGAAGCTGCCGTCCGGACCGGAGACGGTGGCCGCCGCCCGGCGCTGCTCGCGCAGGTGGGTGCGGGTCCTGGCCGGTGCCACCGTGCATTCGATGGACAGCTCGGACCACCGGGTCCGCACGTCGTCCGCAAGCGGCAGATCGCGCCGCGGGCGCACGGCCAGAAAGAAGATGCAGGCCGGCCGGCCCTTGTAGAAGGCTCCGGGCCAGGCGAGATCCCAGAACCGCTTCGTTTCCTCGGCGCGGTAGTGGTAGATGTCGCACACCAGGTCGCCGTCGCGCCGGTGGAGTTCAACGGTGGCCGGTTGCAGCAGGTCCGGCAGATGCAGCGGTTGCAGCAGACACAGGACCCGAGCGGTGCAGACGGTCAGGCGGGAACCGGGGACCATGGTCAGGGGCAGATGCCCCGCGGGTTCGTCGTTCACGTACACCGCGGTGACTGCCACCTGCCGCGTCCAGATGAATGCGGTGCGCGCACTGCGGAAGGCGGCCCGGCCGGCGCGCGGGGCATAGGCGCCCAACACGGCCGTGCCGTTCTGGATGCCAAGGAAGTCTCCCTCGTCCATCAGGTTGCGCGAGTGGGAGCGATCCGTCGCATGGTAGAAGTCGCCCAGCCACTTGTCGTCCAGGATGTGCCGGGTATAGAGGACGCCGCCCGGAGCATCCCCGGTGCCCTGCAGGTGTCCGATGACCGCGTTCCCTTGCGGATGCACGCTGCGGGTCACGGAACCGACGGCAAATGCGGGCTCCAGAGCCGTGTGCATGGCGATCTGTTCGGAGGCCAGGATGCCTTCCCGCACCTCCCGGCGATCCGGCAAAGCGCGGTACAGCTCGCCCAGCCAGCCCGGCAGCAGGCCCGTGTCCAGCCACTCGGCGAAGGTCTCCGCCTCCGGCAGGGCCTCGCCGTCGATGCTTGGCTGGTAGGCGCGCCCGTGCGGTCCGGCCAGCCGGCCCGTGGTTCGGTGCAGGTGCAGGGCGTAGCTCAATCCCAGACGCCAAAGCATCATGTCCGCCAGGACGGCGATGTCCGGACAGGCAACGAGGCTCCTCAGCCTGCCCAGTGCGCGGATGGAAACGGCGGCATACGTGGGGGAGTTGAATTCCAGGACATGGCCGGATTCGGCCGTGAACCCGACCCACGCCTCCAATTTGGTGCGCCCTGCGTCCAGAATCTCCGTTCTGCCCAGCAGTTCCCCGCCCAGGCAACAACACAGCACCGACAGCGCGGTGATGTTGGAGTAGCCCATCCAGACATCCAGGCGCAGTACTTCCGCCAGACCCAGCCGGATGGCGTCGAGTACCCCGACACGGGTGTCCGTCGGCAGCCGGTCCCCGTGCCGGAGCATCATGGGTACGAGATGCTCCAGGCAGAAGACCACGGCGTTCAGGTCCTCGATGCGGTCGTCTTCCGCCATCCACAGGAAATTGCCCGCGTGCACGTCGGTCGGGTCGGTCACCTGGCAGGCCAGGACGGCTGCCAGCACTTCCTGCGCGAGAACCAGATCCCGGTCCGTGCCATTGGCCACCAGGTCGCAGGCAAAGCGGCAGGAGCGGCGGGTCTCGTGGAACCTGCCGTGCTCCGTGGCATGCGCCAGCAGGTTCCGCGCCCGATCGAATTCCTGCGGGACCGTGAGGGGGACTGTCATGGTGTCGGCTCGCTGAACCTGTGGCCTGTGGCCCGTTAGATGCGGTCTGCCCGGGCCTGGGCCGTCAATGCCAGATGCATGGCCTTGAAGCAATGTTCCTGGGGCATGGCGGTTTCGGTGCGGTTGCGCACGTCGGCCAGGAAGTCGTGGCCGAAAGTCAGCCGCACACCGGAGCAGTCCTCGTACCGGGTGGCGTTGGCATCGGTCACGAACAGGTGGTCGCCGCCCGCCCGGCCCGCCAGGTCCAGGTTCTTGCGCACCTCGATGTAGCCTTCGGTGCCCACGATCGTGAGCCGGGTGTCGCCCCAGGACGCCAGGCCGGCCGGCGTGAACCAGTCAACCCTGAAGTAGCCGACGGTGCTCCGGCCCCTCACCAGCATGTCGCCGAAGTCCTCGAATTCCGGCGTGTCGGGATGGGCGCGGTTGGCCACCTGCGACTTGACCACGATCGGATCGGTCTCGCCACTGAACGCAAGGTACTGGTCGCACTGGTGGGCCGCAATGTCGCAGAGGATGCCGCCCGCGGTGTCCCGGTGAAAGAACCAGTCGGGACGCGTGGGTTTGCGCAGGGAGTGGGGACCGGTCCCCATCAGGTGGACAACGTCTCCCACCGCCCCCGCCTTGACCAGCTCCAGCGCGCGCACGGTGGCCTTGCTTCCGAACCGCTCGCTGTATGCCACCGAGTAGATGCGGCCGGTCGCGGCCTGCACATCCCTGACCGCCTGCCACTGGGCCAGGGTGGTCATGCCGGCCTTGTCGCTCTGCACGTCCTTGCCGTGCTGCATGGCGGCCATGGCGATGCCGGCCCGTTCCGAGGGAATGGCTGCGGTCAGGACCACGTCGATGGACTCGTCCGCGTAGATTTCCTGCGCCGTCGCGGCAATCCGGGCAGCGGGGTACCGCTGTGCGAAGGGTTCCCGCAACTCGGGTTCCACGGCGTGGACCGCGGCCATTTCGGCTCCGGCTTCCACCAGGTGGGCGGCCATGCCGTAGATGTGGTCGTGGTTGAGGCCGATGGCGGCCAGTCTGACGGGGGGTGGCGTAGCGGTCATGGTTTTGTTCCGGAGGCGATGTGCGACTGGTTGCGGCAGGGATGGTTCAGGCGGACCGCGTGCCGCAATACAGATCGCGGCCGGCGACCAGGGCCTGTATCTTGCCGTCGGCCACGTTGCGCGGCAGCATCCAGAACCCGCAGTCGGGGTGCACCCAGGCCACCCGTTCCGCACCGAGGACCGAAACCGCCCGTTCGATGCGGGACGCCACCGTGTCGGGGGTTTCGATTTCCAGGTCCTTGATGTCGATGACGCCGATGCCCAGCTCGATGTCCGGCCGCACGTCCTTGAACACCTCCAGCTCGTCGTAGCCCCTGCGGGCGAACTCCAGGATCAGCGAACCCACGTGCAGGTTGTTGAGGAACGGCACCATGTCCTCCCAGAAGCCGGCCTGCACCCTCTGGCCGCCGTAGTTTCCGAAACACAGATGGAGGGCGCTGTCGTTGGCCACGGCATCCAGCACCAGGTTGATGGGTTCGTGGGCCCAACCGCAGTCCTGCGGGTGCCCTGTCAGCGAGGCTTCGTCCACCTGAATCGCATCGGCGTTGATGTCCCGTATGGCGTCTGCCAGAACCTGGGCCAATGCCATGGTGCGGCTCTGCAAATCCGGGTAGTGCCGGTCGAAGAGGGTCTGGGCCAGCATGTACGGCGCGGTGACGGTGAACTTTGTGGGACGCTGCGTGAGTGCCTGCAGGCGGAGGTAGTCCTGCTCCAGGTTCAAGGTCCCGGCACCGATGTCGTCGGTCACGACCGCCGCCGGCTGGGCCCGGAACTGCATGTCGGGCCGGCTGTGGAAGGCCTTCCAGTCGTCCCGGGTCAGGGTTGTGGACACCCCGGACAGGGGACCGAGGAAGTACTCGATCATCCCGTTGGTTTCCGGGTGGTTGAAGTCGAAGCGGGACAGCTCGCCGTCCACCAGCAGGTCCAGACCGGCCAGTTCCTGGGTCTTGACGACCACGGCCATGGCGTCGTGCAGCGAGTCCCGGCTGGGCGTGGCCTGCAGCCAGCGGGGCACCGGATAGCTGCCCACGAGGGTGGTCTGGATGGGTGGCATGGAACTGTTCCTTGGCAAAGGGGAGGGGAGGAAGCCGGCACCGGAGCCAAACAGGCTGTCAGGCGGCCTGTTTGGCCTCCAGGAGAATTTCGTGTTCGGGACGTTGGGTGTAGAAATCATCCAGGGGGAAACACCCCGAAATCAACCCCATGCGGGGCGCCGTGGTGCAGTCGCTGAACGTGCGGCAGATCAGCTTGCGTTGCAGGGGCCGGCCCGCCAGCACGTCCGCCGGCATGTCGGGATAGGACAGGACCATGCGTCCCAGGCCCGCGAAGTCCGCCATCCGCCTGCGCACCACGGCCTGGGCCACGTTGGGCAGCCACTCCTGGAGGTAGGAGTATCCGGAGCCGACCGTCACCATGTCGGGACAGCGTTGCTTGAGTACGGCGGCGGCCTGCACCTGGCGGGCGACGCCGGCCAGCGGGTCCTCCGGCGGCCGGTAGCCGTCCGACGGCGGGAACAGGGCGGGACGCTGAATGTGCGGCACATAGTAGGGGCTGCCGGCGGTCAGGTTGACCAGCCGGATGTCCAGATCCCTGAGCAGATTCAGGAACGGTACCGTTTCCTCCAGGTCCAGGCCGGTCCCGGTGGCATCGCCGCCAAAGGCATGGCGGTAGCCGTTGGTTTCCAGCTCCGGCACGCCCTGGCCCTCCAGGTCCGGATCCGGACGGAAGGGCACAAAGTCGAACGCGCTCAGGCGGACACCGATCAGCAGTCCCGGCGCCTCGCTGCGGATGCCTTCGACGATCGTGCGCAGGAAACGCGTTCGGTTCTCGAAGCTGCCCCCGAAGTCCCCGGGCCGGTCGTAGGCGCTCAGGAACTCGTGGCCCAGATAGCCGTGGCAGTGTTTGATGTCAACGAACTGGAAACCGATGTCCCGCGCGCGCCGGGCCGCAGTCAGAAAGTCGTCGATGAGATACCGGATGTCGTCGTCGCTCATCAACACGGCGTCGGGCCCCAAGTGGAACTTCGCGTCCAGGACAGGGTGGGCGTACAGCGTCCAGGGCTCCATGTGGGCCTTGTCGTTGGGCCGGGCGAAGCGTCCCGAGTGCGTTAGTTGCAGCCCCACCAGCAAATCGTCGGCGTTGCCGAAGCATTCCTCGTGCGCGGCCACCAGCGTCTCGCGCAAACCGCCGATGGCCGCCATCGAGTCGGCGGTCAACATCAACTGGTTGGGGTTGGCGCGCCCGTCCGGCCGGACGGCAACCGCCTCGCCGCCCCAAATCAGCTTGGCGCCGCTGGCTCCGAACCGCGACCAGCGGCGTTCCACCAACTCGGTGGGCTTGCCGTCCTCTGTGCCGTCCCAGCCTTCCATCGGGTGGATGCAGAAGCGGTTGCCAATGGTCAGTCCGTGGACTTCACAGGGTTGCGCGAGCGGTGCCTGGGCACCGGTCTCGAGTGTTTCGTCGAACGGCAGGTCGATGTCCCGTTCGGACAGGTAGCGGCTGAAGAGGGCTGGCGTCCGCAATTGGGCTACGCGACGCAGGCGTGGAGGCATGGCAGGTTCCTTGGAGGCTGTTCAGGCAACTGGATTGCGCTCGCAATGGCTTGGTCGGCCCGCGTCGCGTTGCGGGGCCTGAGCTGGACCGGCTGGACGCGTCCTGCACACAATGGAACCCACGCCCCGCACCAGACAGAATCCGTCAGTTCGCACGCTGGCGGAACCGTTCCCGGTTCGGATGTCCGGAAGCCTAAAGCCGATGCATGTGGAAGCCGCCGTCGACCCGGATTATCTCCCCCGTGGAGAAGGGCAGGGCTCCACCGGCAATGGCGGCCACCGCCTTGCCGATGTCCTCGGGCTGGCCCCAGCGCGGAATCGGGGTCAGGCCGTCCTCAATCAGGGCATCGTACCGGGCCTTGACGCCGCGCGTCATGTCGGTTTCGATCAGCCCGGGTTGGATCTCGTACACGTTGATGCCCCATGGACTGAGGCAATCCGCCAGCAGGGCGGTCATCATGGTCATGCCGGCCTTGGAGATGCAGTATTCGGAGCGGTTGGAACTGCTTGTGAATCCGCTGATGGAGCCAATGTTGACGATTTGGCCGGGATGGCCGCCGGAGTCGACCCTGGCGACCATGTGCCGGGCCAGGGTTTGGGTCAGGAACAGCGGGCCCTTGAGGTTGACGTCCATGACCTCGTCATAGCTGGCTTCGCCCATCTCCAGCAGGGCCACCCGTTGGCGCGGCGCCATGCCCGCGTTGTTCACCAGCAGATCCAGGGAGCCACAGGCCTCCAGGGTGGCCTCGGCCACGGCTGCGCGGTCGGCGGGTTCGGCAATGTTGCCGGGCACGAGTGTGGCTTCGCCACCGGCGGCGCGGGCCGCGCCCGCAGCCTCCTCGGCGGCTTCCCGGTTGCTGCGGAAGTTGATGGCGACATGCCAACCCGCCGCCGCCAGGGCCAGGACGATTCCCCGCCCGATGCCCCGGCCGCCGCCTGTGACCAAGGCCTGTCGCCGATCACTCATGTTCCATTGCCCGGGACAGGGCCTCCAGAAAGAAGTATTCGCCCCACATCACACTTTCGTTGACCCCCAGCCCCTTGCGCCGCAGGTAAATGCCATGCCGCATGATGCCTTCCCAACCGTCAACCCCTGCCGCCAGGAATTCCGGACCGGTGAGGGTTTCCATGATTTGACAGGCGTATTCGTGGTA
>CAZMKQ010000017.1:14687-24792 GCA_964566955.1 uncultured Caldilineaceae bacterium | reverse complement strand
CGCTAACCAACCGGGCCAACTGGAAGAAGCCGCAGGCGCCGATCGCCGCGGCCGAACTTTCGTAGGGAGAGGCTGGATTCACCTCGGTCCAGTCGTTGGGTGGGACACCATGGTGCGGCGTGTGCTCCATGTAGTACTGGGCGTTCAATTCCGCTGTTTGCAGGAAACGCGCGTCGCCGGTGTAGGTGTACACCGTGCCGAACCCGTACATGGACCAGGTCAGGCCCCGTGCCCACGAGGAGTCGTCGCGCCACCCGTGGTGGGTGGTTTGCCGCAGGAAGGCGCCGGTCTCCAGATCGAAGATGCCCTCATGCGATGTGCTGCCGTCCCCCCGCACCAAATAACGGCGGGACGTGTGGCAGTGGGCCAGTACCTTGTTCCAGAGTTCCTCGTCGCCGGTGGCCAGGGCTGCGTGGAAGATGATGCCGACGTTCATCATGATGTCGATGAAGATGCTCTCGTCGGAAACGAAGGAGCGCAGGTACTGCCCTTGCTCCTTGAAGCGCAGACCCATGGTTTGGCCGGCCTGGACAATGACATCCTGCAGGGAGTCGTCGCCGGTTGCGTCGTGCCACCGCTTCCAGGAGGACCAGAAGATGAACCCCAGGTCGTGCACGTCCCGGTCGTGTTCCCGGCCCCGCAGCAGGTTGGAATAGTGGATGGCCGTGTCCTTCCAGAAGGGATCTCCGGTGTGGCGGTACAGAATCCACATCTGGCCCGCCACGAACCCCTCGCACCAGTTCGTCCACGCCTCGCCCTCGTGGTTCCAGCGGCCCCCCCGGGTGTAGAGGGGCAGGAGATCGGGATGGCGTTCCGTCAGGTTGCGAACCTGTGTGGCGGCGAAGGCGAGGGCGCTGCGACACCGTTCCTTCAGGTCGGCCGGCACGGGCAACGGGTCGCGCGGACTTACTTGCATAGGGTGGATTCCGGGTGTTGGCACGGCAGGGATCGGCTGAGTCTAGCACGCCGAACCGCCTGATTCCCCGTGGGATGCAAGCACTCTTGAAGGCCGGTCAACGATCGCAAACTGTAGTTTGCCAACTGCACTACAATCGGTACGAACATCATGAGCGGCATCATGCCGTCACCCTTCGCCCAGGTTGTGTCCTGACAATGTCCAAACCCTTGCTGACAGTGTATGGTGCCTTTTGGTGCCCGGACTGCCGCCGCGCGAAATCCTTCCTCGGCGATCACCAAATCCCCTATGCCTGGGTCAACATCGAGGAGGATGCGGCCGCGGAACAACTGGTGATCCACCTCAACGAGGGCAAGCGGATCATTCCCACCATCGTGTTCGACGACGGAACCCGCCTCGTCGAACCCAGCAACGCCGAACTGGCCGCCAAGCTGGGTCTCAGGACATCCATCGACCGAAAGTTCTGGCCGCTGATCTGCATCGGTGCCGGGCCGGCGGCGCTGGTGGCCGCGATCTACACCACACGCGAGGGCATCGACACGCTCCTGCTGGAACGGGGCGCACCCGGTGGACAGGCCACCCGCACATTCAGCTACGAGAACGTGCCGGGTTTTCCCGACGGCATCGAGGGCAACGCATTTGCGGAACGCCTCCTGGCGCAGGCCCGGCGTTTTGGCGGACAGGTCCTGGAGGCGGTTGACGTGGTGTCGGTTCGCCGGGACGAACCGTTCCTGAGTGTACGGACCGGCACCGGGGATGTGTACACGTCCCATGCCGTCCTGCTGGCATCCGGCAGCCGGTACCGCACATTGGGGGTCCCCGGGGAAGCGGACTTCATTGGCGCCGGCATTCACTTCTGCTCCACCTGCGACGGTCCGTTCTACCGCGACAAGGCGGTTGCGGTGATCGGGGGCGGCAACAGTGCGGCCGAGGAGGCCGTCCACCTGACCCGGTTTGCCTCAAGGGTGACCGTGCTGGTGCGCGGAAGCGAGTTCAAGGCGTCTCCGGCGGTTGTGGAGAAGTTGACGGCCACGCCGGCGGTGGAGGTGCGCTACCGCACCGAGGTGGGTGCCTTTCGGGGCCGGGGTGGTCACTTGACGGCGCTGCAGCTGAACACGCCGGCGGGAGAGGGCGCGGAGTCGCTGGACGTGGACGGTGCCTTCGTCTTTGTGGGTCTCGAGCCCAACACGGAATACCTGAACGGTCTGGATGTCGTGCGCGACCGGTGGGGATTCATTGAGACGGGACATGACCTGGAACATGCCGATGTGCCGCTGGCCCGGTTCGGCGGGCGGCAACCCCTTATGCTTGAGACCAGCATGCCCGGCGTGTTCGCGGCCGGTGATGTCAGGGCCGGCAGCACCAAGCAGGTCGCGGCCGCGGTGGGTGAGGGGGCATCGGCGGCCCTTGTTATTCGCGACTTTCTGAAGTCGGTTTGAAGGACTGGCTGTCAATACAAGTCAACACAACTTAACCACACTGGATTCCGGGACGGATCACAGATGAACACTTCCAGTATTTCGGCCAACGGCCACGGAGCGGATTGGCAGTACACGATGCCCGTGGCGGAGTTGATGGAACAGCAGCTGGCGACGGCCCGCGTGGGCGACTATACCGTGGCACTGGTCTATCACAACGACCAGGTGCATGCGATTGACAACCGATGCCCCCACATGGGCTATCCCATGGACCGCGGCTCGGTCCGCAATGGTCTGATTACCTGCCATTGGCACCATGCGCGGTTCGACCTGCAATCGGGAGGGGCCTTCGATCTTTGGGCGGACGATGTGCCGACATTCCCGGTGGATGTTCGGGACGGCGGCATCTGGGTCGATGTGGCCTCCACGCTGGATCGGGTGGCCCACAGCGAGGAACGCCTGCAGATGGGCATGGAGCGCAGCCTGTCCCTGGTGGTGGGCAAGGCGGTCATCCTGTTGGAGGAACGCAACCTGATCGATCGCATCCTGGCGACGGGCCTGCGGTTCGGGTGTGAAAACCGCAACGAGGGCTGGGGACAGGGCCTGACCATCCTGGGCTGCATGGCCAGCATGCTGGACGGCCTGCCGCGCGAGCAGCGAGCCCTGGCCCTGTCGCACGGATTGGCTGCAGTGGCCGGCGACAGCGCGGGTTCCGCCCGGCGCTTCCTGGTCCAGTCCCTGCCCGACACGACCGAGGACCTGGACCTGCTCAAGACCTGGTTCAGGGAATTCATTGAAGTGCGGGACACGGAAGGGGCCGAGCGCTGCGTGGTGTCCGCGATCCGCAGTGGCGCCGACGGTCCTTTCCTGATGGACATGCTGGCCTCCGCCATCCTGGACCACCGCTACATCGACACCGGCCATCCGATGGACTTCTGCAACCGCGCCTTCCACATGCTGGACATGACCGGGTGGGCCGAAACGGAACTGGTTCTGTCGAGTCTGGTGCGCCTGGTTGCGGGTGCCATGCGCATGGAGGAGTCCCATGCCTGGCGCCACCCGGACGACCTCATTGAAATCCTGAACCAGGCGTTCGCGGAACTGCCGGCCGCCTGTGCCGAAGGAAGCTCCGCGGACCCCCGGGAGACGGGTGCTGCCACCTTGGTGGAAACCGTGCTGTCCGGGCATCCCAACGATCCCGCGCTGGCTGCGGCCGCCTGCCTCGATGTCCTGCGGGCCGGGCTGTCCGGAGAAGGGTTGGCTGTGCACATCTGCTACGCAGCCGCCATGCGCATCGCGCGCTTCCACACCAGCAATGAAATCGGGGATTGGGACACGGCGCTGCACACCTTCACGTTCGGCATGGCCGTGCTGCAGGCCTTCCAGCGTGCGCCCTCGGCCGACATGTTGAGGGGGATTTTGGATACGGCCATGAGCGTGCACCTGGACCGGTTCCTGAACATCCCGGCCCAGCGCATTCCCACCCCGGCCGGAGGACCGGCACCGGAAGAGCCGTTCGGGGAGCGGTTGAACGACCTGCTGGATCAGCAGTACCGGGTCAATCAGGCGGGCCAGATGGTGGCCGACCACTGCACGAGCGAGGCCCGTCAAAACGAGGTCCGCGCTGCGCTCAAGGAGGCCCTGCTGCGGGAGGATCGGGACTTCCACACCATCCAGTGTGTGGAGGCGTCCCTGACCCTGCACGACCAGCTCAGGCGGAACTGGTCCCACTGTGATTGGCTCGACCCTGTTATTCCGCTGGTGGCCGCGGCCCGTTACCTGGCGGCCCATGCCCCCACCATGAGGGCGCAGGGACAGACTTTCGGGATCGCGCTGCGTCTGCACCGGGGCGAGAACCTATCCGCCGGTTGAATTGGAAACCTTCCTGCGATCGCGATCGACGCAGGCGCGCAGGGACTGAACAGCGTCACCAACGCGGAGCAGGGAACCTGCGTCCAGCTTGAAACGGACCACGGGTTCGGGGAGAGTGTCCGTACCCGCCGGAACCCGGGACTGCTGTTCAGTTCCGGGCCCGGCCAGCCTCGGGGGCCTTGGATATAAGCGGCCAAGGGGTTGCGCAGTTAACGGGGACGACGGATTCAAACTGTCCCTCGGCAAACGCGTCCCGCCAAAGTACCCGTGGCGGCATCCCGCGGACGGACGGCAGCGTCGTCATTGTCGGTGACCACGAGCCCTCGGTTCAGACGAATTTCACTATGGAGCTTGTTGCGCGTCCGATGCCAATGGTCCCGCAGATGGACTTCTCTGGCCATATTTGTCCCAGCCCCAGCAGGCCGCAGCCCCGTCGGTGCGCACGCCGCAGGTATGAAACCAACCACCGCTGACGGAGGTGAACGGTCTTGCGGGCAGAGCTGCCTGGCCATATTCGTTGTCACCCCAACAGTCCACGGCCCCGTCGGGGCGCACACCGCAGTTGTGAAACCCTCCGACACCAAAGGAGATGAATGATCCCGCAGGTGGATTCGCCTGGCCATGTTCGTTGTCGCCCCAGCAGGCCACGGTCCCGTCGGTGCGCATGCCGCAGCTGTGAAACCCGCCGGCGCCAACGGAGATGAACGAGCCCGCAGGCGGATCCGCCTGGCCATGTTCGTTGCCGCCCCAGCAGACCATGGTGCCGTCGGTATGCACGCCGCACGTATGCACCTGGCCGACACTGACGGATGTGAACGAGCCCGTGGGTGGCTCCGCCTGGCCATGTTCGTTGTCGCCCCAACAGGCCATGGCGCCGTCGGCTCGCACACCACAGGTATGCACCTGGCCGACACTGACGGATGTGAACGAACCCGCAGGCGGATCCGCCTGGCCATGTTCATTGCCGCCCCAGCAAACCACCATGCCCTCGGTGTGCACACCGCAGCTGTGATACTTGCCGGCACTGATGGATCGAAACCGGCTTGAAGGTGGCGTGGCCTGGCCATATTCGTTCCGGCCCCAGCAGGCCGCGATCTCATTGGTGCGTACGGCGCAGCTGTGATATTTGCCGGCACTGATGGATGTGAACGGTCCCTCAGGCGGAGCCGCCTGGCCATCCCCGTTGTCGCCCCAGCAGGCCGCGGTGCCGTTAGGACGCACGCCGCAACTGTGAATCAAGCCGGTGCTGACGGATGCAAACGGTCCCTCAGGCGGAGCCGCCCGGCCATCCCCGATGTCGCCCCAGCAGGCCATGGTCCCGTCGGTGCGCACCCCGCAGCTGTGATCCTGGCCGGCGCTGACGGATGTGAACGGTCCCGCAGGCGGATTCCCCTCACCCCTCTGGTTCCGACCCCAGCAGGCCACAGCACCGTCGGTGCGCACGCCACAGCTGTGGTCCCTGCCGGCACTGACAGAGGTGAACGAACCTGTGGGCGGATCCGCCTGACCATCCCCGTTCCGGCCCCAGCAATCCACTCCGCCATTGAGGCGCACGCCACAACTGTGTGCCTGGCCGGCACTGACGGACGCGAACAGTCCCACAGGCGGTGTGGACTGGCCGTCCCCATTCCGGCCCCAGCAGGCCACGGTGCCGTCGGAGTGCACGCCACAGCTGTGAATTAAGCCGGCACTGACGGACGTGAACGAGCCCTCGGGCTGATCCGTCTGACCATGCTCGTTTCGGCCCCAGCAGATTGCAGTGCTGTCGGGGCGCACGCCACAGCTGTGGAATCCCCCGGCACTGACAGACACGAACGACCCCGCAGGCGGTGTGGCCTGACCATATTCATCCCAACCCCAGCAGACCGCGCTTCCTTCAACCCACACGCCACAGGTGTGATAGTTGCCGGCATTGACGGACATGAACCGGGTCGCGGTCGGGCCGCCGGAGGCGCTGGACGGCCCTGCCGACGAGTCTGCGGCATCACCCGCGGTGGCAGACGCCAAGTCGTTCGGCCCGGGTGGCACTTCAACGGGATCGGACGCCCCTTGGCTCCGCCCGGCAACCTGGTCGGACGTACCGAGAGCTGTTCCGCGACCGGAATGCACGGTTTCTTGATCCGCGCGAGTGATGGTGATACCGGATGACGATGCGGTGCAGGCGGACATCCAGAGACACAACAGGACCAGGAGGAAGCGAGCAGGATGCTTGACGTTCATCTGTGGATCCCAAATGGGGTTTTGCACATCCCGGGAGCGGTATCCGGGGGGCTGGTGCTTGGATCGGGAGCGTGCCGCTGTCAAACTGACAACCCGCTGGGCTGATGGCTACATCTTGTCCCGATGACTGACTACACTTCCTGGTCGCACGCGTGGGCTGGCCGGTCTCGGCCGTCGATGGCGGTTCCGGCACCCGGCTGCGATGAACCGACGGCAGCAACCTTCAACCGATACAGGCGCAGTGTGGGTTCATGCAAATGCCACAGCGGATATCAGGTCGTTCAGGGCGCCTGCCTCCGGCGAGTCCGGGTCTGCTTGCTGCCAGTTTTGGGACACTTCCTGCAAGAGCGCATGGGCGGAACTCGGATCTCCGGCTTCCGCCTTGACGCGGGCCAGCCAGAAGCGGTCCCGCACCGAAGGCCTGCGCGCAAGCCGTTCCTCCAGTGCCGCCATCGCACGCGGGAGTTGCCGGTTCCGCACCAAGGCTTCGACCCAGGTGTCCTCAAACACTTCGCGCTGGGCATGACTGCCGCCGATGCGGACCAGTTGGGGCATTACCGGTTCGAGACAGGCAATCGCAGTGGCGTAGTCCCCGGCGGCAAAGTTGGTGATGCCGTCGACCAAGGGCAGTGTCATGTCCCTGTGGAGTGCTTCCCCTGCCTCCGCTTCACGGTGTAGACGTTGATGCATGCGCTTGATGCTTGCCGTATCGCCGGTGGCGGCAAATGCCAATGCCGCATGAGCATCCCGGAAGGCGGGGCCGGAGGTATCGACGGCCACTCCTGCCTGTTCCCGGATCAACTCCGTGTCCAGGGCGGGTTCGGCACGGCCGTACAACCTCATGCGCCACATGAGCGAGGCGCTGTCCGCCAACGTGCCCGGATCCCGCTGTTCCACGGTTGGGTAAATGGCTTCCCTGTACAGTGCAACGGCCTCGTCGTAGCGGCCCAGGGCGAGTTCGAACAACGCCTGGTGCCACGACAGGTGGACGTTGAACGGCGAGCGACGGTCGTAGGCTTGAAGCCAGCCACCCAGGAAATCGCTGCCCGGCCCGGCGTTGCCCTGCTCAAAGTGGGCGTGCGCAATTGAATGGGCGGCATGGCCGCTGGTGGGTCGCTGGGCCAGGGAGCGTTCCGCCAGGGCCAGGGCCTCGTCGAACAGCCCGACTTCATGGTGCCCAAACGCGTAGTGGCTCAGGAACGCCCAGTCGTCGCCGTAGCTGGGTGCCAGGGACTGCAGTAGCGGGAAATAGACGCTGGGGAAGTCCTTGACGCCGGCCCCGCTGCAGCCGAGGGTGTACAGCCGGTTGACCGCCCGCAGGATCATGACATCGCGGGGATACCGGTCGAGGTGTGCGTGCATGGCCGTACGGGCGCGCGTCCCATGGCCGTGGATGAAGAGCCAAATGGCTTCCACATGGGCTCGTTCGCGGGCGGTGGCGTTGCGGGAGAGTTCCCTGGCGCGGTTGGCGGCCACGCGGTCCGAACCGTCGGCAATGCCCATCCGGAGGTACGCCAACGAGGCATGAGGGAGGGCAAAACCCTCATCGGCGGCAATCGCGTCCTCGAATCTGGCTTCGGAACCGAAACTCTGTTCCAGCAGCAGGTCGAGGGCTTCAACGTAGTGCGTGACCGCCTCCGCCGAAGCGGTGGTCAAAGCCAGGTCGAATCGATCACGGTGTCCTGAATTCATCTTGATGTTCGCCTTGTCGGTTGCAGCCGCGGTGCGATCAGGGAGGGCCGGCGGCTCACATGGGCCTCCATCCCCGGTCGGCTCCGGTCCGCTTTGCCCGGTACCGAACCGTGAACAACGGGATTGCCGGACATTGGAAGGCACGATAGCACACTGTTGCCGGCCCCTTTTGGCACGCAGGCGACCCCCTTGGCTGCCGGTTGGAACCTTGCCGGTCCCATGGGATCCGGAATCCGGTGGCTTGGCTAATTGGCCGGGAACTTCATGCGGTACACGCCGCCTTCCAGGTCCAGCAGGTACAACTCGCCGTCGGCGTCCTCACCGAAGGAACTGATGTTGTGAGCGGTGTCCGCCAATTCCCGGACCCGCCAATCGGGATCGGCAGGCGAACCGGCATTGACCACGGTCCAGACGCGGCCGCTGCAGAAGTCCCCCACCACATAGCGTCCGGCCATCGCGGGCCAGTCCGAGCCTCGATAGACGTAGCCTCCCGTGACGGAACAGTCCCCGGTTCCGTGCGGGAACTCGGCAACCACCTGCTCCAGCCCCGTCGGATCGCATGTTCGGCCGGGGGGGAAGCAATGTGCACCCTCCATGAGTGGCCAGCCGAAGTTCAGGCCACCGGCCGAACCGGCCGGCACAAAGTGGACATCCTCATACAGGTTCTGGCCCACATCCGCGATCCACAGGTCGCCCGTGGCCGGGTCGAAGGCGTAGCGCCACGGGTTGCGCAGGCCCACCGCCCACACCTCGTCGCGGACCCGACGCCCTTCCCAGTCTCGATCCACCCACGGATTGTCATCCGGGATGTCGTATCCCTGGCCTCGTTGTCCCAGGACGTCGATGCGCAGCATCTTGCCCAGCAGCGAGTCGGGGTTCTGCCCGTTGCGGAAGCGGTCGTCCGCGGCCCCGCCGTCGCCCGTGCCGATCCAGAGCATGTTGTCCGGGCCGAACAGCAGCATGCCGCCGTTGTGGTTGGTGGCCGGCTGGGGAATGGTCAGCAGCTTCTCCTCCGAACCTTCGAGGGCCAGCAGGGGATTGGCCGGCGAGGCGTTGAACCGGGAGACCACGGTCTGGTTGCCCTGCGCCGTGTAATTGACATAAAACTCAAGCGTGCGGCTGTAGTCGGGTGGAAACGCCAGCCCCAGCAGTCCTTGTTCGTTGCCGGTGTCCTTGACTCGTGCACGAATGTCGAGGAAGGGCTCCGGCAGCAGGGCCCCGTTCTCCAGGATCAGGATCCGTCCGGCCTGCTCGACGATGTAGAGCCGATCCGAGCCGTCCCCGGCATGGGTCAGGAACACCGGTCGGACCAGCGTGGCCACCGGTTCCAGTTCCAGGCGGGGTTCGACCGTGGCGGCGGGAGCCTCGACAGCCGAGGTGTCGGGGACCGGTATCGGTGTCGCCTTGGGCACTGTCTCTGCGGCCGCCTGGCGCGGCTGGCTCGAAGTTGCGGGTGTCGGCGTGTTCCCGGGAACGTCGGCACCGTCGGCACCGGAGGCACAGGCTGCGGTTGTGGCCGCCAGCAGGATACCCAGCCAGACGGCAACCAGGCGGCTCGGGAGGTCATGGGAGAGTTGTGGGGCTTTCATGCGTATGGGGGTTGGTTTGTGTACTGTCCGTGCGAACGTAGTAGGCTGGTCGACAATCGTATGTACCGGCTGTCGGAATGGTGGCGGCATGGCACGTGTGGAACTTCCTGTGGTGTGGTCCGGGTCCCGATGATGTCTGCGGCTTGCACCTGACCTCGGCTCTCGTCTCGGGAGGTTGCCGGTCCGCGGCGCAGGTGGCCGAATATCCCTTGACGGCGGCCGCTGAAGTAAAATGCCACGGCTTGCCATCAATGCGACGGGATTTGGTCGCGGTCGGCTCTGGAGATCGTGGATTGACTACCCATTTCATAACCGGCGTCACCGGATTTGTCGGCTCCCACTTGACCCACCGCCTGCTGTTGGAGGGCGATCGGGTCGTGACCATGGTCCGCGCCTCG
>CAZMKQ010000017.1:0-14677 GCA_964566955.1 uncultured Caldilineaceae bacterium | reverse complement strand
CGGACAACGAGGCGGCGCGGGTCCGTCTGCTGCCCGTGCTGGAGGCGATAGGCTCCGACCGGGAGTTGCCGCTGGACAACCTGCTGGTGTTTGCCGGCGACGTGACCCAAACCACGGACGAACTGGTGGCGGGGCTCAGGGCGGTGACCGACGAGCACATCGACATCACTTGGCATTCTGCAGTCACTTTCAAGTTCCGCAAGCGCGATCTGGCCGAGATCGAGGCGATCAACATCCAGGGATCGCGCAACATGATCCTGACCACCCTCGGCCTCAACGGCGAACGGGAACGGCCCAGGTACATGCATGTCAGCACCGCATACTCCTCGGGGCGCCTTGAGGGCATCGTACCCGAACGGGTGGTGGAGTCCACGCCGGACTATCGGGGCCTCTACGAGTGGTCCAAGCACAAGGTCGAGTTGGACATGGCCCGGATCCAGAAGCAGGAGGATCTGGATGTAACCGTGTTGCGGCCCGCCATCATTGTCGGCTGCGAGGATACGCGGTCTGTAAATCACTCCGGGTACTACCAGGTCATCGGCACGATGTACAAGCTCTTCCTGATGCGCCGTCAAAAGCTGGGCGATGCCTGGGACCACAGGGTTCCGTTGCGTTTCGAGGCCAACCCGGCCATGCGCCTCAACCTGGTCCCCATCGACTACGTCATCGACAGCATGGTGGCCTTGGCGGCCTGTTCCGAGCTCTGCAATCGGGAACTCAAGGTGTTCAATCTGGTCAACGAGGATGCCCCGGTGATGCAGGACATTGTGGACGTGATGGAGGCGTCCCTCGGCATCCGCGGTTTGGAAATGGTCGACGAGTCCGTGTTTGCCGAGAGGCGGATGAATGCAATCGAGAAGGTGTTTTCCCGCGCCATTTCCTTCCAGGCACCGTACATCAAGGAAGACATCCGGTTTGAGACCAAGCGTTTCCGGGCCTTGGTCGACAAGGACGAGGTCCCGGTCCCGGTTCTGGATGCGCCGGCCATCAAGCGCTTGAACTACGCCTACTTCGAATTGATTCGGCCCGAAATCGAGGCTTCGCTGTCCGCGGCCGTCTGACTAGCCGCGGACACCGCGCTTGGCGGCCTCAATGGCGACCAGCCGGCTGCGTCCGGCCTTGATCATGCCTTCCGCGGTCTCCGCGAGTCCGTAGCGTTCCAAATTGTGGGCGCTGACCCACGCCGCCGCGCGCACATCGTCGCCCGGAGTCAGCTCGCCGGCCTGCCAACGGCACAGGTAGTCGATTACCACATAGTGGTACAGGACGGCCTGGTCCCGGTCGCGGATGATCGGTTCATAGACTCCGATCTGGTCCAGGATCTGGACCTCGACGGCGGTTTCCTCGCGCAGTTCGCGACGCAGCGCGTCGTGCAGGTTCTCGCCCAGTTCCACCAGCCCGCCCGGCAGGCCCCACTGTTCCTCGTGGGGCGGGTTGCCGCGCTGGACCAGAAGCACCCGATCCAGCAGGTCGAACACCACCGCCCCCACGCCCACCATCGGGAACTGCGGATGGCGCCGGTCGGCCGGCGTCGCCGGCTCGGGCGCGTCGGCAGAGCGGGGCTTTAGTACAGCCACGGCTGTACCAGGTCCATGAACTGCCGCCAGTCCGTCAGGGTCGCGTCGGGGCGGACCCGGCGGGCCAGCTGCTGGTTGTCGTAGGCCGTCTGACGATCGGTTGTGCCCAGGTCGCAGTGCATCGTCATCGTTCCCAAGTCTGCCCCGCCGCCGACATCGTGGCGCAGGCTGTCGCCCACCACGGCCACTTCATAGGGTTGCAGCTGCCATCGATCCAGTACCGGGGTGAAGATCTCCGGCGAGGGTTTGCGCCACTCCACGCTGGCGCTGCACAGGACCACATCGAACCACGGGCGGAGTTCCAGGTAGTCCACGATCCGCTGAAACACGCGCTCGCACGGATGGTTGGCCACGATCGCCAGGTGCACGTCCAGCTGGCGCAGGCGGTCCAGGGCGGCCCCAACGCCGTCGTACAGGCGCCAGCCGTGCATCTCGGGTGCATAGAAGAGGTCGACGGACATGGCCAGGACCCGACTGTCCATCTTGCTGGCCGGATAGCCGCAAAACTGGAGCAGGAAGCTCATGGTGTCGTTGGCGATGTGTTCCTCGGCCTCCTCCTCCGACTTCTGCTGGGCAAACTGGCGGGCACTGATGATCTGCTCCCAGAAATCCGGAAACAGTTCCATTCCGCTCTGTTCCATGTAGTCTTGGGCCATGCGCGCGCCCTCGGCCATCAGGTCCTCGTGCGGACGGTCCAGAAACGCCAGCGTATGGTCGAAGTCGAAGATGATGCCGGCCAGCAACCGCGGATCCTGCCCTTCGCGGGCGGCCATCAACTCCTGGAGGGTTGTAATTCCGTCTGCGTCGCCGCGTGCGGATGGAAACGGGACTTGATGCATCGGTGGGGGAAACGGTCCCCAAGCCATGAACACGCTCGGAGTAGCCGGCATTATATCGCCGGCTGGGGCCGGCCCCAGCCGAGGACCGGCCCTATAATCGGATCCCTGATTGATGTAGCCTCGAACATTCCGTGCTTTTGGACTGGAGGAATTTGCATGGCCGGCATGGCTCCCCCCCGCTTGCAAATCGGTGAAACGACCTGTCACATCCTGTCCGACGGCAAGCATCGGTCGGACGGCGGGGCGTTTTTCGGGGTGGTTCCGCGCATCCTGTGGGAGCGGATCGTACAACCGGATGCCCGCAACATGATTCCGGTGGACGTGCGCTGTCTGTTGATCGAGACCGGGGACCAGAAAATCCTGGTGGACACGGGCCACGGCGACAAGTTCGATGCCCGGCTGCGCAAGCGCTACGGCCTGCCGCCGGAGCGGGACCGCCTGATGGCGGATCTGGCCCGCGCCGGCTTTGTGCCGGAGGATGTCACCACGGTTCTCATGACCCACCTGCACGCCGATCACGCGGGCGGCATGACGCGATGGCGGGATCAGGTCGAAGGCGGTCCCGTCGAGCCGGTCTTTCGCAACGCCGTGTACATCGTCCAGGGCCGGGAATACGACGCCGCCACCCATCCCAACGAGCGGACCGTGGCCACCTACTATCCCGACAACTGGCAGGTGCTGACCGGCACCGGCCAGCTGCGCATGGTCATGGGGGGCCACGACTTCGGCCCCCATGTGCGCACCGAGACCGCGGCCGGACACACGGAGTCGCTGCAGGTTGTCTGGGTTGAGTCCGAGGGGGAAAGCCTGCTGTTCCTGGGGGATGCTGCCAACTTTGCCGTGCACCTGGAACGGCTTCCCTGGGTGCCCGCCTTCGACGAGTTGCCGCTTCTCAGCATGGAAGCCAAAAAGCGGCTGCGCACGCAAATTCTGGAGAAGAACCCGTTGCTTGTGTTTCAGCACGATCCCCGGGTCGTGACCGGCCGCCTGGTCCAGTCCGCGGACGAACGGTTCACGGTGGTTACGGAGATTGTCGAGGATCCCGCCTGGGATCGGGGCCGCGACGCAGCCATCTAAGCTCCGGACAGTGTGACTTCGCCGGCCAGCAGCCGGTGGAGGTGGCCGTCGGCATCCCTGACCAGCAGGGAACCATCCCGATCCGTTCTTTCCGCGACACCTACCAGTGGCTGGTTCGGTGTACCCGGCTCCTTGGCGTTGATCCGGTGGCCCAGTGTGCGCAGGCGTCCCTCCCAGATGCGGGACCGGACTCCCGCGGCTCGTTCTCTGTGGAGGTGAAAGGACAATCTGCGGCACAGGGAAACGGCAAGACGGCGTCGGCTGATCCGGCCGCCGGCCGCCAGGCGCAGCGATGTGGGCGGCACGCGGGATTCCGGGGTTGGCGGCAATTGGGAGGGAGTGTGGTTGACGTTGATGCCGATGCCCAGGACTGCATAGGGGGAACCATGCGGATCCCGGCCCGCCTCCATCAGTACGCCTGCGGTCTTGCGCGGACGCGCACCCGATGGCGCATGCACCACGTCATTGGGCCAGTCCAGGGCCAGGTCGTCCAGGCCGGGGTGGGTTTCCTCGATGGCCTCAAGGACCGCCAGGCCCGAAAGCAGGGGTATGCCGCCGCCGGCTCCGTCCCAAAGCCGATCCCGCAACAGGATGCTCACGGCGATGGAGCAGCCGCCGACATCCACCCATTTACGCTGGTGGCGCCCCCTGCCTGCCGTCTGGACCTCGGCGAAGACCAACGTGCCGCCGGGATGGGTCCATGCCAGCGAGTGGACCACATCCATGGTGGAGCGGCAGTGCCGGTAGGTGTAGACGGTGTGGCCGATTGCCTGGTTGCCGAGGCTGGCTTCGATGCAACTGTAATCCATGACACCAATGCTACAAGTGTGACAGGCGATCCTGTTGGTGGTAGTGGCAGCACTGTGCCTTGCCATTGGCAGTGCCGTTATCCAACCCCAAGACAGGCTCCGCCGCGTTAGGGGGCCTCCTGTGGGCGGATACGGCTGCAATGAGGGAATCGACTGACAGAATAGGTTGTTGGCATCTTTGCTGTACTTTGTACAACGGTGTGTCGTCTACACAGGCCTCAACCTCCAAATGGGCACGGCTGGGGGGCTGTGGCTCTGCGCGGTCGCAGGCTGGTGGAGGATGGCGATGGCCTTTCGTTGTTGCCTCGGGAGAGGCCATAACGGAATCGTCACCGTGACAGGTTCCACGACGGCCGGTGTGACTGGCGGAGGCTTCGGGTGCCATTGCCCCTTGGATGTGCCAGTTGGTCCCGTTCCTACAGCACACGCATGCGTCTCCGTCCTTCATCCGGATTGTTACGTGTTTGAGCGGATTTCTTGCCATGTCATAACACCGCGGTATGATGGGGTCCGGTTTGATTCGGTCTCGGTCATGGTTGCCGCGAAGATGTCCGCCTATCAGAGCAGGAGGAGAGTACTTGGGCAAGACGAACCTGTTTTGTCGTGATTTGGTTCATTGTGCCCGTCTGCTTTTCTTCCCTGTTGCGATCTCAAGTTGTACAAAGTTCTGCATTGGTCCTGTTGCAATACCTCTGTTGACGCCCCGGGCTTGAGCCATTCTCTCAGGATGGAAATGGGACTCGGAGAGTAGTGCCAACGGCTTGAGCGCAAGATGATCAATCGATCCACATGTGCGCCAAACGGCGGTTTTGCTCAGCCGTATCCAGCTTTCAGCTGCTGGGCCAAGTTGAGTGTCAATGACGATGAGCCTGGCTACCACCCCCTGTTGTGCCACATGGTCGATGTGGCAACGGTCGCCTTGGAGATCTGGAGGAGTGTTCTCTCATCCAAGCAACGGAGCGCATTTGCAGTAGGCCTGGGCTTTGGGGAGAACCAGGAAGTCGCTGGCAGTTGGTGCGCCTTCGTCACTGGACTGCACGACTTGGGTAAGGCTTCTCCGGTCTTTCAACTTGGAAAGGAACAGATACGCCAGGAGGTCAGGGAGCGACTCCGGTGCGCAGGGCTTTCCTTCGGCCGAAGCTACAGGGCAAGCCGCGCTCCGCATGGAACCATAACCACCGCCACTCTGCCTCAAATCCTGAAGCAGGAGTTTGGCTTGCAAGGAACGCTTGCCCAGCGCTTGGGAATAGTGGCGGGCGGCCATCACGGCATCCTCCCCGCCAGTCGCGAGATCAAGAACGTTGGTGTCGCTGCCAAGGGACGCGCCGACTGGGATGTCCACCGCCGTACTCTTGTAGGAGAACTTGCTGACGCGATCCAACTTTCCCGGTCAGTACTGCCATGCCGGCTCGACAATGCCACGGCGATGATGCTCGCTGGTTTTATCAGTGTGGCCGACTGGATAGGCTCCAATATCGATTTCTTTCCATGTTGCATACCACAGGACACCGTAGCGTATGCCGACTACGCCCATGTCCAAGCAAAATCGGCTCTGGAGGCACTGGGCTGGCTTGCCTATCCCATTCCGGGGCCGGTGAAGCTGTTCACCGACCTATTTCCCGCCATCTCCGTGCCCAACGACCTGCAACGGTCTGTGGAATCAGTCGCGTTCGCACTGACTGAGCCAAGCATGGTGATAGTCGAGGCCCCCATGGGTGAGGGAAAGACCGAAGCAGCCATCTACTTGGCCGACTACTGGGCGGCGAATGTAGGACAGGTGGGTCATTACTTCGCCCTGCCGACCCAGGCCACCAGCAACCAGATGTTCGGACGAGTCCGGGACTTCCTGCGTAATCGGTACGAGGGCGAGCAGGTCCAGTTACAGCTGCTCCACGGCCATGCTTCACTTTCCGCGGAATTCGAAGCACTGCGACACCATGGCGATGCTGTTCCCAAGCCTCAATACTCGGGTGTGGACGATGACGGTGTGGAACACGCCGTGGTTGCCTCGGAGTGGTTCACCTATCGCAAGCGCGGTCTGCTGTCACCATTCGGGGTCGGCACCATCGACCAGGTTCTGCTGGCGGTGCTCCGGACTCGACACGTTTTCGTTAGGCTGTTTGGCTTGGCTCACAAGACGGTTATTGTGGATGAGGTTCATGCCTACGATGTGTACATGACCACTTTGCTAGAGCGCCTGTTGGAGTGGCTGGCTGCATTGGGCACTTCGGTGGTGTTGCTATCGGCTACATTGCCCCGGAGTCGGCGTGAACAACTGCTGGCGGTCTATGCTCAGGGAGTGGGTGCAGAGCCTCAGATACCTTGTCAGGCTGCATACCCCCGAGTCTCCTGGGTGTCGCGATCCTCGGGACCGGATGCCAGAACCGTGAAGGTCTCCGCCAGAGGCAGAAAAGAGGTGCTGCTGGAGTGGACCGATGGCTTGCTGCCCGATGAAGACACGACAGAATTCCCCTTGGGTCAACTCCTGCAGTCCGCTCTTGCGCAAGGCGGTTGCGCGGCTGTCATCTGCAATACAGTGCGACGCGCCCAGGAAGTTTACCGAGCACTCAAACCCCATTTCTGCAGGGTTTGCGAAGATGGCACATCCGAACTGGACCTGTTGCATTCCCGATACCCGTTTGCGGACCGCGAGATGCGGGAGCAAAGGTCTCTTGCCCGTTACGGCAAACCGGGAGATCCCACGGTGCGGCGTCCTCGCCGGGGGATCTTGGTGGCCACGCAGATCATTGAGCAGAGCCTGGACCTGGACTTCGACCTGATGGTGTCAGATATGGCGCCTGCCGACCTGCTACTCCAGCGGGTTGGCAGGCTGCATCGGCACGAGCGCGAGCGACCGCAGGGTTTGGAGGACCCGAAATTGCTGGTATGCAATCCGAACACGGCGGCCGAAGCCCCGCGATTTGATCCTGGTACTGCCGCCGTGTACGACGAACACATACTGCTACGCTCTTGGCTGGCCCTTCGGCAGTTAGGCATGGTTCGGGTACCCGACGATGTGGAGGCCATCATAGAGGCCGTTTATGACGATAACCGCGGTCCCGATGGTCTACCCAAGGCGATGGCCGAAGTTTGGAACCACACCCGGGAAGAACTGAATGCTGAAATGGAACGGCATCGTGCCGAGGCACAGGCACGATGGGTCCGGCCACCCTCGTACACCGGGCAACTCTGGCGTCTGGCTGGTGACATCACTGAGGAGGACGCTCCGGAGTTCCACCCGGTTCACCAAGCACTGACGCGGTTATCTCCCCCCAGCGTGTCGGTGGTGTTTCTACACGGCAACGGCGACACAACTGCACTGGACAGCATGCTGTCCAGACCTTTGGACATGAACGGGACACCGTCCCTGGAAACAACGAGGCAGTTGCTCATGCGGTCGGTCACCATCTCCGACCGTCGGGTGGTTTTTCAGCTTCTGCAACAGGCCCCACCGCGCTCGTGGTGTAGGTCCAGATTGCTACGGAATCACCGGGCTATCTGCCTCGACAGCCAGGGGACGTACAGGGTGGGCGACTATCTGCTGATGCTGGATGCTGAAACCGGAGTGACGGTCTCGCGGAGCGAATGAGGTGGATGTGGAGTTGGCAACCTTCAACCTGATCAACGAGCCTTGGATCCCATGCACCATGCTGGACGGCACGCAGGAGCCCTTGGGCATTCAAGGTGTGCTGGTACAGGCCGGGAACATCAAGGAGATCGGTGGAGAGTCCCCGCCGGTTGTGGCCGCGCTACACCGGTTGCTGCTTGCGGTGCTCCACCGCAACTTCGACATCTCGGATTCGAGTATGTGGGGCAGTCTCTGGGAAGAGGATCGGTTCGACACCGAGGATCTCAACGCCTACTTCAACCGTTGGTACGGGCGTTTCAATCTGTTCGACGAGGAGAAGCCCTTCTATCAAGTCGCCGGCCTTGACTGGGCCAAAGGTGGCTCCTCGGCTCGTCTGTTGTTCCACCAAGACAACAACCCAACTCTGTTCACGCACTTGACCACGTCCGACCCGCCTGAACTGAGCCCGGCAGCAGCTGCCCGGTGGTTGCTGGGATTCATGTCCTTTGATGTCGGGGGCACCAAGACTGCGGAGCACGGGCAAACATCTGCCAAGGCGGCGATGCTGAACCGTGGGGCGGTGGTGCAGGCTCAGGGCGACAACCTGTTCCAGTCTCTCATGCTTAACCTGTGTCGGTACGCTCCCCAGGAAGGAGATCCTTGGGACTTCGACCCAGGCAAGGACATACCGGCTTGGGAACGGGATATTGATACTCAGCCCAAAGAGAGAATGCCCGATGGCTACATTGACCTCCTGACTTGGCAGAACCGACGCATCCGCCTTCAACCCAGTGAGGCCTCGGACGGGAGCACGGTGATCCGAAACGTCGTGATCATGGACGGGTATCGCGCGCCCGACCATATTCTCCGCGGTAAGGAGACCATGCTCTCTTTCCGGCGCAATCCACGGGCTAAGGGCAACCAAGATCCATGGCCGGCGGTTGCATTCGACGAGGACCGGGCACTTTGGAGAGACAGTCTGGCGTTGCTGCATTCAGTCAACGATGATGTGTCTCAGCCAAAGACTCTACAGTGGTTGGGCGAACTCGCTTTTGAGGGCATCATCCCCCACTCCCGTGTCATCCCAGTGGAAGTCCTCGGCTTGCGCTCAAGTCAGGCGAAGGTGTTGTTCTGGAGACACGAAAGACTCTCCATTCCTGTCGTGTACCTGAATGACGACACCCTGGCAGAACGCGTACAGGATGCCTTGGAACTGACCGAGGACACGGCACGGTTTTTGCATCAGGCCATGGAGACCATGGTCAGGAACTTGCTTGGAATAGATACCCCCTCAAACAAGAAGGCGGAAAAGGATCGCATTCGGGAGTTTGTTCGCCATCTGGGTGCGGAACGCGTCTATTGGTCATACCTTGAGGCACCGTTCAAGTGGTTGCTGGCGAGACTTCCCGAAGACCGGGACGAGTACGGCGACTATGGTGAGCTCTGTCTCACCGAGTGGAAAGTGATTCTCCGATCCGCGGTGATGAGCGCTTTCGAGGAATCCACCAAGGCAATGGACCAGTCCACTCGTAACCTCAAGGCCCTTGCATGTGCCGAGGGACAGTTGCGAAGCATGATTTACCGCCCGTTGTCAACCTATCAGGAGACGGATGAGGATGACACAGAAGCGTAAGACCGGCAGGTTCATTGAGTTTCTGGAGATACTGGAAGATCGTCGTGGTCGGGGAGCACTGGCCGCATTGCGGAGAGGACTCGGTGCTGTACCTGGTTCCGTTCCTGAAATGCACCCCTATATCGCCCAATGGGCCAGCGGGGAGTCAACGCCTTGGAGGGAGGATGTGTATTACCTGGTGGCTGCTCTCTTCGCATATCACCCGCAGAACTGGCACCGGGGCAATGGGGATGGTCCTACCAACTTGGGTGCCTCTTTCGCCCGCATCGCCAAGGGAGAGTCCCACACCAGCGTAGAGCGCCGCTTCATGGTCTTGCTGGCTGTCCACCGTGAGGACCTGCATCTCCACCTCCGGCACGCCATTAGCCTGCTCAAAGTCAAGGGGCAACCGGTTGACTGGGCGCAATTACTCGATGACCTCAAATTCTGGGGGCTTGATGACCGCCGGGTCCAGCGCCGTTGGGCCAGAGCTTTTTGGGGCCAAGTAGATGCGGAAGACTCGGCCCCTGATGCCAATACATAAGTGTAAGGAGAGAACATGTTCGTTGAACTTCACATACTCCAGAACTTTGCTCCGGCAAACCTGAACCGCGATGACACGGGCATGCCCAAGGATTGCGTTTTCGGTGGTCACCGGCGCGCGCGGATCTCCAGCCAGTGTTTCAAACGGGCAGTCAGAGTCCAGTTCCAAACCGAAGAACTGCTTGAACCCCAATTTCAGGCTGTCCGCACCAAACGGGTAGTTGATGAGCTGGCACGCCGCCTAGTCGAGCAGGGCAGGGATGACAGTGAAGCCAGAACAGTGGCCAGGTTCACCCTTGGTGGAGTCGAGCTTGAGACCGGAGATGATGACAAAACCCAATACTTGCTTTTGCTCGGCAAGCGGGAGATCGATAGTCTGGCGAACCTTTGCGCCGAACACTGGGACCAACTGTCTGCAGCGGCAGAGCAAATGGCAGCAGACCACAGTTCATCACGATCCAAGCCGTCAAAAGCCACCCGCAAGAATGCGGTGCCCAAGAAGGTACGCAACGCCATTCATGACATCCTTGCCACCGGTGGCAAGGCAGTCGACCTTGCTCTTTTCGGACGTATGATCGCAGATTTACCCGACAGGAATGTTCCTGCTGCTTCACAGGTTGCCCACGCCATCTCTACCAACCGGATGAGTATGGAACTGGACTACTACACTGCGGTGGACGACCTTCTGCCGGAGGACACTGCCGGTGCCGACATGATCGGAACGGTGGGATTCAACTCCTCGTGTTTCTATCGGTACTCCAACGTAGATTTGGGTCAGTTGACCAAGAATCTCCAGGGCGACAGGGAGTTGGCAATCGCGGGCCTGAAGGCGTTCATCACTGCCTCAATCAACGCCATCCCCACTGGCAAGCAGAACAGCATGGCAGCCCACAATCCGCCATCATTCGTTTTGGCGGTCATTCGCGAGGCACAGCTTTGGAACTTGGCTAATGCCTTCCTCAAGCCGGTGTATCCCCAAGGGAACGAGGACCTTGCCATGCGGTCAATCCAAGAACTGGACACCTACTGGGGCAAGCTCTCCAAGATGTACGGCGAAAGCGCAATACTGGGAAAGTGGGCCGTTTCCCTGGACGGTGATGCAGTTGTCGGCCTAAAGGGCAACATGGTTGATGATGTTGACACCCTTACGCAGAGTGTTCTGGATCTGGCCAACGGGGTGCGCAGTTGACGAAACACACGTTGTTGGTTCGCCTAGCCGGACCGATGCAGTCCTGGGGCACGCAGAGCCGGTTCACGGTTCGAGATACCGGCATTGAGCCTTCGAAGAGCGGTGTGATTGGTTTGCTGTGCGCGGCATTGGGAATGGCCCGTGATGAACCCCTCGACAAACTGGCTGTCCTTCGCATGGGCGTGCGGGTGGATGCTCCGGGGATGATGCGACTGGACTACCAGACGGCCGGCGGCGGAACCCAGCCGGATGGAAGCCCCTACGGAGTACATCTGTCCAGTGGCCGCCCCAGGACCGTGTTGTCCAATCGCTACTATCTGAGTGATGCTGACTTTCTGGTTGGGCTGGAGAGTTCAGACCTTGTCTTACTCCGCCAACTCGACCGCGCGCTGGATGCCCCCAAGTGGCAACTCTATCTGGGCCGGAAAGCATTTGTCCCTGGGGTGCCGGTGCGCATCGATAACGGTCTCTGTGAAGGAGAGCGATTGGAGAATGCCCTCACGAACTATCCATGGCCCCGCCCTGACCTGGATGTCCCAGTCGCCCGACCCGTTGAATTGCGTTTAGCCATCGAACAGGCTGATGGCGAGGATGTGCGCATGGATCAGCCTCATGGTACCTCGTTCCGGACACGCCGGTTTCGGGCGCGACATGTTGCTAGCCAATGGGTACAACTAGGAGAAGGTACCGGCCAGGTGCCGATCCGTGAACAACCAAAGGAGAGCGGTGATGTACCTATCCCGGTTGACGATCAGTCCAAGGAGTCGTGACGCTCAGCGCGATCTCAGCGACATTTACCGGATGCATCAACGAGTCATGTCCGCCTTCCCGGACTGGGAGGGTTCCGGTGGAGTACGGGCCGGCATGGCCGTGTTGTACCGGCTGGATGCGGATCGTTCCAATGGTGCCACGATGCTGCTCGTCCAGGCCGGGATGAAACCGAACTGGACTTCACTTCCGGAAAGCTATTTGGCTCTTGCCAACTCGGGTGAAGACAATCCTGCCACCAAATGCATCGCTCCTGCGTTGGAAAATCTGCGGCAGGGCCAGGTCCTGCAGTTCCGTCTGCGAGCCAATCCGACCCGGAAGGTCGATACCAAGTCGGGTCCCGACGGCCGTCGCCGCAATGGTCGGAGGGTGGCATTGGGAACCGAGACACAGCAGGTCGAGTGGCTAACCCGCAAGGGAGTTCAGAACGGATTTCATCTTGTGTCTGTTCAACCGGGAAGCGACGTGCCTGCGGTAAAGGTCAGTGCTCTTGAGAAGCACCGCGGCAACGGTCGCTCCCGAACCCTCACTGTTGCCAGCGTGCTCTTTGAAGGAGTACTCCGAATTGACGATGTGGACAAATTTCGCGGCGCAATCAGAACGGGTATCGGTCCCAGCAAGTCATTCGGGTGCGGTCTAATGTCCATCGCTCCGTGCCAGGGGGCACCATGAGATCAGGCGACCTGAACGAGTTGCCACGGGTACGCGACAGCCTCAGTTACCTGTATGTGGAACACGGTCGTATTGAACAGGATGCAAAGTCGATTGCCCTGTATGACGCCAACGGTAAAACGGCGATTCCATGCGCATCTTTGACAACGCTGATGCTGGGGCCCGGCACTACCGTCACCCATGCAGCGGTCAGCACGCTTGCCGATTCAGGCTGCCTGGTGGTCTGGGTAGGCGAGGAGGGAGTCCGCTTTTACTCCCAGGGGTTGGGAGAGACCCGGTCGGCACGGCGATTGCTTGACCAAGCTCGGCTATGGGCGAACCCGACCAGCCGATTGCAGGTTGTCTTCCGCATGTACCAGATGCGCTTTGACGAAACCCTGGAACCATCCACCACCCTTCGACAAGTACGCGGCAAGGAAGGCATTCGTGTCCGGGAAACCTACGCGCGTCTCAGCCGGGAAACCGGTGTTGAGTGGAAGGGCAGGTCCTATCGGAGGGACCGCTGGAATGCGGCCGACCCCATCAACCGGGCCCTATCGGCGGCCAACAGTTGCCTGTACGGAGTGTGTCACGCCGCGATTGTTTCGGCGGGTTATTCCCCTGCTCTCGGCTTCATCCACACCGGCAAGATGCTGTCGTTCGTATACGACATTGCCGACTTGTACAAGACGGAGACCGCCATGCCCGCCGCTTTCCACACGGTGGGAGAGGGCTGCATCGAGAATCTCGAACGTACAGTACGCCGCATGTGTCGGGATTACTTTCACCGCACCAAGTTGCTGAGCCGCATTGTGTCGGACATTGGCCGGTTGCTCGTCGTGACCGGTGATCATGAAGATACGGACTCGCTTGACTCCGATGCCGCGCTACCCGGAGGGATCTGGGATCCGGAAGCCGGCATGATCCGGGGGGGAGTCAACTACGCAGAACAGGCGGAGGTGTCGTTTGGTAATCATATTGTTGGAACGGGTGACACCCAGTCTGCGAGGTGAACTGACCCGATGGCTCTTGGAGTTGAAGGCCGGGGTCTTCGTCGGAAAGGTTTCTGCCATGGTGCGAGAACGTCTGTGGCACAGAGTCTGCAGCAGGATGGCAAATGGCGGAGGCATCTTGGTACACAGTGCTGACAACGAGCAGGGCTTTGAGGTACGTTTCCATGGGAACCCCAGTAGAACCATCCGAGACTTCGAAGGTATTCAGTTGGTCCAGAACAAGCAGGTTCAGTCGTAATCACCTACTGGAAGCATCTCGATTTCCAGTAATCTCCCCACGCGTGTGGGGGTGAACCGACCTGGCGGCAGCGTTGCAGCACAGCCGCTGGAATCTCCCCACGCGTGTGGGGGTGAACCGTCATCTACCTGGGCGGATCCGAACAGATGGAGAATCTCCCCACGCGTGTGGGGGTGAACCGTTGTTGACACCGGCCAGCGTACTCCCGGTCGCAATCTCCCCACGCGTGTGGGGGTGAACCGACTTCCTCGTCGTCGGCGTTTCTGAACCCGTCAATCTCCCCACGCGTGTGGGGGTGAACCGGTCCGGCGTCGTATTGGCATAGGCATTCAGGAAATCTCCCCACGCGTGTGGGGGTGAACCGTAGAGGTTTGGGAGCATCAACCCGGTCAGGGCAATCTCCCCACGCGTGTGGGGGTGAACCGCACGTGGCCCAGGCCAGCTCCACCAGGTCATTGAATCTCCCCACGCGTGTGGGGGTGAACCGTTGGCGAGGCCCCCTTTTGAAGCGCCTGCGCAAATCTCCCCACGCGTGTGGGGGTGAACCGGTGCCAAGGTGATGTTCAGCGTCAGCCACTTTAATCTCCCCACGCGTGTGGGGGTGAACCGTGCGACGGCTGTGCCACAAAGTCCGAACTGAAAATCTCCCCACGCGTGTGGGGGTGAACCGTGCAGTGCATGACGCTGAACCAGCAGGCCGACAATCTCCCCACGCGTGTGGGGGTGAACCGCAGTAGCCTCCGCATTCGTCCTCCGTCAGGCCAATCTCCCCACGCGTGTGGGGGTGAACCGA
>CAZMKQ010000016.1:43676-47376 GCA_964566955.1 uncultured Caldilineaceae bacterium | reverse complement strand
TGGTTCACACGCCGCAGGCTGGTACGCTTACGGCTGTCTCTGGAGTTCATTTCCCAGACTTTGTTGAGCAGGGCCCATGGTCAGGCGTTCCGCACTGGTGTCAATGTTGTCTCTGGGAGATATACCCCAGACTTTGTTGAGCGTGGTACCGCGGATTCCATATTGAACCGGCAGTCTGGCTGTCTCTGGGGTTCATGCCCTAGACTTCGTTGAGCGATCGTAGCTCACACGCCGCGGACTGGTACGCTTACGGTTCTCTGGGGTTCATCTCCAAAAAGTCTCGACCCAGTCCAGACTGGCAAAATTGCATCACTCTCGGTCTGGATCGAAGCCGCACGTTGCTGCTGCGGCCGGATCACGGCCGATGTCCGTTGCTTCATTCTCAATCTGCCTCCCAAGGCCAAGCACCTGTTCCAGATGGTACGCTGGCACCGGGCATCGAAACGACCGCCACAAGGTCTTGGATATCGCCTTTGGTGAGGACGACAGTCGCATCCGCGCGGGCCACGCGGCCGCCCATAACCTACTGCCGCAGGAACGGTCCCTCCAAGTGGGTATCGCTAACAATCGGTTGGCTGCAGCTTGGAACAAGCACTACCTTTGTCGGCCGGTTGGCCTCAAGTCCAAACCTATTTGGAAGCAATGGCCCTATACCTCAAGCTGCTTCTGCCCCTTGTCGGTGCATCAATCCAAGAGTCAGCAACAGAACCCACATCATCCACAGTTCGGGCAGCGCGTAGCTGGCATCTACCATGCCGTGCGCGATTCCGGCAACGCAGGCACCGAGCGCGGCCACGGCCATCGGCTCCGGTCGCACGGACGATAACTGCCGTAGAAATCCGACCGCGGATGCCCATGCCAAGGCCAAACCAATCAAGAGGCCCGGCAGGCCCAGACGCGTCAACAGGTCCAAGACAACATTGTGCGGATGATTCAGGCTGGGTTCGTTCCAGACTTCAGGTGCAACGTAGTAGCTCCGGTACCAGTACAGGAAGTTGTCGGGCCCCACACCCGACCACCAATGGTCTGCAAACATGGCCAGCGCACTGCGCCAAAGGTGGATGCGAACCAGGGTGGGGATGCTTTCCCGCCAGTTCAGAACACCTGACATCCGCGGCGTGTCGAGAAACGGCGCCAACGCTGCCAGTCCCGCCGCCGCGGTTCCCGCCAGGATCCAAATCAACCACTTGGCCTCCGGCCAGCGTTTCCTCACGGCTATGGCGGCCAGTAAGACTGCCAAGCCGCCAGCCGGCAGTCCCAGGAACAGAGCTCCCTTGCTGAAGGTGAGCAGAACCGTCCCCGCGGTCAAGGCCGCGGCCGCACCCCAGGCCAATCGCCATTTCCACGCGTTCGCAAACCCGAACAGGACCAAGGCAACCAGCACGCACCTTTCCAGGTACAGGGCCAGGTTGTTGGGTGACCCGAACAGCCCCCGCGCCCGCCTGACGCCTTCCACGTCGGTTACCTGCATGCCCTGTGTCCACGCAACGATGCTGAAGAGCGAAATCGCGACGGCACCCGTCATCCAAAGGGTAATGAGGACTTTGGCTGCGCGCTCAGGCTCCGGGGTGTGTTGAAGGAGAAGGAGCAGCGAAGCCAGGAACACCCCTCCGGCGAGAAAAATGGTGCGCCACTCGCGGATTGCCTGTGGGAAGTAGGCCGCGGCCAAGGCCGAAACCAGGGCTAGGCCGATTGCCAGGAACAGGAACCGGACAACCCATCTCATGCATGGTCGAAACGGATACTCCCGGGCCGTCGGCTCGAAGACCAGGACATGGGCCAGGGTTACGGTGAAACCGCCCCAGACGCCGACTTCGACCAGATTCAGGGCAAGGTTCGGGGCCAACGGCAAGGGATGGAGATGGAAGGGGAGACCGGCCAGTGTCAGTCCCAGCCACAGAACCGGCTGCCTCATCCCTAGCAGACCCAACAGGCCGATCCCCGGCAGCGTTAGCCACCAGGTGCCGCTTCCAGTGCCGACCGCGATACCTGCCGCAGCCGCTGCGGCTACCGCTCCCTGAACTGCCGGGGACGAGGGAAGCGCCTTCGTCAAGACTGTCTTGACACCCAGGTTCGCCAGTATCGCCGCCGATTCCCGCCATGCGGGTGCCAAGGGTCTCCAAGGTGCAAGTGTCCAGCAGGCCAAACCCAACAAGGACAGTGCTACCCCCGGCCATGTCGGCCATCCCCGGGCAGGTCCTGGATCGGAAGCCGCACCCAACAGGAAATCCTGCAACTGAAATGCCTCTTCCACCCAGGGAGCCTGCCAAACGGTCAGGGATGCGGTGTGAACCCCGGGATGGGAACTTCGGTGAGCCAATATCCATTCTGTTTCGGGCCGCATCCGCGGGTGCTCCCAAGGCGAGAGCAACGGCATTGTGCCCAGAAGGAGCTTCGAATCCAGGAACCGGCGCAGTTCGCTGGCAGGTGTTTGGTCCACGATCAGGCGCAGCCCTGCCGGCACATCCGCCCGATCCAATGCCAGCCACAGTTCCGTTCCTTCCCAGGTGAAGTCAACTTCCAGTACGTCGTCCGGGCGACACGGCGGACTTGCCGGGACGGTACCCGGTTCGGCAGAACGACAGATCGTGCCGGCCAGCACGGGATCGGCCGCCGACACCGCGGTTCCGGGGACGAGCGTACCCGTGGTTGCATCCACTCTGTTCACGGGCAGGACAACCGTGACCGCACGGGAGCCCGACCATACCAGCCAAATCAGGCCGGTCAACAGACATGCCGCCCCGATCGCCGTCGCAATGCCGGCCCGCGGCTTGGGTCGGGTAAACACGTCAGCCGAACGGCTTCGGAGTCAGGAGTGGGGTTGGGAAGGCCAAGCCTGTGCTCGTGTCGGCAAGCTTGGCCGAAAAGACGGCACCGGCCGCAAACGACCGAATTGAATGGGCGTCGGGGTCAGTCGTGGAAGCGCAGAACCGCGAGCACCTTGCCTTGGATCTCCACCTGCGATGCGTGGCGTCGGATGGGCTGGTGCATGTGGTTGGGACTGGACGGCTGCAACACCACAGAGTCCCCTTCCCGGAAAAACTGCTTCAGGGTCATGGCGTTGTCGTCCGTGATCCAGGCAGCCACCAGATCCCCGTTGCGTACCGACTCCTCCTTGGACATGACCACAATGTCGTTGTCGAGAATCCCGGAGTCAATCATGGAATCGCCCAGGACGCGCAGGGCGTACACATTGGCGCGGTACCCAATCTTGTCCTGGTCCACGTGAACATGTTCGTCCGCGGTCAGCCACGTGCGGGTTTCGCCCACATCCACGGGACTGCTGGCGACGATGTTCCCCAGCACCGGCACCATCTGAAGGCTTTGCCCGTCCGGTTTCTCAATCTCAAACCCCTTCTCCTCCGCCTTGGAGTAGTTGAGCTTGATGGCGCGGCTGGCATGTCGTTCCCTTGAAATGAGACCGTGCTCAACCAACTTGCCAAGGTTGTAGTTGACCACGGAGGAGCTGGGCACGCCGATTGCGTCGCAAATCTCCCGGATGGATGGGGGATATTGCCTTTGCGCAATGTATTCGTGAATGAACTGGAACATCTTGCGTTGGCGATCTGTCAGTTCACGCAGTTTGTACTTTCCGCGTTTACCTGTGCGTGGCATTGCTATGCTCCCGATTGGAATCTGTGCGGTTTGCAACAATTTTGATTATACGACAACAACCGCATATTCCTAACAGAGTTTCAAA
>CAZMKQ010000016.1:0-43666 GCA_964566955.1 uncultured Caldilineaceae bacterium | reverse complement strand
GGACTTATATGCCTGACTGCGCAGTCAGGCATACCTGGTTCACGGATCTCAGGGGCCCCCCAGATCGCCCCTCCCCGTGCAGCAGCCCCTGTTCCGCGGGCCGGAACGGGCACGGACGGAAGCCCCGCCGCAGGTTTGAATTGCAAACACCGCCTGCGACGGCCGGTTGGCCTTGCGGGTGTCGCGGCAATGGCTACAGGTTTGTGGCGTGTACGCTGGATCGACCATGACCACGGGTCCCGCCCCCGCCTTGTACGCGAGCTTGCGCTCCAGCTGGCTCCAACCGAAGGCCAGCCCCCAGACTTTCGAATCAACCCGGCAACAGGCCGATAAACCTGCCAGGGGACAGGCGTACAACGATGCAACAGTTCTGCTGCCGCGAACGATCGTCAGTTCGCCGATCGCAACGGCAGGATCCACATTGGTTCCGTGCCGATGGCAAACCGATTCCGGAATTCCAGCCGACCCGTACGGGGACAAATCGCGTAGACGGTCATGCAGCCTGTGGCAAGGCCGGCACAAAACAGGAAGCGGTCGTCGGATGAAATGCCAAAGGCGCGGGGGATCGACTCGGTTGACTGCCAGCCCAGCCGACGGAGGTCGCCGGATTGCCGATCGACCTCGAAAAGGGCCAGACTGTTGTGCCCGCGGTTGCTGACATACAGGAACCGGGCATCGTTCGTGAGCCGAATCTGGGCACAGGTGTTGGCCAATCCCCAAGGATGGGGCAGCGTTGAAACCGAGTCAAGGCAAGGACCCAGGCGTCCGTCGGATTCCAGGCGCCAGTGGCCTACCGTGGAACTGTGTTCGTTGGAGACGAATAGGCTGGAGCTGTCCGCATGCACCTCGAAGTGGCGCGGTCCTGCCGGCCCGATCCACGGGTCGGACTCCGCCGCGGCCTTGTCGTATGCCCTCAATGCCCCGGTGCGCCGGTCCAGTTCGAACCCGTGGATCGCGTTTTCGGTGCCGGTATGCGGGACCAGGAGGCGGCCGGTGGTGCCAATCTCCCTGATGCAATGGGCTTTCGGACCGGTGGCGGCAGTCCAAGCGGGATTCGTGGACAGGCCCTTGCCTGCCTGCGTGGCATGGACCGAAACACATCCGGCTCCGTAATAGGCGGCCAGGAGCCATTCGCCTTGGCTGTCCAGGTCCAGATAACAGGGATCGGAAGCCAACTGAACGGTTTGCACCGGATCCGACGTGCTCCGGGTATCCCCCGCCAACTTCCATGTCGCCAGTTGGCGGGAGCCTCTTAGGCCCCCGTACAGAGTCGAGCCGTCCCGGGACTGGACCAGGGGACCGGGACGGGAGTGGGCGGACAGGCGGGCCACCCGAAGCAGGCGGCCTGCCTTTGGCGCATAGTCCAGGATGTCTACGCAATCCTCACCGGACAGCGAAACCGCGATGCGGATTTCCGTGTCTGCCATGCCGCGCTTCGTGTGGTTGCCCTTGTCGGTTCGGCAGGCTCGGATCAGCCGTCCGGCTTCAGCGTCAGGGAACCGATTACGGAGTCGTCGGGGGCACCCATGATGTTGTACCCGCCGTCCACGTGCATGACCTCACCCGTGATGCCGGTGGACAGGTCGGAGACCAGGAACCGGGCCGCATTGCCGATGTCGGTCTGGGTTACCGTACCGCCCGGGGCAACGTGGCCGATGTAGTCCAGGCTCTTGCGGAACCCGGCAATGCCGGAGGCCGAGAGCGTCCGGATGGGGCCTGCCGAAATGGCGTTGACCCTGATGTTGTCCTGACCCAGATCCCAGGCCAGGTAGCGAACGGACGCTTCCAGGGCGGCCTTGGCCACTCCCATTACGTTGTAGTTGGGGGTGACCTTCTCGGAACCGAAGTAGGTCATGGCGATGATGCTGCCGCCGTTTGGCATCAGGGCGGCCGCGTGCCTTGACATCGCGATCAGGCTGTAGCAGCTGACATCGAGCGCGACCTGGAATCCTTCCCTGGACGTGTCCTGGAAGCGTCCGCTCAGGTCCTCGCGCGGTGCGTAGGCAATGCAGTGGGCCAGGAAGTCGATTGTTCCGAACGTTGCC
Source organism: uncultured Caldilineaceae bacterium (assembly GCA_964566955.1). Classification (GTDB taxonomy): domain Bacteria; phylum Chloroflexota; class Anaerolineae; order Caldilineales; family Caldilineaceae; genus Bin34. Next base: position 41,621 of record CAZMKQ010000016.1, on the reverse strand, counting down.
TTGGCCTGTTCGAAGGTTTGGGCCAGGGCCTCCTCGTCGGTCACGTCGCATTCCTCGATGAACCGACTGTCGACGCTCTCGGCCAAGGGCCGCACGCGGCGTTCGAGTCTGTCGTTGGCGTAGGTGAAACCCAGTTCGGCCCCCTGGGCATGCAGGGCCTGTGCGATGCCCCAGGCAATGGAGTTTTTGTTGGCAACGCCGAATATCAGGCCTTGCTTACCTAGTAGCGACATGTGTGACCTTCTTCGACTGGGTTTTGCTTGTGAGGGGATTCGGGCATTGCCAAGACTACGTTCGAAGTTCCGGACCCGCAGTTCGGACAGACCCGCTTCAGCCGGTTCCTTGTTCTTCCGGCATCGAATGGGCAAGGCGCAGGAATCGTGTCTTGCCCGCCTGCAACACCTGTTCCTGCCCGGGTTGAGGCTGTACCTTCAGCATCGGATTCGACACGGTTTCGCCGTCGAGGCGCACACCGCCCTGGGCCACCAGGCGGCGACCCTCGCCCCTGCTCTTGACCAGGGAGGCATCCGCCAGCAGGTCCAGGACCGACATCGGTTCCGACACGTCAACAACGGGTGCCGAACTTGGCGCGTCGCCACCGTGCATGCGGGCTGCGTCGGCGACGGCCTGCTCGGCCAGGTCGTCGCCGTGGAAGGTACTGACAATTTCCTTGGCCAGGTCCCGCTTGACACCCGCCATGTCGCCCTTCCCCCTGTGTTGGGCCGCGTCCAAGGTGGCCTGGTCCCATCGCGTGGCGAGATCGCAGTAGAGGGGGACCACTTCGTCGGGAAGGTTCAGGACCTTGGTAAACATCAGGCCCGGGTCGTCATCGATGTTGATGGTGTTGCCGGAGGACTTGCTCATGCGCAGGATCCCGTCCGTGCCCGGCAGGATGGGATAGGTCAGCACGGTTTGGGGTTTCATGCCCCGCGCTTCCATCAGCTTGCGCCCCGCCATGAGGTTGAACAACTGGTCGGTGCCGCCGATTTGGACATCGGTTTCGAGGGCGACGGCATCCTGGGCCTGCATCAATGCATAGAAGAATTCATGCAGCCAGATGGCGTCGCCGCGTTCCTGGCGCTGCCGGAAGTTGTGTCTGGCCAGAAACTGCTGGACCGTGAACAGGCTGGCGATGTCAATCACATCGCCAAAGGTCAGCTTCTCAAGCCAGCGGTGGTTGTAGTCGATGATGGTGGCGTCGCGATCCAGAATGCGAAAGGCCTGGGCCGCGAATGTTTCCGCCTTGTCCAGGGCTTCCGCCAAGGTCTGCTGCGCGCGCGCCGAATCCTTGTCGCTGGGGTCGCCGATGGTTCCGGTAAACGATCCGATCAGGAATACGACCTCGTGGCCGAGTTCCTGAAACTGGCGCAGCTTGCGCATTGGGATCGTGTGTCCAAGGTGAAGGTCCGACCGCGACGGATCAAATCCACAGTAGACGCGCAAGGGCTTGCCGGAGTCCCTGGAACCGGCCAAGCGGTCCCGGAGCTCTTTCTCCATGTTGTCGCGTGTCCGGGGATCACCGCAGTCCACGCCGCGCATGAGAATGGCCAGCTGTTCGTCAACCGGCCGGAATTTGTTCAAGTCGGGTTCGTTCTGCACGTCTGAATTGTTCGATGGAAGTTGACATCCGCCCATTATAGACAGGAAATCGCAGGCCGGCCTTCACCCACCGGATCTTGCACCTCGACACCGGATGCCCACACAGGCGACATTCAGTCCATGGGTCCACGGACAGGGGCATGCTTTCTTGGCCGGGCGGAGACGGTTGGGAAACAGGTACCGCGGCGGGTTTCCGCCGCATGGCCGAAAACCGCAACGACGGACGCGGTCCACCTGCGCGCCTTTGGTTTGCTTCGCCATTTGGGGTGCAGGATGTATTCTGCGATCCGCGGATGCGAGGAACGGTTTCGTCCCGCACAGCAAAGACGGTACAAGGATCACTGGAACAATGGCATTCACGGTCAGGGATTGTTGGACGGGCAATATGCCCAGTGCGAACGGTGCCGCAAGTCACGACCTGGTCGAGGTACGGAAGGCCACCGGGGCTATCAAGGCGATTCTCCTCGACATGGATGGTGTGTTGTACCGCGGCGAGACCATCCTTGAAGGGGTCCTGGAGTTTCTGGCCTGGTCGGAGGACATGGGTATTCGCCTCCTGTATGTAACCAACAACGCCACCAAGACGCCCTCCATGTTCGTGGACAAGTTGGCGGCCATGGGCATCGAGGCACAGCCGGACCAAATCATCACCAGTGCCGAAGCCACCGCCGGTTGGATGGCACGCAATGTTCGGCCTGGCAGCAAGGTACAGATTGTGGGGGGGCCCGGTGTCTGGAACGCGATGATCACGCGGGGATTCCAGCCGGCCAATTCGCCGCAGGCCGCCGACTTTGTAGTGGTCGGCATGGACTTCAACCTGGATTACCGCAAGTGCGCCGAGGCGACCCTGGCAATCGCGGCGGGAGCCGATTTCATTGCCACGAATGTTGACTCCACGTTTCCGTCCGAAGAGGGCAACATCCCCGGTGCCGGTGCCATCGTGTCGCTCTTGAAGACGGCCTCGGGCGTGGAGCCGACCGTCATCGGCAAACCGAGTCCGGGCATGTTTGAGGAGGCCATGGCCAGGCTGGCGCTGCAGCCTCACGAATGTCTGATGGTGGGTGACCGCTACGAAACCGACATTGAGGGCGCTCAGAAAATCGGCATCTGGACCCTGGGCATCGGGACCGGGATAACGTCCGTGGAGGAATTTCTGGGCAAGGACCAACCGCCGAATTTTGTGGTGCAGGACATGGTGGAGTTCCTGGATCTGTGCCGCGGTTCGAATCTTCTGGGATGCCACCCGACTGGCCCGCATTGATCCGGCCCGGCAGCCTCGTCCGGCTGCAGCACGGCGGCAGGCCCACCGGCCGGCGCGCTTCCGCTCTGATATGATCCATCTCCGGCGGCCTTTCGCCGTTTGGGTAGCAGGCTGATCAAACCCTGTGGCCAGTCAACTCGTATACCTGCAGGATTTTCCCGGAAACCAACTCCATGCGCAGACTCATCAAAATCCTTCTCTTCCTGGCGATTGCCTATTTGGTGGTGAAGTACGCCCGGAAGCTGCTGGAACCGGCGGACATGTCGGCCGCCAACATCCCGGAGCAGGATGTCGAGCCCTACGATGAAGCACCGTTGGGGGGCGAGGTAAGTCCCGATCTGCTGGAAATTCTGGTGTGCCCGGAGGACAAGGGCAGCCTTGAACTGGTGGACGAGGGGCGGTTTCTGTTGAATCCCCGCAACGGCTATCGGTATCCGATCCGATCCGGCGTGCCGGTGATGCTGATCGACGAGGGCCGCAAGTACCGGGAGAGCCCCGCGGACACCGCGGAAGCTTCCTGATCCAACCGGCGGATCGGCCCGCCGGAAGCGTCGGTCCACACTTTGGGCCGAGGAAACAGCAGGAAATCAGGTATGTTGTATCCCCAGTCCAATCGGTTTCGGTGTTCCTTGCCCTTGGACGGCTTTTGGTCGTTCCAAGCCGATCCCGACGGGAAGGGCGAACGGGAGGAGTGGTGGAACGGACTGCCGGCCGGCCGGCAGATTGCGGTTCCCGGCAGCTGGAACGAACTGTTCCCCGAGCACCGCGACTATCTTGGGGATGCCTGGCATGTCACGGAGTTCGATGCCTTTGCTCCCGGTCCCGATTCGGTGTTGCGCCTGCGTTTCGATTCGGTCAACTACAGCGCACGGGTGTGGCTCAACGGGACCGAAGTCGGAGCCCACGAAGGCGGACATCTGCCGTTCGAGTTCGACATTTCGGATTTGGCCAGGGACGGGCGCAACCGGCTGGCCGTACTTGTCAACAACGATCTCAGGCCGGACCGCGTGCCCCCGGGCAATGCGTCTGATTCGCCCTTCTCGTCGATGATGTCGTCGTTCCCTCCGACCAGCTTCGATTTCTTTCCCTACGGAGGCATCCAACGCCCGGTGTGGGTTTCGATGCTGGACGCGGTGCACATCGTCTCCGCAGGCGTCGAGACGGGATTTGATCGCAACGACGACCTTACCGGATACGTAAATCTGCGGGTCGAAGTAGCCGGCGCGGCTGCCGCGTGGCTGTCTTGCCAGGTGCTCGACGCTTCCGGCGGGATGGTGGCCGAGGGAACATGCGACGTGAAGGACGGTACGGTGGAGTGCCGGTTTGAGTTGCCTGGAGTCCGCCTGTGGTCCCCTGACGATCCGCACCTGTACACGGTTGCGATGGAACTCCGGGACGACGAGGGCAAGGCCCGCGATGCGTACAGACTGGAAACGGGCGTGCGGACCGTCGAAGTGCGGGACAGTCGGATTCGGCTCAACGGCGAACCGATTCACCTGAAGGGTTTTGGCAAGCACGAGGACTTCCCCGTGCACGGCCGGGCCCTGAACCTGCCTCTGATCGTGAAGGACGGGGAACTGTTCCGGTGGATGGGTGCCAACTCCTATCGCACATCCCACTACCCGTACGCGGAGGAAGCGCTTCGGTATGCGGATCGGGCCGGTCTGCTGGTCATCGACGAAATCCCGGCGGTCGGGCTGATGTTCGGGGACAACGACGACCGGGTCGCCGGCTGGCTTGAGGTTTGCAAGGGTCAGTTGCGCGATCTGATTCGGCGCGACCGGAATCACCCCAGCGTCATCATGTGGAGCGTGGCCAACGAACCGATGACTGGCGACTTCATGGCCCGGTTCCGGGGTGCCGGCGCCAATCCGGCCTTTGTGGATGCCGGGACGGATTTCTTCGCCGCCCTGATGGACGCGGGCAGGGAACTGGACCGCAGCCGGCCGTTCTCACTGGCCGGTGTGATGGGAGGGCCGGTCGAATGGCTGGAACTCTGCGATGCCGTGATGATCAATCGGTATTGGGGCTGGTATCGACTGGGCGGCCAAATCGAGCAGGCACGGGCCGGGATGGAAGAGGAACTGGATGCGCTGCACGAACGGCTGGCAAAGCCCATCATCATTGCCGAGTTCGGGGCCGACACGATCGCAGGCCATCACAGCGAGCCGTCGGAGATGTTCTCCGAGGAGTACCAGATTGACGTGCTGAGGATGACACTCGATGTCGCGGCGGAACGACCGTGGATTGCGGGTTTGCACGTCTGGAACTTCGCCGACTTCAAGACGGGCCAGGGGGTGATGCGACCGGCATCGCTCAACCACAAAGGTGTGTTCACCCGTGAACGCCGGCCCAAGATGGCCGCCCACTTCCTGCGCTCCCGATGGCGGGAGGACGCTGCTGCGTAGGGCCTTGCCGGTCGTTCGGCGGACCGGCAGCATGGATATGCTTGGCCGGAGCCAGGTCGGCGGGATCCGGTGCCCTTCCCGGGAACGGCCTACCCGGACACACCGAGCCATTTGGAGGACCCTTGCCAACCCTTCGGCTGCAAGTGTCCATGGGCCGGGCCGGGCGGTATAATCGGAGGTGCAACTGCCGCGTACGCCGCGCCCGTAAATCCAAACCCATCTTGATGTTCCAACGGGAGGAATCCATGCCCAGGAATGTGACGCTGTTTACCGGCCAGTGGGCCGACCTGCCACTGTCCGAACTCGCCGCCAAGACCAGCGAATGGGGATTCGACGGCCTGGAACTGGCCTGTTGGGGCGATCACTTCGAAGTGGACAAGGCCCTATCGTCCGATTCCTATGTTCGCGAGAAGCGCGACCTGCTGGAAAGCCACAATCTGGGTTGTTGGTCCATATCGAACCATTTGGTGGGTCAGGCCGTGGCCGATCCGATTGATGCCCGGCATCAAGCAATTCTGGATCCCCGCATTTGGGGAGACGGCGATCCCGAAGGGGTCCGCCAACGGGCCGCCCAGGAGATGAAGGACACGGCGTCCGCGGCCAAGCTGTTCGGCGTGGATGTTGTCAACGGCTTCACCGGTAGTCCGATCTGGCACAAGCTCTACTTTTTCCCGCCCACCTCGTCGGACGAGATTGATGCCGGCTACGCGGAATTCGGGCAGCGGTGGACCCCGATCCTGGATCACTTCCAGGCCCAGGGGGTGAAGTTCGGGCTGGAGGTGCATCCAACGGAAATCGCCTACGACATCATCACGTTCGGCCGCGCGCTCGAGGCCGTGGACGGTCATCCGGCGTTCGGCATCAACTTCGATCCCAGCCATCTGGTACACCAGTTCCTGGATCCGGTGGAACTCATCAACGCCTTCCCGGATCGCATTTTCCATGCCCATGTCAAGGACAGCAAGCTCCAATTGACCGGCCGCAACAGCATCTTGTCCAGCCACCTGGACTTCGGCGATCACCGGCGGGGTTGGGACTTTGTGTCACCGGGCCACGGCGACGTCGAATGGGACCCGATCATCCGGGCCCTCAACCGCCTCGGTTATAACGGCCCGCTCTCCATCGAGTGGGAAGACAGCGGCATGGATCGGGAGTTCGGTGCCCGGGAATCCCTGGCCGAGGTGCGCAGGTTCGACTTCCCCTCGTCGGACATTGTGTTCGACGAAGCCTTTGCCGACTGAGCCAGAACCCCAGCCGGGGTGTGTCAATCCTTACCAACCATTCCAAGGAACCCCATAGCCATGAGTGACGGAAGCGGTTTCACCGCCATGGCCGGTGCGCGAGCCACCGGCGAAGCACCCGAGATTGGATTCGGCATGCTGGGCTACGCCTTCATGGGCAAGGCCCACTCCAATGCCATGCTCAAAATTCCGCACATGATGTATCCGCCGCCGGCCATTCCGGTGTTGGAGGCCATTTGTGGACGCGACCAGGAGGCGACTGCCGAGGCTGCCCGCCGGTTCGGCTACCGCAACACCTACAGTTCGTGGGAGGAGATGCTCGGCAACGACAATGTTCAGGTGTTGGACAACGGCGGGCCGAACAACGTGCACGCCGCCCCGTCCATTGCTGCCGCGGAGGCCGGCAAGCACATCATCTGCGAAAAGCCCCTGGCCCGCACCGGAGAGGAAGCCAAGACCATGCTGGATGCCGTCAACAAGGCCGGCGTCAAGGGTTTGGTGGCGTACAACTACCGTTTCGTGCCCGCCATCCGGCAGATTCGGCTACTCATTGATCAGGGCCTGCTGGGGCAGGTCTACCACTTCCGCGCGGTCTACCTGCAGGAGTGGATCATGCCCCACTACAACCTGCCGATGATCTGGCGCCTGCAAAAGGATGTGGCCGGCAGCGGAGCCCTTGGGGACCTGGGCGCCCACATCATCGACCTGGGCCGCTACCTGGTCGGCGATGTCAAGAGTGTGTCCGGCATGACCCGAACCTTCATAGAGGAGCGGCCGTGGGACGACGGCACCATGGGCAAGGTGGATGTGGACGATGCCTTTGCCGCGCTGCTGGAGTTCGAGAACGGTGCCTTGGGCACCGTGGAAGCCACGAGGTTCGCCGGAGGCCGCAAAAATGGCCAGCGCATTGAAATCAATGCGGAAAAGGGTTCGGTGGTCTTCGACCTGGAGCGCCTCAACGAACTGCAGATTTTCTGGAACGACGGAGACCCGAATACCAGCGGCTTTACCAACGTTCTGGTATCCGAGCCCACCCATCCCTGGTGGGAGAACTGGTGGCCTCAGGGCCACATCATCGGGTGGGAGCACACGTTCGTGCACGAAATCACCCATCTGCTGGACTGCATCGTGAACGACCGGGATGTGGCCCCGATCGGGGCGGACTTCGAGGACGGCTATCGGAATGCGGTCATCTGCGATGCCATTCTGAAGTCGGCCGAGACACGGCGGCAGGTGGACTGCGTCTACTAGGCGGCACCTGGGTGGCTGTACCAGCTGTCCAGCTGATCAATTGCAGGACGGCCAGGCCGAAGCCTGGCCGTCTTGTTGAAGGAGGCGAACAACGAAGCATGAGCAATCAATACACCCCCCGGGCAGAAGACAAGTTTACGTTTGGTTTGTGGACCGTGGGCAACATCGGCCGCGATCCCTTCGGCGATCCGGTCCGCGGGGTAGTGACACCTGTCGAAATCGTCCACATGTTGGCCGAGGTGGGCGCTTGGGGCGTCAATTTCCACGACAACGACCTGGTGCCCATCGATGCCACGGGTGCCGAACGGGATCGCATCGTGCGGGACTTCCGCAGGGCCATGGACGATACCGGGATTGTGGTGCCCATGGCCACCACCAACCTGTTCACACATCCGGTGTTTCGGGACGGTGCCTTTACCAGCAGCGATCCCGAGGTGCGCGCCTATGCACTGCAAAAGACCATGGCGGCCATCGACCTCGGTGTCGAACTGGGTGCGGAAACCTACGTGTTCTGGGGTGGTCGCGAAGGGACGGAAACCGATGTGGGCAAGCGCGCGGTCGATTCGGGACGGCACTTCCGCTATGCCATCAACTATCTGTGCGACTACGTGATCGATCAGGGATACAACCTGCGCTTTGCGCTGGAACCCAAGCCGAACGAGCCGCGCGGCGACATCTACCTGCCCACGGTGGGATCGATGCTCGGCTTCATCGCAACCCTGGATCATTCGGAAATGGTCGGAGTCAATCCGGAAATGGCCCATGAACAGATGGCAGGGCTCAATTTCATGCATGCCATCGCACAGGCCTGGGAAGCCGACAAGCTGTTCCACATTGATCTGAACGATCAGAACATGGACCGGTACGATCAGGACTTCAGGTTCGGCTCCCACAGTATCAAGCAGGCTTTCAATGTGGTTCACTTCCTCGAATCCGTCGGGTACGACAACCCGCGCCACTTCGATGCCCACGCCTATCGTTCCAGCGACCTCGACGATGTCAAGGAGTTTGCGCGGGGCTGCATGCGCACCTACCTGATCCTGAAGGACAAGAGCCGACAGTTTGCGGCGGACAGCGAGATTCAGGCATTGGTTGCGGAGTGCACCGCAGACGACGGTGCGATGTCCATGTGGCTTGAGGGCGGGTACGATTCCGGCCGCAACCGCGAGCTCCGCCAACACGCCTTCGATCGGGATGCGTTGGGGGCCCGCAGCAAGCCGTACGAACGGCTGGACCAGTTGTTGATTGACCTGCTGCTCGGCGTGCGTTGAACCGCGCCACGGTCGGGACGGCAATGCTGGGCAGGTCTTGGGAACTACCCCCTCCACGGATGTCTGTCCCGCCGCGTGCCCGGCGGCAAATCCACAGGCTTGGAACCGGCCCGCCTCCTTTGGCGGGTCGATTTTTTGTACGGGAATGTTGGGTTTTGGGAGAAATTCTGGTATACCACTCGGTCCGTTGCGCGGCGGGCCTCCCGTACCCCGCCGGTTTGGCAGCCCGGTTTGCATGCAGGATTGACGATGTCGGTTACTTCAGTCGGAGTTGGCGGGGCCGGAGCCCAAAGGCTGCTGCGCGCCAACGACTTTGACCTCAAGCAGACGGCGCACTCCCATCGCGTCGTAGCCTTGTGGCGTTTGATCACGGGATATCAGTTCGCGTACGGAATCGCGATCCTGAGTTTGGGCTTGGCGGCCTTGGCACGGGCCGCCAGCCAGTTTCTGCTGCGGGACTTCGTGGACCACGGCCTGATGGGCATTGGAGGCTGGCCGCTTCCGACCTACGCCGCCGGGTTCGTGTTGCTGGGGATGGCGACCGGTGCATGCAGTTTCGGTGCGGGTCGCTTGGCGGCACAGGCCGCCGAGGGTGCCTGTTTCCGCATTCGCAGCTACCTCTACGACCACATGCAGGCCCTTCCGTTCCTGTTCCACGACAACAACGCGACCGGGGATCTGCTCCAACGGGCCACATCCGATGTGGAGGCCGTACGCAAGCTGTTTGCCAACACCCTGTTGGGCATCGGGCGTACCAGCCTTCTGATTGTCGTGTTCATGACCGGAATGATCCTGCTGGATGTGCGCCTGGCTCTGTGGTCCGCCGTCACCGTCCCGTTTATCCTGGCGGCTTCGTTCCGGTTTTTCCCCTTGATCAGCAGCAGGTACGACCTGGCCCAGCAACAGGAGGCCCGTCTCTCCACCCGCCTGCAGGAAAACCTCAGTGGCATTCGGGTCGTGCGCGCCTTTGTGCGTCAGGCCTACGAAATCCGGATGACCGAACGGGACAATTGTGGGCTCAAGGATCAGGGGCTGAAGCTCACCAACCTGCATGCGGTGTTCTGGTCCGGGACCGATCTGTTGGTGGCCGCCCAGATGGTGCTGTCGGTGTACCTGGGTGCACGCGCGGTGCTGGCCGGAGAGTTGACGCTTGGCACCTATCTTGCGCTCGTTGCCCTGCTGGGCCAGTTCATGTGGCCTGTGCGCAACCTGGGGCAGGTGATTACCAGGGTGTCCACCGGTTGGGTGTCCTATACCCGCATCATGGCCGTGGTGCGCCAGGAACGCGAGGCCGCCGGTGAACCAACCAGCCTTCCGCCGCCGGACATGGAGGGCGAGATTCGCTTTGAGCGCGTTGGGTTTGCCTACGACGCAACGGCCAAGGTCGACGACTTGGGCTCTGCCGCCGTCGCCCAGTCGCCCGCGGTGCTCGAAGATGTGTCGTTCACGGCCCGGCCCGGCCAAGTCGTTGCCCTGCTGGGCCCCACGGGTTCCGGCAAGTCGACGCTCGTATCCCTGATCCCGCGGTTTTATGAGTTCACACAGGGCCGCATCATGATCGACGGACACGATCTGAAAACGTTGCCGCGCGATTGGCTGCGGAGGCACATCGGCATCGTCCAACAGGATCCCTTTCTCTTCTCCACTACCATTCGCCGCAACATGCTCATGGGTGTTCGGGGAGAAATCGATGATGAAACCCTGTACGCCGCGGCGCGGGTTGCGCACATCCACGATGTGGTTCAGGAGTTTCCGGACGGGTACGAAACCATCGTGGGAGAGAAGGGCGTCACCCTGTCGGGCGGCCAGAAGCAGCGAGTGACGATCGCTCGCACGCTGCTCAAGAATCCGCGCATCCTGATCCTGGACGATGCCCTTTCGTCGGTGGATGTTGCGACGGAAGGGCACATCAGGGCCGCCCTGAAGGCGTTGATGAAGGATCGGACCACCTTCATCATCGGTCATCGCATCCAGTCGATCATGCATGCGGATCAGATCCTGGTGCTGGACAAGGGCCGCATTGTCCAGCACGGGCGCCATCATGATCTCAAGGACCGGGACGGTCTGTACCGGGATGTGTTCCGCATCCAGTCCGACATTGAAAGCGAATTGCAGGACGAGTTGCGGAAGGCGACCGTAGCTGCCGAGCCGCTTCCCCACGCCGGGATCAACGGGGCCGATGTGCCCGGCCCCGTCGGTATCAATGGGCGAACGACATGACCGAACAGTATTTCGAGGAAGAGGAGTTCGAAACCGCGTTCGATGGCCGGACGCTGGTCCAACTGCTGCGGCTTCAACTTCGCCACAAGCGTTGGGTGGCGGTCTATCTGGCGTCCACTCTGGCGATTTCAGTGCAGGAGGCCTATCTCACCTTCCTCACCAAACGGATTGTGGACGAAGGGCTGGTGGCAGGAGATTGGCCGCATGTCGTGGGGTTGATTGTCCACTACGGTGCGGTGTTTGCGGGGTTCAGCATCCCGGTTGTGGGATTTATTGTGGGAGCCGGGTACCTCGGGGAGTTGATCCGGTACGACCTGTGTCGCGACATGTTCGACAGACTGCAACAACTGTCGCTGTCCTACTTCGACAGAACCCCCGTAGGGTGGCTCATGGCACGTCTGACGTCTGATGCCAAGCGCATCGGCGAAATGATCTCCTGGGGCGTCATGGATTTGTTTTGGGGTCTGTCCAGCATTTTCGTATCCCTGGGCTTCATGGTGGCCATCAGTTGGAAGCTGGGCTTGATCATGGCCGCGGTCATTCCGATTCTGTTCTTCGTCGCGCTGCGGTTTCAGACGCGCATCATACGCGCGTACCGGCATGTTCGCAGCACCAACAGCCGCCTGACCGGCGAGTACAACGAGATGCTGACGGGAGTCAGAGTGGTCAAGTCCCTGGCGCGCGAACGACTGAATTCGGATCGGTTCAACGAAATCAACCTGGAGATGTTCGGATCCAGTTTCCGGGCTGCGTTCCTGTCCGCGCTGTTCCTGCCTTCCGTCCAGCTTGTGGCAGCCTTGGCCGTTGGCACCATCATCGGGTACGGCGGATGGCAGTTTCAGCTCGGCGACATCACCATCGGAGGGATTCAGGCCTTCGTGTCCTATATCGCGTTCATGCTGATGCCGATTGAGGAGATGTCAAGGGTGTTCGCCGAAATGCAGCAGGCCATGGCTTGCGGTGAACGGGTCTTCAGTCTGCTTGGGGCCAAGCCGGAAATCGTTGACGCACCGGACGCCGCCAATGCGGCATCGATGCGGGGAGACATCGAGTTCAGTCACGTGGATTTCGCCTACGACAGCGATGTGCCGGTGTTCACCGACCTGTGCCTGACCATCGGGAATGGCGAAACGGTTGCCCTGGTGGGTCCGACCGGGGCCGGCAAGTCGACACTGGTCAACCTGATTTGCCGATTCTACGAGCCGCAGCGCGGCCGGATTTCGATTGGGGGCCGGGATGTGGCCACGCTGTCACAGCGTTCGGTCCAATCCCGTGTCGGGATGGTGCTTCAGGTGCCGCATCTGTTCTCAGGAACGATCCAGGAGAACATTCGCTATGGTCGCCTGGATGCAAGCGACGAGGAAGTTCTGGCCGCTTCGCGTTTGGCCGGCTCACACACCTTCATTTCCACGCTTCCGGATGCATATCGGAGTGTTGTGGGGGAAGAAGGAGTAAAACTCAGCGTCGGCCAACGGCAGTTGGTGAGCATCGCCCGGGCCATTCTGGCCCAGCCGGACATCTTCATCATGGATGAAGCCACGAGCTCGGTCGACACCCTTACCGAGGCGCTCATCCAACAGGGAATGAACGAAGTCCTGCGTGACCGCACCAGCCTGGTGATCGCACACCGCCTGTCCACAGTTCGCCAGGCGGATCGGATTCTGGTGGTGCGCGGTGGTGGGATCGAGGAGATGGGCACACACAGCGAATTGCTGGCCACCGGGGGCTACTATCACCATCTGTACACGAGCCAGTTTCGTGAGGAAAAGGGACGGGCCCTCGATCCCTTTCACAACAGTCGGTCGGCGGCGGCTTCGGCATAAAAGTGTCCCGATGTTCAACTGCGCAGCGGACCGATTGTTACGTCGGTGGCGGGTCTTCCGTTAGGATTCTCCGTGCAAGTCAGTGAACTGGAGTCAGTGCATGTATCGATCGCTCAATCCCAACATGCTTGGGCACCGCCTCGGTTTCGCGGAATCCTGTGCCGCGGCCCGCAAACATGGTTTTGAAGGTGTGGACATCGCGGGCTCCGAACTGAAGGAACTGGGTGCGTCCCAGGTGCAGGACATCCTCGAGAGCCACAACCTGGTGCCCGGCATCGTCATGTTGTCGATGCGGTACACCGGTCCCGAGGCGGTTCTGGCAGGGGACTTGACCGGAGATTTCGCGGACACGGCCGATGCGGCCTACGCTGCCGGCTACACCCGCACGACGACGGTTGTTATGCCGGGCAGCAACGACAGGGACTTCAAGACCAACTGGGACTTTCACGTGGCCCGGCTCGGTGCGGTCGCCGCAGCCCTGGAGTTCCACGGACTGAGATTGGGCCTGGAATTCATTGGTCCCCGCACCCTGAGGGATACGTTCCGCCATCCGTTCCTGCATACCATGGACTCGGTGCTGGGACTGGCGGCAGCCCTCAACTGTTCGAATGTGGGTCTGCTGGTGGACCTGTTTCACCTGTACACGTCGCACACGCAACTGGAGGACGTGGGCGGTCTTACAAGCCGGGACATCGTTCTTGTGCACCTGAATGATGGGCAGGCCGGCCTGGGGCCGGATGAACAACTGGACCTGGTCAGGGATTTGCCGGGCGCGAACGGAGTTACCGACTGTGCCGGATTGCTGAGGCAGCTGAAGTCCATTGACTACGATGGCCCCTGTTCGGTGGAGCCGTTCCTGCAACGCCTGCGGGACGCGACGGCCGACGAAGCGATTGCCGAGACAAGTACGGCCTTGGGAGCCTGCTGGACGGAAGCGGGCCTCTAGGGCTAGGCCCGCCGAGACGGTCTCGAGTGTCGCCGATCCCGTTGGTGCCGGACGCCGGTCTTCATGCAGGCAATCCGGGAATCAAAAAAGGTGGGGATGCACCCCACCTTTTTTCCATGTCCGGATTGGGTTCAGCCTTGATTGTCGAGGTAGTTCACGACATCGCCCACTGACTGCAACGCCTGCGCCTCTTCGTCGCTGATTTCGCTTTCGAATTCTTCCTCGAAAGCCATGATTAGTTCGACCAGGTCCAGGCTGTCGGCATTCAGGTCGTCCCTGAAGTTGGAATCCATCTGAATCTCATCGGAATCGACATCCAGATGATCAACGATGATTTCCTTGACCCGGTCAAGTGTAGAGCTCATCGGTCAGTCTCCCGGCTTCAGCGGCGTTGTGGGGCATCCTTGGACCCGACCGGGTCCAAGGGGCAAGGGCAAAGCATGCGGGATGCCTGATTTCAGGTCCCTGCACAGTGCCGAATCCTATAGGAGTGCCGGAGCCGGAGTCAACAATAACCGAGGGCTTTGTGCCCCTATGGACGGGGTTGGTCGATGCACGCGGCAACACCGCTGGCCGGACCCTGCAACCGTTCGTCCGGCTTGGATTGCCGATGGACAAACCCGATGAGTTCCCAGAACCGGAAAGACGATCACATCCGCATCAACCTCGCCGAGGACGTGGAATCGGAACGGGTGCACAACGGTTTCGAACGGTATCGGATACGACACTGTCCCTTGCCGGAAGGCGATCTCGAACGCGTGGACACCGGGACCCGGTTCCTGGGACGGCGTTTGACACTGCCATTGTTGATCAGTTCCATGACCGGTGGCACCGACACCGCCAGTCGGGTAAACCGGAATTTGGCCGAGGCGGCGCAGCACCGGCGTGTTGCGATGGGGGTTGGCAGCCAGCGCATCATGGTGGAAGAACGCCAAGCCGCTCGCAACTGGCAGGAGTTGCGGCGCGTGGCGCCGGATGTGCCACTGCTGGCCAATCTGGGTTTGGTGCAGCTGAACAAGGGATTCGGACTTGCGGAATGCGTTCAGGTGGTGGAGGTGATCGAGGCCGAGGCCCTGATCCTGCACCTCAACGTTCTGCAGGAGTGCGTGCAGCCCGAAGGCGACACCGATTGGACGGGCCTTCTGACGAAACTCGAGCAGGTATGTCGGAAGTTGCCGGTGCCTGTGATCGTGAAGGAAGTCGGGTGGGGCATCGATGGCCGCACCGCCCAACGCCTGCTTGAGGCAGGCGTCGCCGGCATCGATGTGGCCGGAGCCGGCGGTACGTCCTGGAGCGAGGTTGAAATGCACCGGGCCGGGACGCGGCGGCAACAGAGGATTGCGGCCGCCTTCCGGCATTGGGGCACGCCGACCGCCGAATGTCTGCAGGAAGTCACCGCAGTCGTCGGAGACCGTTCCGCAGGATCGGACAGGCCGATCGTGATTGCGTCCGGTGGGGTGCGCTCGCCGCTGGATATTCTGAAGTCCTTGGCCCTGGGGGCGGATCTGGTAGGGGTGGCCGGACCGCTCCTGCGCAAGGCGGTGGAGTCCGCGGAGGCTGTCGAAGAGGAACTGGAGATATGGAGCGCGGTACTGCGCATAGCCATGTTCTGCAGCGGATGCTTCGCTGTATCGGACATCGACCGACGGATTGTGGTTTTCGCCGAACCGCCACTCGAGGGATAGTGGGTTTCGCCCTTGGTAGTCTGTCGTTCCGGCTGGCAGAAGGCCCGATGCCGTCGGGGTTCCGGGTGCGGCATTGGCGGAACTCGGTGGCCGCGGTTCCGGACACGCACGGCAGTCTTTGACTAACCCCTGCTGCCATGGCCTGCCGGATCCTGGGAGTGGACAGAAACTCCCCCCATCAAGGGCCCTGCCGGGGTCACCGAAGTACGCACAGGGACGAACATGGAAGACACCACTCTTGAAGCGTTGCTTGCGGACTGGCGCAGCATGGTGGAAACCTCGTTGCAGGAGCACCTCGCGAGTCCGGAATCCATCCTGGACCCGTACATGGGCATGATGCACTACCACATGGGTTGGGTGGACAGCGAGTTCAGGCCGATGGCCCGTTCCGTGGGCAAGCGTTCACGGCCGTTGCTCCTGCTGTTGGCGTGCAGGACCCTGGGACTTGACGCGGAGAAAGCCCTGCCGGCAGCAGTCAGTGTTGAACTGCTGCACGCCTATTCCCTGTTGCACGACGACATCGAGGACGGGGATGAATACAGAAGGCACTCCCCGACCGTCTGGAAGATTTGGGGAATTCCCCAGGCCATCAATGTGGGCGACGGCCTGTTTGGCTGCACATTCCGAGCCATGGCCGCGCTGCACGGCACCGGGTTCGCATCGGATACCGTGGCGGTTGCCATGTCCATGCTGATTGACACCAGCATTGCCCTGACGGAGGGCCAGTTCCTGGACATTGACTTCGAACAGCGTACCCGCCTGTCGCTGGATGACTACACCCGCATGGTTCAGGGCAAGACCGCAGCTCTGTTCGGAACATGCCTGGCGTGCGGCGCGCATCTAAGCACCAACGACGGCCCCATGCGCGAGCGTTTCAGGCGATTGGGTGAGCAGACCGGAATCGCCTATCAAATGCTTGACGACATAAAAGGCATCTGGGCCGATGCGGACGACACTGGCAAGGTTCCGCATCAGGATATCCGACGCCGCAAGAAGTCGTTTCCCATCGCGCTTGCGTTCGCCGATCGCGATATCGGCGAACGCATGCTCGCGTTGTACAGCAGGGACATGAAGTCCGAGAACGTGGAGGCAACCCTGGCGTTGCTGGCCGCGGCTGACATCAAGGAACGGTGCCTGCACTTGTACGGTTGCCAACAGGATGCGATCCGAAGGACTCAGGAAGAGATTGACCGCGCGCTGCGCTTGGAAGGCAGGTCTGTTGATCTGCTGGAGGAATTCATTGGCAGGCTGTTGTTCGTGCCCGACTTGAGGTGAAGGGTGCCGGCACAGGCTAGGCACCCGGGTTGTTGAGGCCGTCGGATGGGCGTGTCCCGATCTACACCCGGTTTCGGAGGATGTTCTCTCGGATTCGCCCTCTATACCGGCCCAGGATTGGCATGCACCCGGGACTGAATGCGTCTGAGTTGCTCAGGAGGGACTGGAGCGACGGCAATGCGGCGAACGGGCCGGCTCGTCGGTGGCAAGTTGGCCGTATATCAAAAAGGGCTGGCAATTGCCAGCCCTTTGGACTTGGTAGACGGGAGGCGAGGGTCAGCGCACGCCGGCCATTTCCTGGAGCATGCGCCAGTTGGCAAGACGGTCGGCCTGGGAATCCATCAACGTTTGCGACGGGTTTCCCTCGCGGTCGAACTGCTTGGCGAAGCGACCCTCCGAACGGGCGAAGGTGATGAAGTCAATCGTCTCGCCGGTCTTCGGAATGGTGTACCAGTCCTCTTTGGCCGCGGGGTTGCCCTGCAGGCTCAACCGCTCCTTGATGGTATCTCCCTTGCGCGGGTCGTAGACGAACACGGGGAATGCCCGGCTGTCCACCGCCAGCTTGGCTTGGTGGCGGGCCATGTCGTCGGCCACACCGTGTTCCGGCTGACACGTGGTGAAGGTGTTTACGATGGCCGGACCGTCGAAGGATGCCGCATCCAGGATGCACTTGTAGAAGTGGTTGGGGATGGAGGCCACCGTCTGTGACACGAAGGTGTTGGGATGCATCATGGCGATGCGGCCAATCTCCTTGCGCATTTCCGTTTTGCCGGGCTTCTCCTTGCCGTAGGAGTACATCTTGGAGTCCTGGCCCGTGTAGGAGCCGGTGCTGGTCTGGCCTCCGGTGTTGGAGTAGACCTGCGTGTCCAAAATCAGGACCTTGATGTTCATGCCGCTGGCCAGCATCCGGCTCAGAGACTGGAAGCCGATGTCCAGCATGGCCCCGTCGCCACCCATGACCCAGAGCTGTTTGTCCTCCCATCCCTGCTGATCCCACTTCATGCGAATGCCCATGGCGAAGGCGGGACCGTTTTCGAAGAGCGAATTGCTCCACGGAACGATGTAGGGGTTGTAGGGATAGGTGCTGCCATAGACCGTGTTGCAGCCGGTGCTGGCGGCAATGCCAATGTTGTCGGCGCCGTACACGTATCCCAGGGCCGCCAGCCACATCCGGATGACGGTGGCCTCGCCGCAGCCGGCGCAGGAGCCCGCACCGCCCACGTAGAGCATGCTCTGCTCTGCCAGCATCATGTCAACGGCAATGCGCTCGTTGATGAATTCGTCCGGCGTTGCCGGCAGGGACCGGAAGAAGTCGATGCTCTTCTGGTAGATGGGCACCGTCGTGTCTTCCTTCTGGATCATCTTCAGGGCGTTGTAGCCCAGATCCGCGCAGGCCTCGACGCACTCGGCGCAGCCTTTGCACTTGGTGGGATCGATGAAGATGCCGAACTTGCCCGGATCCTTCTTGCGCTTCTGGGGAACCTTGAAGAACTTGTTGGTTTCGGCGAACTGGTTGGCCATGAAGCCCCGTTCGCCCTCGTCGGTCAATTCGGCCAGGGCATTGTCCAGGACGTCCACCTTCACAACCTTGCCCAGGATGGCCGTGTCGGGGCACTGGTTGACGCAACTCATGCAGCCGGTGCAACTGCTTTCGATGTACTCCGGAATTTCGGGGGCGATGTAGCTGAAGTCGCGTGCGGCGCCGGTGCCGGCCGGGATCACGGATCGCGCCACGCCCACATCCGCCGGGAGATGCAGTTCCCCGGACCCGTCGTTGTAGCCCTGGACGATACGGTCGAAGAAGTCGTTGACGTCCACAATCGTGGCGTCGAGGCCTTCGCCGGAACCGTTCTTGGTCTTGCTAATGGAGGCAACGTCGATTTCGTTGGTGGTTACCATGAAAACTCCCTGACGCCGGGCGCCGGGTGGTAGGGGCGGCGGTCTGTCAACAGCAGCCTAGACGAACAATTCAATTTGGGCGGAGGGATCGAACTTGGGTGCCGTGACCTCGAGGGCCTTGGTCTCCGCAGACAGCTCGATAACCGAGTCGTAGCCGCGTTTCACGGCCTTGAGGTTGGCCTGCACGACCGCTTCGCCGCGCTTGCCGAAGTACTTGCGCAGGGCACTCTCCGCCCTTTCCATCACCTGCGGGTAGGTCAGG
Organism: uncultured Caldilineaceae bacterium; assembly: GCA_964566955.1. GTDB lineage: Bacteria > Chloroflexota > Anaerolineae > Caldilineales > Caldilineaceae > Bin34. Next base: position 22,480 of record CAZMKQ010000016.1, on the reverse strand, counting down.
TCGGCTTCCTCGGAGAACGGCGTCACCTTGAGGAAGATGCCCAGCAGCACGATGCCCTGCATGCGCACGGACAGGTCCGGGATGGGCGCTTCTTCGCGGGCAATCAGGGCGGCGTCCGCCGCGAACACACGAATGTCCATGTCGCGTATCTTGGCCTGCGAATCAGGTGGAATGTCCGCCCAAATCTCGACCGGATCCGTCTTCGAGGTCTGGACAAAGATGGACCCGCCAGCCAGGATGCCGCTCAGCGGATTGCTGGACACGAAGGCGTTGATATCGTTCATGGGAACGAAATCAACGTGGTTGAGTTCGCAATGGGTCAGGATCTGCTCGTCCGCCACCGTCAAATAGTAGGTGGTGGGCAGGCCCTTCTTTTCGGAACCGTACTTCGGATAGGCCTGTACCTTTTTGTTGAAGACATCGCCGGCGATGGTGGCAATCACCTTGTTGGTGGTCACGGAGCCGAAGCCGCCGACGGAATGGCCGCGCATCGAAAAGGATCCCGCGGGCCGCAGGTCCGGATCGTGTTCCGGCGGCAGCGTCAAGTCGTGGTCCACACCCAGGACAAAGAAGCGCTGGTGCCCTTCGAGCATGTTGCGGACGGTGGCCGCAAAGTCGGCCGGCCGCACGTCGCGGCTGCCCAGGCCTGCGATCCCGCAGAAGATCTGAGGGATCCGCGCAATCTGCGGGAAGTCGGGATGTCCCATCATGGCGTCGCTGAACGCCGCCTTGATGTCGTTGGCCAGCGGATTGTTGGGGGCCAGGGCATCGTCCATGCGCTCAATAATGCTGAAGGCCTTGAGGCCGCTCAGGGCTTCGACCAGTTGACGGCCCGGGAACGGCCGGTAGCAGGTAACGTGCACAATGCCCAGCTTGATGCCGAACGTCTCGCGCAGGTAGTCGATGCTGGCGCGGGCGGTCTCGATGTAGCAGCCGATGCCCACGATGGCGTAGTCGGCGTCCTCCATTCGGTACTGCTCAATCACGTCGTAGGGACGACCAGTGAGTTCGGAGTACTCCGCGAACACGTCGTCGATGATGCCGGGCAGACGGTCGTAGTAGTTGCGCTGGGCCACGATGCCCTTCATGTAGCTGTCCTGGTTCTGGACCACGCCGGTCATGATGGGGTTCATGGGATCGAAGAGATTGGGGATTTTGTTCCCCGGAGGCCCCACGAACTCCTCCAGCAGTTCGGACTCCGGCAGCAGAACGTCTTCCACCGTGTGGGTGGTCAGGAAACCGTCCTGCACGTTCAGGATGGGGGTAAAGCCGTCTTCGGCGATGCGACGGCTCATCACCGCCAGGTCGCCGGCATCCTGTGCGTTTTTGGCAAAGAGGATGCCCCAGCCGCAATCCGCCACGCACATCACGTCGTCATGCCCGGCATGCACGTTCAAGCCCTGACGTGTAATGGCCCGCGAACCGATGTGGAACACGATGGGCAGGCGCTTGCCGCTGATGGTGTAGAGCACCTCCTTCATCAGGACCAGGCCCTGGCCCGAGGTGAAGTTGCTGACGCGTCCGCCCGCCACGGCGAAGCCCTCGCAGGCGGTGGCCGCACTGTGCTCGGATTCGGGCTCCAAAAACTTGAGCGGCTGGCCCCACAGGTTGCGGGCACCGTTGGCCACGGAGGCGCCGTAGCCACCGCCCATGGTCGTGGTCGGGGTAATCGGATAGGCACAGGCTCCCTGTGTGATTTGGGTTTCAACCCACGTGATCATCCCGGAACCGTCGGTGGTGGTCTGAATGCCGGGGAAACGCGGTGTGGGCGCCACACCGTTCAGGTTCCCACTGTCATGGGATCGCCCGTTGGCCGACAGATGGCCGTTGCTGGAAATCTTTCGCATAGCCATTGCTGCGTTTACCCCTTGTTGCTACTCCGACAACGAACGCGCGCGGGCGCGCGTGATGTGCGTTGCGGAACCAATCCGACCCGATTCAACCCTTGAATCCAGGCTGCTTAGCCATGTTTGATGATAACACAACAAACGGTGCCGTCTTGGGCAAAAATTCGTAGCCGAAACAGCGACAAAATGTCAGCCTTGGGGAGCGCACCGGGCGTTGGCGGCTTGCCGGTCATCCAGAAACCGTCGTACGGTCCGAACCACTTCCCGTTTTGTCATGGGCGAGGTTTCGATTACAAGGTCCGCATGGGCCCGGGCATGGGCCAGCCTCTCCAACTCCTCCCGGTGGCCGGCCTCGGTATACCGCCCCCACGGGCGTCTGGACAACTGGGTTCCCAGGTCCGCATGCAGGAATATCAGTATGTCGGGAGGATGCAGCCGTTGCCACATATCCTTGACATAACTGTGTTCCTGGCTGGTGCACCGGGCGTGCATGCCCAATTGCTCGAGGGTCGCCACCAAGGTGGACTTCCCGGCCGCGCTGACCCCCACAACCTTGATGAGCGGACGCTGCATTCCAACTCCTGCCGTCCGGATCGATCCCTATCCCAAGGGAAAACTGACGGTCATATGCCGCGCGTCGTCCCGTTCGCTACGGCCCAGGACCTTTACGACCAGCACCGTCAGATCGTCCCGGGCGCGGCCTGCCTCAAGGACCAGGGCGGTGTCGAGCAGCAGGCGGGCGAGACAGTCCGCCGGCAGGCTGCCGTCGGGGTCCGCTTCGCAGACCAGGGCCGGCAGATTCATGCGGTCCTGCGGATGGCGGCCGGATTCCCACACGCCGTCCGAGGCCGCCACCACCATGCTGCCGGCCTCGATTGGCAGCTCGGTGATGTCCGGCCGCGTGTTGCGGTGAATGCCGATGGCCTGACTATGGGCCTGCAGCAATCCCTGGCTGTGGCTGGTCCGGAACCAGGCCGGGCAGTGGCAGTTGCGCGAGACGACAAGCGTCCAGGAGTCCATGTCGATGCTGACGATTTGCAATTCGGCGCTCACCTGGCCCCGTCGATACGTGCGCAGGTAGTCGTGTGCCGCCCGCGCCGTAGCTCCGTCGCGCACGCCTTCGGCCAACAGCGAGATGGCCTTGCGCACCACGAGGTTGCTGATGTTCTTGGCACTGCGGCCGCTGCGCTGGCCGTCGGCCAGGACCGCGCTCAAACCGCCGTGCGGCCTTTCGACCACTTCGACCGTGTCCCCGCTTTCGCGCGTGGCGTACTTCGGGATTTTGGAAACTGCGAGTTGGACGACGGGAGCTGGGGCCACAGTGGGGAACCGGTTCAGGGAAGGACGTTGGTATCGCTCTCCACGCCGGGCGGGGACGGCTCCATGGCTACCGGACGATTGCGGAAAATGTCCTGCGACATGAATTGTGCCGGGTTGCAGAATCCGCCCCACCCGTCGGGTCTGCGATACGGCAGAATCCGTATGCCAAAGTGCAGGTGGGGTCCTGTACTGGCACCCGTGTTGCCCGAAAGCCCCAGGGTGGCACCGCGTCCGACGGTCTGGCCCACACTGACCGAGAACTCGCTCATGTGCGCGTATACCGATTCTCCCCAGTCGTGTTCCATGAGCACGAATTTGCCGAAACCGCCCACCCCGAAATCGGTTCGGGTGATCCTGCCGGCATCGGTCGCCAGCAGCGGTGTACCCACCGGCAAGGCGAAGTCGAGGCCGTTGTGGCCCCGCATGGGAACCCCGCCGTAGCTGAATCGGCTGTAGAACTGCGGATTGGTGCCCCAACCCTGGGACATCGGGAAACGGCCCGGAAACGGAGTGGCGATGTCGATGTGGTCGGCCAGGAAGTCGTAGGCCAGCAGGCGCAGTCCGCTCTGCGAACCTTCGGCGACCCAGCCCGACGGCTGGTTCGAGGGCGGGATCACCATGTCCGTCCACCACCACCGGAGATTGTCCCTGATCTCCGGCCCGCCGTTGACGAGCAGGGTGCTGCGGGACGGTGCACGCCCGATGATGTCCGAATCCGGCTTGCCTACCTGGCCGGGAGTCCTGCGCATCCGCAGGACATCCGATTGGATGTTCATGACGCGGTCACCGTTGGCGAAGGTCCGGCGTTCCCGGGCGCTGGGGGCACGGCGCGGGACGGGCGGAGTGACCGCGGGCAGGGGATTGGTTCCCATCTGCGGGGTGCCGTCCGGCGCATTCTGGGCCACCCAGCCCCACATCCGGTCTTTTTCGTCCGTGGCCACTGCCAGCAGCCACCATGCGATTCCGCCCACTCCCTGCGGATGGCCCAGAACCGTGCACAGCGTGTTGCGGGACACTTCGCCCAGGACATCGTAGCCGGCATCCCCGTCCAGACCCGGGGTACGCCGCATTGAGCTTGCGGCAATCACCCAGATGCTGTCGCCCGGCTGGAGCGCTTGCCGGTCGCGTCCGGGCAGGTTCGGTGCGGAGTCCTGAATGAGGTCGTAGCCGGTTGACGTCATTTCCGAGACCCATCCCCGCAGTACGGGCTCAACCGTGGCGGGCGTGGCTACCTGCCACCACACCAGCCTGTCTTCCAATCGTGGGCCGCCTTCCACGGTCAGGGACATGCCGGGCGCCAGTTGCATGACGATATCGTCAACCGCCTGGCTGGCGATGCCGGGCAAACGGCGCAGGAGGGCATTGCGCCATACCCAGACGGTGTCGCCCACCGCAAACCTGGGCTCGGGAGGGGCCGGGGTTCCGGGCACGGCGATGACCTGCAGGTTGCGCTTGTCGCGCTCGGTTTCCTCTCGCAGCCATCCTGTCGAATCACTGTCTTCCGGCCAGGCTGCGCGCACGCGCCACCAAATACCGTCCTCTACGTACAAGGGTCCTTCCTGCACGAGACCCGGGGTCCCCATGGGGATGGTGCCCAACAGGTCGTCCGCCTCCTTGGCCCGCGTGCCTGGCGTGCGCCGCAGTTCGGTGGGGCGCTGGACAAGGAAGTAGGTGCCCGGCGCCATGGCGTCAGTGTCCGGGATTGGCACCGGGTCGAAGGGAGCCGCCAGATCCGGGGCACCGGACACCCTGGCGATGAACGGCTGTGCATCCACTCCGGCTTGTGCCAGCCAGCCCTCAACCTGGGAGCGGTCGGACAAGGTGACCGTAACGCGCCACCAGATCAACCGGTCCACCTGTTCGGGGCCGTCGACAATCAGGCACTGCTGCCCCGACGGAAGCTTCGTCACGATGGCGTCCGGAGGCGAACCGACGAATCCGGGCACGACCCGCAGGTTGATGTCGCCGATGGTCCTAATCACGCTGCCGGGGGACAGGCTGGCGGAGGCGTCGGGCTGTTCGGGGTTGAGCAGAGGAGCCTTTTCCGGATCCCAGGCATAGTGTTGGTTGAGGGCCGCGGCGGTATCCGCCAAGACAGCCTCGGATGCGGACAGTTGCCAGCGACCGCCGGGGCTGGCCGCCCACCGGAACAGCGCGGCACAACGGATTTGCTGGTGTCCCGGACCTTCATTCCACCCGTTGATTTCCCGGTAGACCGCCTGCACCCATCCGTTTTGCCGTGGGCTCCAGGACTGGAATTGGTCCGCCTCCACGATGTAAACGGGCAATTGGCGCATGTGGTACGGGATTCCGCGCATAAAGTCGCGGTAGGCCCGGAAGCCGCTGCGGCGGCGTGGCGAGCGTTCGGGTATCCAGGCATCGGCGGTAACGTCGGCGGGATCGTCAGTGACGGTAAAGGCATGCAGCGCAATGCCCTCGCAACCTTGGGGTCCCAGCCGGTTCAGGATGTCGCTGAAATAGGTGATCCAGTCTCCGTTCTCGTTGCCCGCATAGCGGGTATGGGTGTTCCATGGGGTAACCGCCCCCGTAATGACCAGTGCATCCGGGTCGGCCCGTTGGATGGCTTCCCGGCACTGCCTGAAACAGGCGACATAGCGGTCCGGGTGCACGGCTTCGCCGACGGTGGCCAGGTTGGTCGCGGTCCCGTCGGGATGCAGCGCGTCGAAGCGCTCGGGCAGCGCCCGCAGCACGGCCTGTACCTGCGCCGGGTCCGTCACCTCCTGGAGCAGCGATATCCGGGCGCGTGCGTCGGCCCCCGGGCGCGCGGCCCAGTTGTTGAACTCGTTCCCAATCACCCAGTGGCGGCAGCCACGGGAGGCCTTGACGAAACGGCCGCACCGGCGGGCGAATTTCCAGTGGTTGTCGACAGCCGGAAGCGTGCCGTCCGGATTGAAACCCGATTGCAGTTTGACAATCACGCCGTAGCCGCGTTCCGACCAGGCACTGTAGTCCACACCGGAGCGGTCGGCGGCGTCCATGCCGATGAATTCGTTGAATACCACCCAGCCGTGCACGTCGGCCTCTTCGAAGAGATGCTCGCCGCCCGCGTCGTGCAGACCGTAGATGTTTAGCGGTTCGTTGGGTACGGGAGGCATGGCGATGGCGTACGGCACGAGTGATTCGATCGGAAGAAGGCGGGAGCCGATGTAGGCGAATGCTTGGCGTCAGTTGGTGGCCACGGGCTCGCTCCGACGGCGCTCGGCGAGTTCGGCCAGCAGTGCGCGGTGGCGATTGCGCGTGATCGGGTATTTGCGAATCACGAAGACGCCCACCGCCACCAACAATGTCGGCAGCACGCCGGACAGGAGCCGCAGGGCTGTCACAACCGACTGGGGCTGTTCGATGCCGGTGCCGTAGGTGGCCTCGATGAAGCCGGCTTGCGCCAGGATGAGATTGGCGACGAACACCGCCACGGCACCGCCCAACTTTCGGAAAAAGACCATGTAGGCCGTGAACAGCCCTTCGCTGCGGTTGCCGGTTTGCAGTTCGTCGTACTCGATAACGTCGGGCAGCATGGCCCAGGGAATGGTGATGCCCGCTGCGTATGTGAATCCCAGCCAGACACAAAAATAGAGGAACGTGTCGGCGGCTCCCTGCGGATACAAGGCGTATGCCGGCAGCGTTGCAATCCAAAGGAAGCCGCAGATGATGTATGCCTTGAGCTTGCCCAGTTTCCTGACCAGAAGGTTGACCAGGGGCAGGGCCAGCAGGGATGAACCCAGCAGCACCGCCGGCAACAGCGACTCCAGGAGCGGCGTCGCCCTCAGAACAATCTGCAAGTACCAGACAAACGTGGCGATGACAACTTCAAGCCCGGTCAATGCGAAGAAATAGGCGGTCGACAGCAGGACGAAGGGTCGATTGCGATAGGCGGTTCTGAGCCCCTCCATCACACTGACGGGAACCTCGGACACTACATTGGCCGGTTCCTTGACCGTGATGAAGTTGAGGACCGGCGCCACCAGCAGGGATGCGCCGAACAGCCACCCGGCCAGCATGTAGCCGCGGAATACGTTGGACTCCCCGCCCAGCATGCCCAGCCAGTCTTCCGCCAACATTTTGAACAGGGCCGCGATGACGAGGGCGCCCAGGATAAAGAAGGCGTTGCGCCAAACACTGAGGTCAATCCGTTCTTCGTAGTCGCTGGACAATTCCGCCACCAGGGCCGTGTGGGGCACCGAGAACACGGTGATGGCTGTATCGAGCAACACGGAAATCACGACAAACCAAGCGAACAGACTCCATTGATTGTCGAAAGGTTTGGTCCACAACAGGGCGAACAGCACCATCATCGGTACGGCAGCCGCCAGCATCAGGGGGCGCCGCCGGCCCCACCGGGTCTGCAGTCGATCGCTGATGAGGCCCACCAGCGGATCGTTGACCGCGTCCCAAATGCGGCCAATCATCAGAATCACGCCCACAATGCCCGGCCGGAGGCCGACCACGGTCACCAGAAAGTAGTTCAGGATCAGGGAGCGGCTGGTGGAGGTGATGGCCGGAATCCACTCCCCCGAACCGTAGATCAGTTTGAAGGGCGTCGACATGCGGCGGTTCGGGGCCATATGGGGATCCTGCATGGGTGTGGATGGCGCAGGCCGCGCACAGGTTGCCCCTGTGCACGGCAACCCGGATATTCGTCGGCCGTCAGTTGCCCGAGGGCTTGGATGGTGACAGCTTAAGCAAGGCCAGCAGGTCCGGCGGTTCGCCCTCCACGCGTACGGAGACCTGCCCCAGACGGGTTTCATCTCCTCTTGCCGGAACCCTGTCGAGCGCGTTCATTATCATCCCGCTGATGGTTTCCGCCTCGCCTTTTTTCTCTCCCAGCGCTTCCGCGAAGTCCTCGGGCAGTTCGTCCACAGGAACGTCGAGCCGGGCCACCACGGTGGTTCCGGACCGGACCTCGAGCCGGGGTGCTTCCCGGGCGCGGTTTGCCTCAAGGTCCGATTCGTCTTCGATTTCGCCGAAGATTTCCTCCATCAGGTCTTCCAGGGTTACCAATCCCGCCGTGCCTTGGAATTCATCCTGCACCACGGCCATGTAGGCTCCGCGCGACTGGAACAGCTTCAGCATTTGGGGCAGTGGTGTGGAACCTGGGACCACCAGGGCGCCCGTCCCCTGATCCTGGTCTCCGTCCGGCACCCTGGTGATGATGTCGAGGAGCCGAAACTCGGCCCTGCGGTCCAGCCGCGCCAGCTGCTTGAAGTGGAGTATCCCCTTGATGTCGTCCAGGTTGCTGCCGTAGATGGGATAGCGGGACTGGCCGGCTTCCCGCATGACCGCGATCACATCCGCGTAGGTTGCATCCTCCTGGATGCCCACAACCCGCGTGCGGGGCGTCATCACTTCGTTGACGGTGCGGTCGTCGAAGTTCCCAATCCGTTCCAGGTAGCCAAACTCGTCATCCTCGATGTGGTCGGCGTGATAGCTTTCCTCGATCAGGATTTGGATTTCCTCCTTGGAATAGGCCAGCCCGTCGTCCTGGTCCACGGGTACGGGTGATCTGGTGATGAGAAAGTCGGCTGCCCGATTCAGCTGGCGCGCCATGGGTTTCAGAAGCATTTCGCAGACCCGCATCGTGCCGGCCACCGCCAGCACCACCGCTTCCGGCATCTGGACGGCAATGGTCTGCGGAACCATTTCGCCCACGACGACATGCAGGAACGACAGACTGCCAACGGCGATGACCAGCGCGGCCGTGGTGGCTGCGTGCTCCGACAGCCACGGCAGGTGCAGAACCTCATGCAACCAGTGCGCCACGCGCTCCTCGGCATATATGCCCAGGCCCATACTGGCCAACGTGATCCCTATCTGGGCCGTGGCGATGAAGTCGTTGCGGCGTTCCTTGTCCCGCAGGATGGTCAGGATGTAGGCGGCCTGCCGGTGTCCAGCCTCCTCCCTGCTCTCGATGCGTGGGTAGGGGGCCAGCATCACGGAAAACTCCGCCGCGACGAAGAAACCGTTGGCCGCCACGAACAAGGCAATCAGCACGATCGGAACCAGTGCTTCCATCACAGGGCTCCGTGTTCGAAACCCGGACCGGCGGGATCCGACTGCAGTTGCAGTGCCAGCCTGACCGTCTCCTCGGTGGCGTTCACAAAATAGCCGTCGGCCGCACCGGGACCTGCCCGGCGAAGGCCCCGGTGCGGGATGCCCTCCATGGGGGCCGGCGCGTCCGGAGATGGATCAAGCGGGAGTGTGTTGGTGTCCAGGCTGCCGTCCCCACTTCCGAACGCGGCCGCGAGCAATGTTGCATCCACCGACGCTTCGATAAACAGCACGTCGTTGTTAACGAACCGGAAGGGCGGTGGCTCCTCCTCGTCGAACTCGTCGTGTATATCCCCGACGACGGCTTCCACCAGCTGTTCCAACGTAATGATCCCGGCGGTCGCGCCCAAATCGTCCCGAACCACGGCCAGATGCACCTTGTTATGCAACATGTCCGCCAGAGCATCGTCCACCTTGACATCCTCCGCGAAGGCGGGAAAGGGCCCCGGATCGTCGTCCGGTCGCGGAGCCGGACTGCACATGAGGTCTCGCAGGTGGACGGTACGGGTCAGGTTGTCCAGGGAGCCGTCAAAGACCGGCATGCGGGAATAGGGGGAGTTCGCCAGAAGATCCTGCTGCAGGTCCGGTGTTGTCCACTCGGGGGCCGCGAAAATATGTTCCCGCCCCACCATCTTGGCCAAGACCGGTTCCTTGTCGATGTTGAGTGTACGGTCGATGGCGCCACCTTCGTCCCAGTCGAACTGGCCCTGTGCCTGACTCTCCCTGGATATCCGCCGGATTTCCTGGTCGGTCAACACCAGGCCGTGCTGGTGCGTAACCTTGACCCGGATTAGGAACAGGATCGCGCGATTGAACAGGTTGAAGATCCACAGGAATGGCTTGAACAGGAAGTGGTAGGCCCGCATGTAGGTCACGGTGACCATGGCCAGCCGCTCCGGGATGCGGATGCCCAGGTTCTTGGGTACCAGTTCGCCCAGGAACACCTCGCTTATCGACAGGACCACGAGTGTCGATCCGACCGCCAGCGAGGTGGCGGTGGCCGCATTCAGGCCGAGTTGCAACAGGAGTGGCTCAATGCGGGGCGCGACGCCGGCTTGCCCCACAAACCCCAGCAAGACAGTGCAAATCGTGATGCTGATTTGGCAGCTCGAAATGTAGGCGCTGAGCTGACTGGGATTGTGAATGATGCCGCCCACCTTGTCGGCGAGGACATTACCGTCATCCTGCAGCTGTTGGATGCGGGAACGCCGCGAACCTGCCAGGGAGATTTCGGCGGCGACGCAAAAGGCAATCAACAGGACAATCGCGACAATCGAACCCAGGATCGCGATCAGTCCCATGAACTAGCTTGTGCCATTGCAGGTCCGACGTTGCGGTCGGGAAGTGTCTGGTCCTTGGACAGGACCGGCTACACCTCAATGTTACAGCAAATCGTCAAGGAACCGCTGTGCTTGGTTGCGGGAAACGACCCGGCCGTCCACCTGGGCCTCGACCAGAAGGGCCAGCAACCTGCCGACTTTCGGGCCCGGGGCCAGGTCGTACCAGGTCAGGATGTCCTGTCCGGTGGCCAGAGGCTGCACTGGACCGCCTTGACCGAGCCGCCACAGACGATTGACGGCATGCTGGATTGTCGTCAGACGGGTTTGCGCCCCGGCTCCGGTTGCCCTTGCCAACGGCGCTGCGATTGCGCATGCATCCTGCAGCGCGGGCTGGCCTAGGTGCCAGCCGGTCTTCTCCATCAAACGGTGACACTCAATCATCGTCGGCTCCCGGGCAGGGCAACGACTGGATGGATGTACCCACTGCCGCCATACATGGTCGAGGGCTGTGCCGACCGAACCGAGCCACTGCTGTTCCGCACTGGCAAAGGCACATCGTCTAGCCCAGCGCTTCATGCCGGTACTTGGTTCGGCCGCAGTCGTGTCCGGGAGGATCAGCCAAAGGACGGCGGCCAAGATCCACCAGTCGCCGCGCATGCGCCCCGGACCCAGGTACGCGCGAGCCAACTGCTGCAGGTCGATTACCGCATCGATGTCCGGTTCCATGGGACTCGGATGACGTTCGCACGGGCTGCGGTCCGGTTTTGTTGACCTTGTCCACGCCTGCAACCGCGACAGCCAGCACACATCGTGCTCGGACAGGGAGAACGTGCCGGCGTCCCTGTCGGCAATCAGAGGCCAGAGGTTCAATTCGTTCAGGTCGTGTGCAATATCACGAATGGACGATGCGGGACTGGTCACCAGTTTCCATACCTCCGGTCCGACCCGTTCCCGCGCAGCCTGTCTTGCGAGGTGACCGTGTTGTCCTATGAACAATCGCAAATCCGCCGACAGTGTGAGCCCAAGGCCGTGTGACAGCCGGACGGCCCTGAGCATGCGCAACGGATCGGACAACATGTTGCGTTCGGAGACGGGAACCACCGTGCGCTGGGCAAGGTCACCCCGACCTCCGAAGGGATCGACCAGCGTGCCGGTCACGTGGGTGCCCACGACCGACTTGACCTGGACCGCCATCGCATTCACGCGAAAATCGCGCTGTCCAAGATCGGATTCGATGCGGCCGCCGCCCAAGAGGACCAAATCGACTGTGCCAACCGGCTCCTGCTCGCATGGCGGATAGGCTGCCAAGCGCCAGATCTGCCTGCGGGGATCCAGGCAAAAGGCGTGCCAGTTGCCAGGGATCCAGCGTTGGTCCGTCAACTGGTGCGGTTGTGGTACGGCCAAGTCGAGGTCGTGCCCGGGTGGAAGTCCCAGGAGGCGGTCGCGGACCATGCCGCCCACAATCCAAACCGGAGGACCCCACGCCTCCAGGAATCGGTCCAGAACCCGGGACTGCTCGGGGCGAAGTGTCAGATGGATTTCACGGGAATTGAGAGTCGTCATGGCAGGCCCTGCCCGGACATCGATAGCATTGGCCACACCCGGTCATGATCTCCGGAAGCGGCCTGTCGAGGCGGACACAGGGTAGGACGGCTTCCGGTTTGCGAGCAAAACTGGCAAACTGCCTTGGCCGGTGCCGTCCCGCGAATTGCGGTGGTCCGAGCCATTATGCAGGCAAGTGCGAGTACATTCATCCAGGCCAGCCGCAATCGGGCATGGTCGGTTTTCACGGATACGTCTGCCTGGCCGGCGTGGTACGACGGCATCCGGCAAGTTTCGTGGGTGGAAGGGCAACCGTGGGCGGAAGGCTCCGCGCTGCGGCTTGACAGCAGATGGGGAGTGCTCGCGGCATGCATACGGCTGGTGGCAGAGCCGAGCATGGCGGTGATGGAGGTGCGGATATGGTCATCGACCGCCGTGCTCGTCTTTGAGGTCGAGGATTCGGTTGGGGGTTGCCAAGCCAAGGTCCGGGAAACCTGGCATGGCCCTGCCGCCTGGCTTGGACCCATCACCCGTCCGGCCCGAACGGGCCAACTGACACGGGCCATGGATGCGTTTCGGCACTGTGCGGAGGCCCTGTGAGCACTTCTGCAAACTTGAGCCGCGACGGCCAGTGGCCGGAGTACAACCGGGATGCCTTGGCCGTTTGGGAACGCATCGCCTCTTGTTGGGATGCCTATATGGGCGACCGCGGCAACGATTTCCACAATGTTCTGGTTCGGCCCGTTGCCATGCAACTGCTGCAGCCGGTGCGCGGCCGCAAAATCTTGGAGTTGGGATGCGGCACCGGCCTGTACACCCGCGATCTGCTACGGGCGGGTGCGGATGTTGTGGCCACGGACGGCACGGAATCGTTCGTTGCCATCGCCGCCCGGCGCAATTCGGGTTGCGAGATCCTGCGTCTGGATGTCACCAGCGAGGAGGACTGGGCGGAATTGCATCGGCGCCATGCATGGTTCGACGCGGTGGTCTGCAACATGTTGTTCATGGATGTAGCCGTCGTGGACCTGATGTGTCGGCAAGTGGCCTCGTTGTTGCGCCCCGGCGGAATCTGGGTGATTTCCCAGCAGCATCCCTGTTTTGTCACGCCCGACGTCGAACTCGTGGCTGCACAAGGCACGGCCGGGCAACGGAACAGCGTAATGGTCCACCGCTACTTGAATGTGGAACCATACAAGGCCATCGGAATCCGTACGCAACCGGAAACCCACTACTACTTCCATCGGTCCCTACAGACCATCGTGGGTCACCTCACGGCCGCGGGCCTGGTTGTCAACGGCTTGGTGGAACCGTCCTTTCCACCGACCGAAGAACCGTTCCAACCGCTGTCGTACGGGTCGATGCCGGACATTCCTCCGGTCCTGTTCGTGCGCGCCCTGAAACTGTAGGTCGGCCCGGCACGGACCGACCATGCTATTCTGGCCGCAGGCCGGACCGGCAGGTCATGCCGATGTCGGTTGTCCAGAATTCATCGCCAGTGCATATCGGGGAACAACCATGGATCTGAATCTCAAGGGCCGGGCCGCGGCTGTGGCGGCCGCCAGTGCCGGATTGGGCTTCGCGTCGGCTCTGACCCTGGCGCAGGAAGGCTGCCGCGTCGCCATCTGCGCTCGCAACGAAGATCGCCTGCAGGCTGCCGCGGACCGGATACGGGAGCAGACCGGTTCCGAGGTACTGGCCCTGGTGGCGGACATGTCCGACGCGGAGGCTCCAGGCGCCTTCATCCAGGCGGCTGCGGATCGGTTCGACGGCCTCGATATTGTGGTGGCCAACGCCGGGGGACCGCCCAGCGGGGAGTTCGCGGACAAGACCGATTCCGAGTGGGCCTTGGCACTGCAACTGAACCTCATGAGCGCCGTCAGACTCTTCCGGTCCGCCCTGCCACATGTCACCGCCAGTGATCAGGGCCGTTTGGTGGCCATCACCAGTGTCAGCGCCAAGCATCCGATGGAGAGCATGGTGCTGAGCAATGCCACGCGCACCGGGGTTCACGGCGTGATCAAGACCCTGAGCATGGAACTTGCTGCGACCGGCACGACCGTGAATGCCGTGTGCCCGGGGGTGACCAAGACGGATCGGCTTGATGAACTGGCCCAACAGGCTGCCGACCAGAAGGGCATCACCGTGGAGGAGGCGTTTGCCGAACGGGCCGCCACGGTGCCGCTGGGACGCCTCGGGGATCCCATGGAGTTCGGTGCGGCGGTCACGTTTCTGTGCAGCCGGCAGGCAGGTTTCATCACCGGTATCGGCCTGGCCGTGGACGGAGGTTTCATGGGAGCCCTTCCCTGATTCGAATGCGATGCCCAGCGGTCCCGATCCAACGTGGGGCGGCGCGTTGGCCGCGGGGCAGGCGGATTGACCATTCGAAGTCCATGCGGTTCCCGGGTGCATGGCTACGATGAAGGAAAGGGTTCTTTCGTTCAATCAGGTTACGGCGGCCTACTTCGACGAACCCGTCCTGGAGGACGTGACCCTGGCTGTATACAGCCAGGAGACTGTTGGCGTCGTGGGACGCAATGGTTCGGGCAAGAGCACGTTGCTCAAGTGCCTTACGGGGATTCACGGTGCCGATGCCGGCAGCGTGGTCCGCGACCGCCCGGTCCGGTTCGGCTACCTGCCCCAGGAGGCCGAGTTGCCTCGGTCTGCGACGGTGTTGGAGGCGATGCAGGGCGCCCTCCCGGAATTGGATCGGGTTGAGGCGGAACTCCAAGAGGTCGAGGCCAGCATGGGCCTGGAGGAGGTATACGGCGATCCGGCCAGGTTGGAGGCGGCCATCGCTCGCCAGGACGCATTGGTTGCCCGGTATGCCGAACTGGGCGGTCCCAGTTTCCAACGGACCGTCGAGGCTACCCTGAGGCAGGTCGGCTTGGCTGAAGACAGCTTCGGTCTGCGGGTCGCCGACCTAAGCGGAGGTCAAAAGAAGCTGTTGGCCCTGGCGCGCATCCTGGTCGGACGGCCCGATTTTCTGGTGCTGGATGAGCCCGACAATCATCTCGACCTGCGCGGCAAACAGCTGCTGGAACGAATTATCGGTGCCTTTGGCGGCGGCGTGGCGATTGTGTCCCACGACCGCTACCTGCTCGACCTGATCGTCGATTCCATCATTGAACTGGAACGACGCAAGGTGTTCGCCTGGCCGGGCAACTATTCCGAATACGTGATCCAAAAAGAGATTGCGGTTGCCAGTCAGGCCCGTCGCTACCAAGCCCAACAAAAGGAAATCAAACGGCTGGAGGAGTCGGCCCAGCGCCTTCTAACCTGGGGTGCCGTCTTCGACAATCCCAAGTTCATCACCCGCGGCAAGAGCATTCTCAAGCGCATCGACCGCATTGACCGTATTGATGCGCCGGTCACCGACTCCGAAACCATGGACCTGACCCTGCAGTACCGGCGGGGCAGCGAGAAGGTGTTGGAGTTGACCAATGTCTCCTTCACCTTTACCGATACGGGTGTCCGGCTGTTCGACCGCGCGGATCTTCTGGTCTGGAAGGGCGAACGGGTGGCCATTGTGGGCCCCAACGGCGCGGGCAAGTCCCTGTTGCTCAACTTGATCCGCGGCCAACTGCAGCCCACCGGCGGCACGATCAAGCTGGGGCCCAGCCTGAAACTGGGTTTCTACGACCAGGAACACCGCAACCTCGACTACCGGCTGAACCTGGTTGACACGGTACGCCGCGACCACTCCATGACCGAGGCCACCGCCGTTTCCTTCCTGCGGAAATTCCAGTTCGGCTACCGCCAGTGCCTGGATCCCGTGGGGGCGTTGTCGGGCGGCGAACGAAGCCGGTTGCAGATGGCCCTGATGATGCTTCAGCAACCCAACTTCCTGGTCCTGGACGAACCGACCAACAACCTGGACATCCAGTCGGCCGAAATCCTGGAGGAGGTCCTGTTGGGCTTCGCCGGCGCCATCCTGATGGTGTCGCACGACCGCTACTTCCTGGACCGCCTGGCAGACCGGGTCGTGGTCCTGCAAAACGGTGCACTCAGGGAATTCCGAGGCACGTTCGGCGACTACCTCACCAATCTGGCAAGAAGCCGGAAACGAAACTCCGGCCCGCGCCGGCAGCCGGTCAGGACATCCTGATCAGGGTGCCCAACGCGTCCGTCAGAACACGAACGGCATCGAGGTACCCTTCGATTTCAATGTGTTCCTCCGGGGTGTGGTCCAGCTCGGAGTCTCCCGGCCCGTAGGCGAATACGGGACAACCCCAGGCCGGGCCGACCACGTTCATGTCGCAGGTGCCGGTCTTGACCACGAAGCGGGGTGGTTCCCCGGTAACCCGTCGAATGGCGCCCCGCAGGCAGGTGGACAGGTGGTTGCGCCGCGGGGTGAGCCAGGCGGGTTCGAACCCGCTCAGGTCGAGCCGGGCTTCGACGATGGGTCCGGCGCAGGCAAACCCGATTGGAGTGTCTGCATCGATGTGCGCCGGCATGGGCTCCCGGACCGACCCGATCTGCTCCTCGCACCAGCCGCGCAGGTTCTGCACAAATGGCAGCATGTCGAAACCCGGCGGCAGGCGAATCCCAATCAGGGCACTGACATGGTTTTGATCGTTTTGCCAAAGATTGGTGTTGATTTCGCGTAGGCTGGGGGACGCTGCCTCGAACACTTGGGATCCCGGTTGTCCCCCGGCTTCCACCAACTGCTTGACATAACACCAGAACGCCACGGCCAGTTCCGCGACTTCCGTGCCTGGGCCGGCAGTGTGCGCCGTGGGCTGCCCAGCGCGGAACCGCAGCAGGATGCGGCCCTTGTAACCCCGGGCAATGCCCGTGGTGCCGGTCGGTTCCCCGATCAGGCAGTAGTCCGGAATCGGAAGGGTGCGGCCGTTGTGGCGATCCCTGACGCAACGGGCGCCCTTGGATGTGGCGGCTTCCTCTTCCACTGCACCCACCACCACCACCTGACAGTCTTCGGGCAATGCCTGCTTCAGGTTTGCGGCCGCGACGGTGAAGGTGGCCAGCGGTCCCTTGGCATCCACTGTGCCCCTGCCGTACAGAACCTGTTTCCCGCCGACATCCTTGAGTTCCACCGGAATGTGTCCAGGCACGGTGTCGATGTGACCCAGCAGCATCACGGTGCGCGGGGCGTCGGCCCGACCCACACGCCCTACGGCGTTGTTGGCGGCGTCCACCTCGGCATGGTCATAGCCGAGGGCGCGCATCTGCGCGGCCAGCCACTGGCTGGCCGCCAGTTCGTCGCCGCTGACCGATGGAATTTCGACCAGATTGCGCAGCAGGCGGCAGGCTGCGCGGTCCGAGACCGGCAAGGACACGTCGCTTCAGTCGGCCTTCAGGCGCCCGATGAGATGGGCAAACCGACGGTACTGCTCGTCCGTGATGTAGTTGCGTCCGGATTGAATGGCGGAGTCCAGTTCCCGGTGAAAGGGGGAGGGTGGGGCACCCTCCAGCAGCTCCACGGCCCTGACCAAGGCAAGCCGCACGGCGCGGATGTTGGCCTCCATGTGTCCGAGCACCACCTCCACGGTCACCGAGGCCTCCTCGTCGAAGATGTCCTGGTCCGTGATGTGGGCCATGACCGCGAAGCTCATCTCGGCCTCGCGGGCGAGTTGCGCTTCGGGTGACGTGGTCATGCCGATGACATCCGTACCCCAACTGGCGAAGGTCCGGCTTTCGAATTTCGTGCTGAAGCGAGGACCCTCGATCGTGATCATGTTGCCGCCCTTGATGGCGTCGGCTCCCGTGTCCACCAGGGCCTGGTGGCAGACTTTGCTGAGGATCGGGCAAAACGGGTCGGCCAGGCTGATGTGGCACACAATGTTTTCGGTCCCGGCTTCCGGGTCGTTGAAGAACGACAGGTTCCGCAGCCGCGTGTGGTCGTACAGCTGGTCCGGCACCATGATCTGCTCGGCCTTGTATCGCCGTTGCAAACTGCCGCAGGCGTTGACGCTGATGAGGTACTCGACTCCCAGTTGCTTGAAACCGTAGATGTTGGCCCTGAAGTTCAGGCGCGAGGGCGAAATGGTGTGTCCGCGGCCGTGCCGGGCCAGAAACGCCACCCTTTGCCCATGGATGTTGCCGATCAGGTAGGGACCGGAAGGAGCGCCGAAGGGGGTTTCGAGGGTCAGTTCCCTTACGTCCGTGAGGGCTTCCATGTCGTAGACGCCGCTGCCGCCCAGGACGCCGATGCGAATCGGTTTGTTCATTGAATTGCCTATGCCATTGGTCTGTCTGAATCGGGAATGTCCTGCCAGCGCGGCGCCTGGCTGTCGCGCTCGGACAGGATGGGATCGGTGCAGGTCCACGGGACTGCAAGCTCCGGATCGTTCCAGAGTACGCTGAACTCGTCGGTTCCCGTGTAGTACCGGTTGACCAGGTACGTCAGAATCGCCCCGCGGGGACTGTGGAAGCCGTGGGCCACGCCGGGCGGAATGAACAATCCCCAGCCCGCCTGGGCGTTCAAGCGCAGGACTTCGGCTCGCAGGAAGGTGTCCGAATCGGCCCTCAAGTCGACCAGGCCGACTTCGATTTCCCCCTGGACCACCTGCCAATAGTCGAATTGGAGAAAGTGATAGTGCAAGCCCCGCAGCACCCCCGGACAGCTGTCCGAGCGATTTCCCTGCAGTTGGGACATGTCGAAACCCGGCCACCATTCCGAACGCCATGTTTCGGCAAAACGACCCCTGGTATCCTCGAACCACCGCGGCACCCTGATTTTGGCACCGACAATTCCGATTGCCGGCGCGCGGGATGGGGCATCCATTGATCAGGCTCCCGGCCGATCGGGACGGACGCAGGCCAGGAAGCGATTGATCTCGTTCTCCCGCAGCCTGGACGCCGAGCGGTTGACGATGACCACCACCCTGCTGTCCAACACGTGCTGCAGTTCCACCAGTCCGTTGGCTTGCAGGGTGCGGCCGGTCTCCACCAAATCAACGATCAGGTCTGAAAGACCCGTCAGGGGTGCCAGTTCCACGGAGCCATTGAGCTTGATCACCTCGGCATTGATGCCTTGGGACACAAACCAGTCGGACGCGATGCGCGTGTACTTGGTGGCCACCCGCAGGTGGTCCTTCAGATGCAGGTCCACAGCGCGCCACGCCCGCGGTCCCGCCAGGGAAATCCGGCAGATGCCGATGGGGAGCGTGAAGGGTTCAAGCACGTCCACCCCTTCTTCACGCAGCGTGTCCAGGCCCGAGAACCCGATGTCCGCGCCCCCGTGCACCACAAAGGTTGGAACATCGGTCGGTTTGGACAGAATGTACTCCTGGGTGCCGTCCGCGGTGCGCAGGGTCAGTTGCCGGGAGGCGGAAAAGTCCGGAACGTCCAGTCCCCCGTCCCGCAGGTGTCGCGCCACGTCGTCGGCCAGTCGCCCCTTGGGCAGGGATATGCGCAGGGGGCGCCGGCAGGCCGCGTCAGACATCGCTTCCGGCCATGATCGCGGTGGATGGATCGGGGACGGACAGCTCGGTCCGCGGCAGGCTCTCAAGCAATTGCTCGAAATTCGACACGTCCATTGGCCCGACACACTCCGGCATCGTGCACGCCAGCACATGGAAGGACTGCGTGCGTTCGCACCAGTCCGCCACGACTTGGGCCCCCAGACTGCGCCCCATGTCCAGAATCCCTGATGCGGACAGCGGATCAGTGTGCACGACGATGTCGAGGCCCTGTTGGCGCAGCCTGCCCATTGACTCCAGGGCAACCCCGGATTTGGTCTGCCCCACCACACAGAGCGGAGGCTTGGGGCTTAGGGCCTGCGGTGCCTGGTTTGAATGCACAGCCCGGACCAGGCGGTCGAGGTGCAGGATCCCGCCGACTGCCGGACGGCTGCGCCCAAATCTGCCGATCAACCCGTCATACCGGCCGCCGCTGCCGGCCACGGCCGCCGAATCGGGCAACAGGAATTCGAATGTCATGCCGGTGTAGTACTCAAGGTTCCGGTACTCGGCAAGATCCAGCGTGACTCGTTCCAGAATGCCGTACGCATCCAACTGTGCGGTTAGTTCCCTCAGGTTGAGCAGTGCGGACTCCATGCGCCGATTGAGGCAAAACCCCGCGGCCCGTTCCAACAACCCGGCCACATCCGCCCCCTGCAGCGTGAGCAGGTTCTCCAGCGTGGTCCGCTGCCTCGGACTCGGGCGGCAGGACTCGACAAACCGGGCCAGGGCGTGTTCGCTTTTGCGGTGCATCGCCCACCGCAACTGTCGGGCATCGGACGGCTGCGGGTCAAGGGCGTCCAGCAATCCGCCGTAGTAGTCCGCGTGGCCGACCACAATCCTGAAGTCCGACAGGTTGCATGCATGGAGGCCGGCTGCCATGCACGCCAGGATTTCGGCATCGGCCATGGCGTCGGCGGAGCCTACCAACTCAATGCCGGCCTGCCGAAACTCCTGCTGATACTCCAAACCCGAGGTTTCCTCGTGGCGAAACACGCTGCCGGCATAGCAAAACCGGAAGGGGCCTTCCATCCCGGCCAGGCGCGTGCCCACCAGTCGGGCCACGGCGGCGGTCATGTCGGGCCGCAGAATCAGCGTGCGGCCCTCCATATCCAGGAATCGGTACAGGCGATCGTGGGTGGCAGCGTGTGTGCGGGTCGTCAACATGTCGCCGAACTCGAACATCGGCAGGATGACGGTGTTGTAGCCCCAGGTTCGAAACGTCCGGTTGACCGCGGCTTCCAGCTGCTGCCGCAGCCGGGCGTCCTGCCACAGGTATTCGCGCACGCCCAGCGGCAGGTGCCGCCGATTTGCGGCTTCCGGCCGCCGACCATCAGCGGCCGGAGGCGTGTTGTCGGTGTTCATCGGCCTCGTGCAGCTATGCCCCTTCCGAAGGGGCGCGTCCGGCCCTGAGATGGTCGATGTGTTCACGGGGGGTGAACGAGGCCGCCCGCTCTTCGGCCGCCTTGACCTGATTGACTTCCCCCGGGGTTAGGCCGCCGATGCTGTCCAGTACGGCAAGCTGTGAAACAACCCGTTTGGTGTCGGGATGGCGACACTCGGGGCAGGAAGGGCTGTTCCCAGCGGAAGCCGCCGCCATTGTTTTCCAAAGGTGCGCGAACCGAACGGAGCAGGCTGGGCAGGTGTACTCGTAGACGGGCATGGGATCGAACGGACCTGGGAGCCGCACATTGGGGCCGTACCTTCTTCGGGGGGTTATTGTATGGTGCAGGCAAGCGATCTGGAAACCGCGGGCACTTGGTCGCGGCACAATTCGAGGACAGGCACATGTGTGGACGCTTTGGTCTCATTCCCGAGCAGGCCTCGTTCCATCGGCAATTCGCGGTGGAATTGCCCCAAGGCATCATGCCGCGCTTCAACATTGCACCGACCCAACCCGTGGCCATCGTCCGTCGCAGCCCCTTTTCGGAGGACAGGGAATTGACGTTTGTGCACTGGGGCCTGATTCCGGGATGGTCCAAGGACACTTCCTGGGCTGCGCGCCTCATCAACGCGCGCAGCGAGACCGCGGCCGAAAAACCCTCTTTCCGGTCTGCATTCAAGCGGAGGCGGTGTCTGATTCCGGCGACGTTTTTCTACGAGTGGACACGGGAGCGGGGCGGCAGGCAACCGTACCGCTTTGAAATGGCCGATGGCGGCTACGTTGCCATGGCGGGGCTTTGGGAACACTGGCAAAGTCCCGACGGCCACGAAATCGAGTCCTGCACCATCCTGACCACCGACGCCAACGAGTTCATGCAAACCTACCACCACCGCATGCCCGTGATCCTGCCCCCCAGGCAGTACGACATGTGGCTGATGGCCGACGAGTGGGCGGTGCCGGGGTTGCGGGATCTCTGTCAGGCCTGTCCCGATGGCGCGCTTGATGCCCATCCGGCCAGCCGATTGGTGAACGACGCCGGCAACGAAGGTCCCCACCTACTGGATGCGGAGTGACAACAACCGTTGTCGGTCCGACAAGTCAACGGTTGTCCCGACCCAAGCCGACTCGCCGCGTCACCTGAAGGGATAGAAGGTGGGCAACAGGAATGTACACAGGCCCCAGACCAGCACCTGGAGCGGCAGTCCCAGACGGGCGTAGTCCAGATAGCGGTATCTGCCTGGTCGTTGGACAATTGTGTTGGTTTGGTAGCCGATGGGTGTACTGAAACTGGAGCTGGCGCCGAAACAGACCGCCATCAACAGGGGACGGGAGGCAATTCCCATCGCGCCTGCCATCTGCAGGGCGATGGGAACCAGCAGGACTGCCACCGCGGCGTTTGAGATGAAGGCGGACAGGACGGAGGCCACCATGAACAGAATTGATACGGTCAGGTAGACGTTGTCCTGCATGGCGCTGCTGGCCATCAGGGCATCCGCAATGCGTTGGGAAAGACCGGATGTCTGCATGCCTTGGCCCAGCGGTATGGTGCCGGCAATCAGCATCAGGGTCTTGGTGTCCAGCGCGGCGAAGGCCTGTTCGGTGGTGAGGCATCCCGTGATC
>CAZMKQ010000015.1:0-49284 GCA_964566955.1 uncultured Caldilineaceae bacterium | reverse complement strand
CCAGCAACAAGCCGAAGATCTCAGAGCCCACTTTCGCCAGATGCAGTGGTGTCTGACCATCCTGGTCCTGAACGTTGAGTGCGGCCCCGGCTTGCAACAGTGCCCTGACCGCATCCACAAACTTCGCGGATACGGCCAAGTGCAACGGTACAGTGCCACTCTTGTCTTGAAAATTGGGATCGGCACCGGCCCCCAGCATCGCCCTGACCGCGTCCGCATTCCCTTCGGACACGGCCCGGTATAGCGGTGACTTCCCGTTTTCGTACGCAATGTTGGGATTGGCACCGGCTTCCAGCAACAAGCCGAAGATCTCAGAGCCCACTTTCGCCAGATGCAGTGGTGTCTGGCCGGCCTGGTCCTGAACGTTGAGTGCGGCCCCGGCTTGCAACAGCACCCTGACCACATCCACAAACTTCGCGGATACGGCTAAGTGCAACGGTACAGTACCACTCTTATCTTGTAAATTGGGATCCGCACCGGTCCCCAGCAACGCTCTGACTGCGTCCGCATTCCCTTCGGACACGGCCCGGTGCAGCGGCGTGCTGCCGGCTCCGTACAAAGCGTCCAAGAGTAGCGTCTTGAAGGCCTCGGCGGACGGCGGACGATCCTCAACCCTGATCTGCAGGGCATGGTCAATGGCGACGCTCAGGGGGCCTTGCACATGACCAGGGAACTCAATAGCCAACCGCTGGTCTTGCAAACGGTCTAGGCTGAACGGTGCCAGGCCGCCGGTCAGCGCGTGGAAGAGGGTTCCGCCCAGACAGAACAGGTCGGCGCGAGGACCGAACCGGGCCTGCTCACTAAACATCTCGGGAGCCGCGTATTCCGGGGTCACGATGACCGTGTGGCGCACGGTCCGGCCAGGGTTGAACGCCCGCGCTGAGCCGAAGTCCACCAGCACCACACGCCCATCGCGCGTCAGCATGATGTTTTCGGGTTTGATGTCCCGGTGCAGCAGATGGTGCCGATGCACCTCAATGAGGGCATCGCAGACGGCCAGGCCAATCCGGTGCACAGCGTCCGGAGGTAGGGCCCCCAACTTATCGATCCGATCCTTCAGCGATTCCCCCTCCAGATACTCCATGACGATGTAGGCGGTGTTGTTTTCCAGAAACGAGTCCTGCACCTCCACAATGCACGGGGAATCGAGACAGGCAATGGCGCGCGCCTCCTCCAGCACCCGCTCTTTCTCGATGTGGAACTCCCGCTTCTGGCTGTCAGGTACCAAAACGGCGGTGCCGTGACGCAGCGCCCCCTGAGGAAACAACTCCTTAATGGCGACCGTGCGCTTCAGATGGCGGTGCGCTCCCAGATATGTGATCCCGAAGCCGCCAACCCCCAGCTTCTGCCCCAGGGCGAACTTGCCGTTCTGCAGACGGGTGCCGACCGGCAAGTTGTGGGTCGGAGCCGAGGGAGACGCCCCACACACGGCGCATGGTCCCGCCTTGGCAGAGCGCGGGCTGTTGCAGATGGAACAGATGTCGGGACTCATGCCGGGTTCTCTACGGCTAGTCCGTGGTGCGGCCCGTTCCGGCGGACTAGCCCCGGTCAGGCATCGAACAACTTGACCAAGCCGAGTTCCACGGTGCCCAACATGATAAAGTCGCCCTGTTTCAAGAACTGACCATCTCGGGGCAAAGCAACATCGTTCACCGATACGAAACCACCACTTGGGGCTGTCAGTTTCAGGTCGTGCTGGCTGAACTCAAGCACAGCATGTCGGCCGTCGACCGACGCATCCCGAATAACAATATCGCACGCTTCATCGCTGCCCAACAGGATGTGGTCCTGCACCGGCAACTCGAATTTCTCATCATCCCCGACCAGCGCCCATCGGTCGGCTTGGCTGACAGTGCCGGGGCTCTCCCGGCTCTGAAACACGAACTCGGTATTACCGAAACGGATGGATGAACCGTCTGCCAGATGGACGCGGTCGGTCACCGCCTGTCCATCAATGGTCACGGCACCAACCGCGTCGCGGGAAGTAGGGACAAAGTGCCAAGTGTCCTGTGAAAGCTCGAAGTGCCCTACGCGGTCCCCAATGTCCGTCTCCTGATTCAGGTTGATGTCATTGTTGCCGGAACGCCCCACCGAAACCGACGACTTGGCCAGAATGTACTGCTTGCCTTCATAGAAACCCTTGGAGAGACCCAGCAGCCAGGAACTCTTCAGCAGTTCCTGGCCGACCTTGATGGCCAGGCCAATCGCGAGTCCCAGGATGGCAAAACCCACTAGGCGTGAGAACAGGGCCTGTAGCTCTCCACCAGTGGAGTCCAGGCTGACATTACGGAAGAACAGGGCAAAGACGATTCCACCCACCAGACCGCCAATCGATCCGAAAACAGCACCTCGCCGCGACTTGGGCGGAATACGCAACAATGAACGCGGTCCGGTAAATTGACTCCCTGCCAGATCCGTCAGTCCCAGTGCAGCACCGCACGACAGCCCCACCAGTCCCCAGGTAACAATCCCAAGGCGAAGGACATACTCACCCACCAGGCCGCCCACGTAGCCTGCAACTCCGCCGGCAACGGGCAGCCACCACAAGTCCCGCCACCAGTTGCCGCGCAAGCCCCACATGTTTTCGGTTGCCAACATTGCGGCTGCCAGGAATAGCGAGACCACGAATACGACCGTGAGGCCCTGGGAAGTCGTCGCAGTGCCGAACGAGCTTGCAGCAATGACCTGTGCAGCCCGGTTGAAGGCACTGGCAAAGTCTCCCAGCCGGGTGGTAAAGACATTGTCGGAATGTCCGGTCAGTTGCTCCAGGTAGCCGTAGTTGGCACCGGTGGACCCAATGGCCACGATCACTATGCCCTGTCCCCTCATCTCCGCCGCCAGCCGTTGCGTCAAACCCGGCCTGCTGGGCATACCATCGGTAAACAGCATCACGGCGTTTCGCGACGAGCCCATGCGCTCGAATGCGGTTTGTGCCTGCTGTAGGCCCAGTTGCATGGCGGTCCCACCAGCCGTTTCCAATCGCTGCAACTTCGGAATCAGGGGACTGACAGACTGATCCATCGTCAGGATGGGTTCGACAATGAAAGCGTCCACGTTGAACGGAATCACGGCGATATGGGTTCGGGACCGATCCCAGGTCTCCAGGAACCGGATGGATGCGTCCCGCACCTCCGCGATGGGTTCACCTGACATGCTGGAGGAAGTGTCGATCAGGAGCGCGATGGCCAGCGGATCGTTGGGATCAGTCTCCACAGGCGGAGGCTGCATTGCCTGCACGAAGATCTCCGCAACCAGAATGGCCACGATGCAGGTCACGGTCCCCACGGCAGCGTAGGGAACATAGGTCCGCAAGTCCGAGTTCCACAGCCGGGTTGCCAACGCATCGATGCGGGCGCGGAACGAAGCCACTTGCATTATCCCGCTCGTTTCAGCACCACAACGGTGGCGTTGTCATCCGCCCCCGCATCCAGTGCGGCCTGCACCAAGGAGTCGGCAACTGCCTGGGGTTCACGGTCCGCATCGGCGATCACCTGGGAGAGTGCCGCCGATATCACGCTTTCCCGATACTCCCAGGAACCCCAGATGCCATCGGACATCAGGAGCACCAAGTCACCCACCTGCAACCTAAGCGTCTCTTCATGCACGGATCCGCCGGCCGGATCCTCTAGGCCGCCCAGGGTGTCCACATATTCCTCCGCCAGCACATCCTGCCGACCATCCCCCAGAGCCCTCAGGATTTGGTTGGTGTCCTCGCTCTCCGCTGCTTCGTCCTCAGTAATCAGACCGCTGTTCAGAAGTACCTTGATCTGTGAATGATCGCGGCTCAGCAGCTGCAGGCCTCGCTCCCGCGAATGCAGATAGGCGCGGGAATCGCCGACATGGGCCAGTGTCAGACAGTCATCCACCACAACTACGCCCGTAAGGGTGCAGCCCCCGCTGGAACCCGCAAGGGCTTCGAGGACGGCGCGGTTCGCGATCCAGCCCAAGCTCCGAGTCCACTGAATCTGTTCTTCAGCCTCCGAGAAGCTTGCAGGAGCAGGTGCATGACAGAAGGCGTCCACAGCGGCCTTGCTGGCGACTTCACCGGCTTCCTCGCCACCCATGCCATCGGCCACGCAGGCTCGGACCAGTTGCGGACGGGAATCGTGGTACTCGCACTGGCTATGTACAACCCCGTAGCTGTCCTCATTGCACAGTCGATCCGGATTGAGTCCAACCGTGGTAGCCGCCCCGACCATGTAGCGGGGAGCCGGCGAAACCATGAAGTCGCGACAGATGTCTCGCAGGGTTCGTAGATCAGGACAGGGATGTTGCTGTTCCAGCGTGGCAGCGAGCAATTGAGGCAGACCCGGCACGCGCAACCGCGCCAACGCATTGGTGTCCAACCCCTCGGCAGAGAGCGGCTCTCCAGTCACCAAGGCGTGAAGCATTGCACCCCACAGGAAAACACTGGTTTGTTCCGAGGCTTTCTCCGTCTCGGAACCCTCAATCGGAGTCACACCGTCACTGCAACTGACATATGCCGGCTCGTCCATGGGAACGAGAGCCGGAAGGTAGCGCAACCGTAGTCCCGCGTCCGTCGTCAACACAAGACCCTCAATGTAGATGTCGGTGACCGCGGCGCGGCACCGGACGCTCAGGAACCGCATCAGCTGTCTTACGCTATCCAGTGTCTGGAGTGCCTGCTGTAGCGACAAACCGGTTCCGACCGGCACCCCCTGAATGTCCTCCAAGACATGTCCATCTTCGCCCTCATACCGGATCTCGGGCAGCATGCGATGGCCGGACCCGACATCCTGCCAACGATCCCGGTGGCTTAAGGGATTGAGATGGAACAGAACGGATTCGGTCTCGTCTTCGAGTTCGTTGTGTCCCCTGTAATAACCCCGGGGCAGGCACTCCGTTACGACGTAGTGCACGTCCCCCATCATGTGGAGCACACCAGGCTCCAAGGAACCGTCATCCGACAGCGGTTCCAGAATCACTTCTTCCAGATCGTCTTCATCGACAAATGGAGAGGTATCGGAGCCGTTGGCGGTTTCATCGACCTCGTCGAGAACGGCATCACCGGAACCGAGGACATCCGCCTCGCCATCGCCTTCCAGGGAGTCCCCGGATTCTGGCTCCGGATTAGACTCCTGTTCCCTCACAGACTGCTCATCCTCGGCCGGACCGGCCATGGCTGCATCTGGAGCATCCTCACCATCCAACATTGAATCTGTCTGTTTGGTGGGGCAGTCTTCTCCCGAGAGCCCGTCCGATGATCCCGGCTTCGCAACGTGCGGCTCCGCCATCTCCGATGGCGGCGTAGCCTCGTCTTCACCCCTACTCTCATCCTCTGGGCTGCGGGCACCGGATGCCTCGGGGGCTACGGCCACGAATTCATCCTCTGATGTCACTTCGATCTCGTTATCCTGAGAGAGTTCTTGATCGTCCAATGTCCCACCTTCGCTGTGGTCCTGGGACGGTTCGCGGCGTGGTTCGACAGGAGTTGCATAATCCGGATTGCTCGGATTCCCTTCGGATAGGCCATCTGAACCCTGTCGAGATGTGAGCTCCTCACCCAACCACTTCCTTACGAGTTTGCCCAGAGCGGAGGATTCCTGGTCCTGCCTCGGATTGATGTTGGATGGTTCGCGACTCATGGCATCACCTGGTCTGGAAACAACCGATTCCTTCCCCATCACCGTGGGTGAACCGGGGCAGCACCAAGCTACTCACTTTGGTCCGACGACAGCCGGAACACGAACCTGAGATTGCCGAACGCAACCTCGTCACCATCCTCAAGTTTCATGGGGCCCTGCAGTCTGGGCAGGAAATTGGAATCTTGGCTTCGGCGCACGAAAACCCCGTTGGTGGAGCCAAGGTCCCGCACCGTCCAGCCATCGTCGAAAAACAATTCACCGTGCCTTCGGGACAGGTACTCATTGCCGGGCAGACTGCTCAAGTCGATGTCAATGGGACCTTGAGCCGGATCAAACTTGCCCAGCATCAATGGGCTGGCCTCAAGGGGAATCACCGTATCCGTGGACTGGCCAAAGGAGATCAAGGTCAGCGAGGCAGGAGGGACGGCGGTCGTGGCCGATACCACCGGGATATCGGTTTCCGGCTCCGGGAGCACCTCATCCAGGTTCGAGGTTCCGCCGCCATCCTGGTCATCGGCCACCGCAACCGGTTCGAGCACAGCCTCTTCAAGGGAATCCGGTTCTCCGGGCGGTTCGTCAAGGGGCTTTGCTTCCAATGCCGGGGATGTGTCCAACCCGGCATCCGAATCACCGAGCTCGATCCCGCACTCCTCGCAGAACTCCGCGGAATCCGGATTGTCAGCATTGCAGGTGGTACAGGTAATGGGCATGTCCGATCTCCTGATTGAAACACTTGTAAATTCGAACGGTTTCGGGCGCCCGAAACCTTCCCTCAAGCCCCCACCAGCTTGCGGATTTCCTCCGAGGACGGGAGCGCACCCGATTCCGTAGCGCGCAGCGTCTGGGTCTTCGACCCCATCCGCATCGTCTTGGCCGTGCCCAGACTGATGGTCTTGTTGGTTTGCAACTCGTCCAGTGCCTTGTCCAAAACCTTGGTCATGTTGCTGTTGCCAAGCTTCCGGGTCAGATTCTGTGCCAGGCGCAGGGTCTTGGCCGCAGCCGCGGGATCCGAGTTCGCCTCCGCTGCGGCCCGTTTGATAATCCCCTCGACATTGCGTTGCTGGACCCACTGCAACACGCCGTGATCCAACTCCGCAAGACGGGTCTGGTCGGTGGTGTATTCCACAATCACATCCACCGGAGCCGTTTCTCCACGGTAGTCCGCCCCCGGCACTTGGTAAGTCAACCCCAACTGCGCCAACCGCATGCGGTTGGAGGGCCGTTCCGGCAGCGTGCACTCAATGATGAAGTTGGTTTCTTCCCCGTGAGCCGCGTTCCCAAGCAGGTAGGGCCGACTTGCCACATCCACTTCGTTCTGTTGGGGGGCAACCCGGGTGACGCGGTTTACGGAGACGCCCTTCACGGTACGGAAGGTCAGTGCCATGTCCGTCACCACCTCGCGCTGTGCCTGTCTGACCTCGCCCAGGATGGCCTCCGGCAGTTGACCAACCGAAATGGACGGGGACAGTGAGTCAACTTCACCGGCAACCACGTCGAGCACGCGGCCCTGGGTCTGGTCGGCAACACCGGTCAGGATCGATTCGTTGAACTCGCCCACGCCGATCGCCGTCACGGGAACGTGCAAGTCATGCAGCTTCTGCCCCATCTCTTCCACCAGATCCGAGTCCATGGTCTCGCCATCCGTCAGCAGGATGACCCGTTGGCTGCCGGTTTCATGTTTAAGGAGCTCGTACGCTTCCTGCATGCCGGCACCCATGAGGGTGCCACCTGAAAACTGGTTGAGGCTGTGCACGGCGGCACGCAAACGGGCGCGGCGGCTGGCCGGGACAAACGGAACGTTGACGCGCGTTTCATCGTCGAAACTGACCAGGGCCAAACGATCCCCATCCTGCAAGCCTGCCGAATCCAACACCCCCTCGACCGACTGCATGACCAGTTCCAGCTTGTTCAACTGCGGACCGCTCCGGGAAGAGACCCGATCGCGCATCGAGCCGGAGGTGTCAATCACAAAGACGATGCTCAGATCCGGACGATGCTGCGCCGTGCCCCATTCGGGCGCGGCGGACAGTTGCAGGAAGAGTCGCTGGTTGGGGGTATGAGGCGTGAAGAATTCCTTGTGAGGCTTCACGGTTACAGTCAACATTGGCTCGGATCCCTTGCTGCATGCATAATTCAGAACACAATATATGATATCTGAATTAATAGGTTATTAATCAAAAATTACTTCCAATAATTCCAAAAACAAACAGTATTGCAGCCAAGCCGACAATCCAAACCCATACGTTTTGTCGAGAACGTTCCTTGTGTGCCTTGGGGGCCAAGGCACTGAGCGCCACTGCGCAACCGGCACTGTTGGCTGCTTGCGCGACCAGTTCCGAAAACCATCGAACCTTCATTGCCCTTTCGTTGCGCCGGGCTGAAACAATCAGTTCCTTGGTCGTCTGAGAACCGACCAGGATGGAGAACACCTGGAACATCACTGACTCCATGGAGTGTCCGTCGAGGTCAAGGTCTCCAGCATCCAGATGGCTCTGGATGTGTCCGCGGTAGATTCCGCATTCCCTGAGGGTCCGATCGTGCAGGGTCCGGGCAAACTTCTTGGGATGGGCCAGCAGAATGTCATGGGCCAGGCAACGGTGGACCAAGGACCGACGCTTCCGTTTTTTGGTCCGACACCAGTTGCCAATGGCTTCCTTGTCCTGGAGGGGCATTCCCCGGTACGAAGGTTTCCAGTGCGGATCCATGATGGAGAACACCCGCATCAGCCATCGCTCCTGCATCGCAGTCTCGCGGTCGCTGCCGGATGCATCCCGGACTACGTGTGCTGTCCCACGATGTCCATTGTCAATTCCGAACAGTGGATCGGTCTCCATCTGATCGATCGTTCGTTCAAAGGTACCGCCCACAATCCCCGTTGTCATCCACTTGTGAATGTAACCGGCACTCCACTCCCTGATGGCGGCATCCCAGTCCTCGGCCAGAGCAGCCACAAGTTCCTTCGGCGTGTAGTACAGCTCACCCCTGAACTCGTACGGAATGCCGCCATGGGTTGGCTCGGCCACTGCAGTTCGGGTAGCCGGCACAGTAGTGCGCCGGGATGGAGCCGCTTTCGCGTCTCCAAGGAGTGCCCGAAACTCCTTCACCGACTGGGGCCTGTCTTCAATCCGACAGTTCAGAGTCTCCCGTACCGCTCGCCGTAGGCCATTCGGTACCGCCTCCGGAAGCCGCACAGTCTGGTCCGCGGCCTGTAGACGGTCCATGGTTGGTGGTGGCGGTGCACCCGTCAGGGCGTGGTACAAGGTGGCGCCCAGACAGAACAGATCAGTGTAGGGTCCAAAGCGAGCCGTCTGGCTGAATTGTTCCGGTGCCCCGTAGTCCAACGTCACGATACGCGTATGGCGCTGAGTCTTGCCTATCTCGTATTCGCGCGCGGAACCGAAATCGATGAGCACGACACGTCCGTCGCGGGCCAGGAGAATGTTGGCCGGCTTGATGTCCTTGTGCAATAGGTTTGCACCGTGCATCGTGTCCAAGGCATCGCACACTTGATCCGCCACTGCGACTACACGGTTGGCAGGCAACTGGCCCAGCCGTTCAATCTCCTGCTCCAGCGTGGGGCCCTCAAGATATTCCATGACAATGTAGACCGTGCCGTTCTCGTGAAAGAAGTCATGCACCTCAACGATGTTCCCGGAATCGAGGTTGGCAATCACGCGGGCTTCCTGCACCACGCTGTCCTGTTCGCGCTGGAAGCCCTCCAGACGACCGGATGCCACTGTAACTTGCAGTCCGGTACGCTGAGCGAATTCGGGGAACAGTTCCTTAATCGCGACTGGACGCTGGAGTGCCTTGTGGGCTCCTTTGTAGGTAATGCCAAACCCGCCCTGGCCCAGTACTTTGCCCACTGTGAACTTCCCGTCGTGCAGCTCGGTGCCCATCGGCAGGTTGGCTTCAACCGAAATACCCACGCCGCACGCCGGACAGGCAGTCAGACTGGCTGCGTATTCAGTTCCGCACAACTCGCAAATGAGGGAGCTCATCGCGGATCGGGAGAAAGCAACGGGACCTGGCTAAACAGCTTGAACCGGATTCAGGAGGAATCCGACTGTCCGTTCACCAACCAGTCCATGAACTCGGCCCCCGTGCCGGCCCAGGTCAGCACCTCCGACATTTCGGGCCACATATCCCGGTCGCAGGAGGCCAGGAAATTCCGAAACGCCTCGGTCTGATCGGGGAACATGTGGGCAACGACATTGGTCAACTGCGTGGCTTCACCCTCGGTCCTGCCTTCGGCCTTGGCGTGTTCCAAAGTGGCCTTGATGCCCTCGGCAATGGTGTCATACATCATCGCTGCTTCCTCCAACGCAACATCCTGCGGTAGTTCATGCCCCAATTCCCTAAAATCATACGCGAAGAGATCTCGCAACGCGGCCGTGGCCTGCCGCCGCAGATCCCGGTCCGCCGGCAACAATCGATCCAGACCCTCCACCTGATGGCGAATCCGTAAAAGTGCCTGCACGGTCCGATCCGGTACCTGGCTGTTGCGCAGCGCGTGGGAGATCCGGAACAGCTGGATGATGCACTCCCACGGACTGGCGGCTGCCGTATCCTGATCCGGGTGGTCATGGATGTCCACGACCCGCACCGCCTCGCGCACCATGACCCTGTCACCGCCTGCCAGGGCCGTCGTCCCCAGCAAACCATGCCCGACGGGCCACGGGTGGTCCCCGACATGGAACACCGTGGCGTGAACCCAGAACCTGGGCCCGGCAGCCGCGGCCACCCCGTTGGCCTCGGCGATGTCCAAGGCGGCATAGGCGTACAGCTGAAGGCGCATTCCCATGTTCGCCAGGTATCGGTCCTGGCACTCGAGCAAAACCAAGCCTTGGAAGGAACCGTCCCGGCCTCCCGCCAGGAACAGCTTGTCGGACCGGCTCTGTCCGAGGTCTTCGGAGACCCACTCGGTGGGCCAGGCCGTCAGCCGTTCCGCCAGCCCATCCGGCAGTGACGCGAACGCGTCAAGCCACCAATGGGCCCATTCCACCCGTTGCAGCAGGAGCTTGAAGATGCTGTCGAACCTCCGACGGTGGCGCGGGCTGCGCCGGTCGGTGGCCGATGTTTCATCCATGCGGGACAGTCCGGTACTCGCAGTCCACAGTCAATTGCATCAAAGGAACATCAAATATAGCCATGGAGTATTGTTCTAACAAATTGTTTCCTTCCCAGGTTGAACCTGTGCCGAACTGTCATCATGCAGCGAACCCACCGTTCCTCTGGACAATCCAGGCAGTTCCGGATTCGTCTGGTTCGGAAAGCCCCGTGCCAGTACGGGAAAGGACTGCGGGCACCCGCCGGCAAAGGGGCCAGGTTGGGATGGCAAGGCGTGATCCGGACCAACTTGTGCGATGGCCGTCAAGGCCTTTGATCCGCCAAAGTGCACGACCGAGTGAAGGAGGCCGTGAAGGAACACCGTTCACCGAAACTCGATCAGGCGCACGGCCTGATCCTCCATGGTCACAGGCATGTTTTGTGGCGGTTCCGCACTGCCAAGTCAGTTGTGGCACAGGCAAAGACACCACAGTGGCGGTTGAGGACCGTACTGCACGAAAGGGTATTGAACCCGCGGGGAAGTGTGCTGCAAAGG
The DNA here is from genome assembly GCA_964566955.1 of uncultured Caldilineaceae bacterium. Lineage (GTDB taxonomy): Bacteria > Chloroflexota > Anaerolineae > Caldilineales > Caldilineaceae > Bin34. The sequence goes on along the minus strand of CAZMKQ010000015.1, from coordinate 38,073 downwards.
CGATTCACCACGCGGCCCGGTCTACACGGGCGCGTCGATGGGGGCGGGAACGCAAGTTCAATCAGTAGAGCATCACCGGCTATACAGCACGGGGCCAGGGACAGCTTTGGGTGCTTTGTCTCGGGGCACCCCGATCCACTTGGACGAGATCCGGTTCAGGCATCCGCTTCCCGGTGGCCGAACGGTTGGCTGATCGGGTTTACAGGTCGTCCGGATTCATGGCATCCGGCCCGAACAGCACCGGATAGTCCCGACTCTCGGTGGATACGGTGGCGGACTCCATGTAGCAGACGCTGAAGGCCCGGCGGGCAATGTCGGTGCTGTTGACCCCTGAACGGTGCGGCAGGTGGTTGTGGAGGAGCAGGGCTTCCCCTGCCTCCACGGTCAGGGGTTCGGCCTCGAATTCCTCCGCGAGGTCTTCCGCTTGTTCGGCGGTAAGAAACCCGGATCCGTCGGACGGGTTGATCAGTGTGTGGTGCCGTCCGGGCGTAACCCACATGCAACCATTCTCCTCCGTAGCCGGATCCAACGCCGTCCAGATCGTGATCAACGGGTCGCGGTCCAGTGAAGTCCAGCGATCCTGGTGCCAAGCCAGGTCGGTGCCTTCATGGGCGGGTTTGTTCATAAACATCGCACGATAGGAGGACACCGGCGTGCCCAGGCCATAGGCCCGTTCACAGATGTGTTTGAACAGCGGCCGCTGCATGTACCGCAGGAAAACCGGATCGAACTCGAGATCCTGGATCTTGCGGTAGGAGAGCGTGGCCAGCTTGTGTCCCTTGGACTGGGGTCCCGGCTGATCGGACACACCAGGCACCGAGTCCAACTGCATCAGCATGCGCTCGTACGGCACATCGGCGGTACCCATCATGATCTCGTCGATTCGACGCTGCATGGCGCTCAATTCGTCCGGTTCCAACACCGGTCCCAGCCGCACATAGCCCTGCTCCTTGAACCTGGACCAGGCCGCATCCGTAATGCCGTTCCGCATCATTTGTTTCTCTCCCGCCGGCCTACATGGCGCGGCTGTCTGAAAGGCGTCCGGAACGGTGTCCGGGCAGCCGTGGCCCGGCAAGGGTTGGCTACCCCTTGACCCCCGTCATGACAATGCCCTGGATGAAGTAACGCTGGGCGATGAAGAAAATGATGATGGTCGGCATCACGGCAATGAGCGCGGACGCCATCATGTCCTGGATGTTGGAACGCATGAAGCCTTCGAACAGCCGCAGGCCAAGGGCCACCGTGTACTTGTCCACCTGCTGGAGGTATACCAGGGGATGCAGGAAGTCGTTCCAGGTAAACGTGAACTGGTAGATGGCGGAGACCCCCATCACCGGCAATGACAGCGGAATGTGGATCCGCCCGTAGATTCCCAACCAGCCGCATCCGTCAATCTTGGCGGCGTCGTCCATCTCCTGGGGGATGGTCATGAAAAACTGCCGCATCAGGAAGACGTGGAACGGCGGCGCGAACCAGTTGGGGATGATCAACGGAAGCACGGTGTTGATCCAGCCCAGACTCACGAACAGCAGATAGGTCGGGATCAGCTTGATGTGCTCCGGCAACATCATCGTGGACAGGACCACGATGAACAACACATTGCGGAAGGGGAAGCGCAGCCGGGCGAAGCCGAAGCCCACGAAGGAAGCCGAGAGCACCACTCCGAGCGAACTGAGCACCGATACGATGGCGCTGTTCCCGAACCACCGCGCGAACGGGAACGGTCCCACGAAGGGCGCGCGGAAATTGACGAAGTTAATCGAGTCCGGAATCCACTCGGGCGGAAACAGATTGACCTGGTAGGGCGGCATCACCGCCGTCCGAATCATCCAGTAGAACGGGATGGCAAAGATCACCGCGCCCCACAGCACCACCACATAGAGCAGCACGCGCCAGAGAATGACCCCGACGTTGTAGTGGCGCTGCCTCTGTAACGGCAGGGACACCGATTCCGTGATGGTGGCAGTGTTTTCGGCCATGGCTCAGCGCTCGTACTGGACCCAACTGCTGCTCGTCCGGATGGCAAACAGCACGAATACCAGAATCGCCAGGAACAGCGCCCACGCCTGGGCCGAGGCGTAGCCGAAGCGGAACTGGCTGAACCCCGTGTTGTAGAGGTGCAGCACCATGGTCAGCGTGGCGTTGTTGGGGCCGCCCTGGGTCATGATCAGCACCTGCGTGAACACCTGCCATGAGGCGATGATGTTCAACACCACGTTGAAGAGGATGGTCGGCGTCAACAGCGGGATCGTGATTGAGAAGAACTGGCGGACGGGTCCCGCCCCGTCAATCTTGGCGGCCTCGTAGAGGGCGGTGGGAATGCCGCGCAGGCCCGCCAGGAAAATCAGCATCGCGCCGCCCGCGCCCCACAGGGCCATGATGATCACGGAGGGCATGGCCCATTCCTGGCTGAACACCCAGCGCGGCGCGACCAACGGGGTATCCAGGGACAGGAACTCGCTGATCCTGAACAGCATCGGATTGAGAATGGAGTTCAGCAGGCCGATGTCCGGCTGATACAGCCACTTGAAGAGGATTGCCACGGCCGCCCCGGCCACCACGGACGGCAGGTAGTAGATGGTCCGCCAGAAGCTTTGGCCCCTGATGTTCTGGTTGAGCAGCACCGCAATCAGAAGGGCCAGGGTGGTGCTCAGGGGCACCATGATGAAGGCGTAGTAGGCCGTGTTGAACATGGCCTTGCGAACCAGCACGTCCGTGAACACGGCCCGGAACCACTTGAACCCCACCACCTCCCAAATCTGAAGCAGATCCGTCCGGTAGAAGCCGAATACCAGGGATGTGATCATCGGTCCCAGCGTGAAAACCAGGAAGCCGATGATCCAGGGGGATATGAAGAAAAAGCCGAAGAGCGCTTCGCGCCGTTCCGGCGTCCACCGGCGGCCCGGGGGGCGTGTGCCTGTGTCGGCCGCGGGGTTGAGGGTTGACATGGACAAGGGTTCGCCGGGACTCAACGGAGAAGAACTTCAACCCGCCCCGTCAGTCGCCAAGTCCCATGGCAGGCAGGCACCCGGGCGCACCCGAATGCCTGCCTCGGTTACCTGTAACGACAACCAACTGTGACCGGCCGCCTAGCCCAGTGCCGCCATGGCGGCACCCAGGTCTTCCACGGCAATCTCGCCGGCGTTGAACCTGTTGACAACGTCCGCATGCTGAACAATCAGGTCGACCGGAGCCTCGTTCAACAACATCACTTGATCAAACGCGGGTTTGAGGATGGTGTCCTTGCAGGTGAAGTCGTTGGCAAACATCTCCTCCGGACCGCCCAGCGACGCGGCAATGGACGAGGTGAAGACATCGATGTCGATGTCGCCAAACCGTTCGTCCCGGTCAATCAAGGCCGCCTGAAACTCCGGCAGGACGCTGATGCGCGACGGCTGCTTGGTGCCCCACTTGGCGTACAGCTTGCCGTAGAACGGGCTGGTCAGCCACTTCAGCGTCTCCCAGCTTTCGTCCGGATGCTCCGTCTTGTTCCAGATCATCGTGCCGTCCACCGACTGGTGGGTGGTGATTTCCGCCGGCCCCATCGGCAGCGGCGCCACATCCCAGCGGAAGGTCGCGTTGCGCATGGTGGCTCCGAGGCTCCAGGGCCCCATCTCCATCATGGCAATGCGTCCGCTCTCGAACAGCTGGTTGACGCCCATGCCGATGTCGGAACCGTAGGCGAAGATATGGCTGTCCCAGATGATGCTGTGGATGTAGTTCAGGGCGTCGACGGCCGCCGGTTCGCCCAGACCGCAAAGCTTGTTGTCGTCCGGGTTGACCATGTTGGCGCCGAAGCCGCGGATCCAGTACTGGGAAAGCCAGTTGGCGTTCATGCCGTAGTTCGAGGATGCCCAGCTGATGGGTTGTCCGGGTTCGCGGGAGACAAAGTTCTCGCCAATGGCCACGTAGTCCTCGTGGTTCCAGGCACCCCACTCGTGCGGAGGCGTGTCAACCCCCATCTCCTCGAACATGTCGATGTTGTAGTACAGGGCCATGGTGCCGGTGAAGCGCGGCATCAGGTGGATGTCGCCCTGTTCGTCCACCCAAGGATCGAACTGTCCTTCGTAGTAGTCGGCGAGATCGACCTCGTCGGCATCCCGATCAATGTAGGCCTGCAGGTTCAGGGTCTCGCCCTTCTGCACGAAGAAGGTGGAACTCCAACAACAGAACTCGATCAGGTCGGGGGCATCGCCGGCCACCATCTGGGCGAGCACGCCCTCGCGCAGGTTCACGCCGCCCGGCTGGGGCAGGAACTCGACCTCGATGTCGGGATTGCTGGCCCTGAACTCGGGATAGAACTCAGACCACAACTCCTGCACGCCCTCGGCTTCCTGAAGCTCGCGGGACTGGTAACGAAGGCTAACTACCTCGGCGGTGGCGCCCGTACCCACGGCGGCCTCCTCGGCAACAGGAGCGGCACAGGCGGCCAAGGCCAGGCCGGCTGCTCCCAAGCCGGTAAACCGGATGAACTGTCTTCGGCTAACTCTCTGCATGGGTATCCTCCATGACAATCAGTCGCGCGCCGACACCGCGCGGTGCCCGGTCGCACAGGAAATATTCGGCTGGTGCACAGCACGACCGAATTCTACACCAGCGGGTTTCCGAAAGCCGCCGCCGTCCCGGTCATGCCAGCGGAATGCCCTCGTCTTGGCAGATGGCCGACAGGTACGCCACCGACAGTTCCACCTCGCGGGCGAAGGCATCGGTGGCCACGCCGTCGTTGGCGCCGGCGGTGCCCGGCACATCCTCCAGCTCGATGGAAATCACCCCGTCGAAGCCGACGTCGTGCATCGCCACCATCACCGCCCGCCAATCGATCTTGCCCTTGCCCGGACGCCAGTGGGCGTTGGTGGTGCCGTCGTTGTCCGAGAAGTGGGCATGGAACAGGCGATCGCCCAGTTCGTACACCGCCTGTTCGGAGATTTCACCGGACGGAAAGAGGTGGCTAGGATCGAAGTTCATGCCCAGGGCGGGGGAACCGACGCTGTCGATCAGGCGCAGCATGGAACCCGTGTTGCGAACCCAGCGATAAGGGTGGGGTTCCAGGGCCCAGCGCACGCCGTTGGCCTCCGCAATCTCGCAGCAACGGGCCGTGGTCTCGACATAGGCGTTCCAGTTGGCGTTCCAGTCCAAGCCGCGGGGCAGGTCCACACCCCACTCCTGCGCCGTGGGCTTGTCCATGATGCGCGGCATGTCCAGGTTGAACGCGTTGGGCGATACCGAATTCACCATGTCCGTACCCAGGGCCCGGGCCGTGTCCACCATTACCCGGAAGTGCTCGACCGCACCGTCCCGGTCCTTCTGGTCCTCCGAAGCCAAGCCGCGGGGAGTGGAGACGAATTCGGACAGTTCAAGACCCAAGTCGTCCAGGAGCGTCCGCAGATGCCGAATGGTGTCAGGGGTGTAGTAGCTGTCCAGCACCTCCCGACGCCAGGCGATGAGTTCCGCGGCCTTGAGACCGCAGGCGGCAATCGTGCGCAATCCGTCGTCGTACGGCGGTTGCCAGTTGAAAGTCCATACACTGCCACCAAACTTCATGGCTACTTGCTCCCTTGTGCGATTGTCCGGGTGTCGGTCCACTGAAGTATAAAGGGGACCTGATCTCCCGGGTGGCCGCCGACGGTGGCACCGCAGTCGTTACCGCTCTCCCAATACAAGGTGTCGAAATGGAGCACTCCAAAGCCCTGCACAGGTACTTCAACAACGCCAAACCCGCCATTCTGGAGTCCATCCGGACTTTGGTGGAGATGGAATCGCCCAGCACCGACATCGACCGGCTGGACCGGTGTGCGGACCACCTCCAATCCGTGTTCGCACCGGTTGTCGACCGGGCCGAGATCATCCCCGTTCGCGACGGCGGCAATCACCTGCGCTGTGAACTGAAGGCCAAGCGGGAGGTTCTGCCTCCGGTTCTGGTACTGACGCACTTCGACACGGTCTGGCCCGTAGGAACCCTGGAGCGCATGCCGTTTCGGGAGACTCCGGACGACAGAGCCCACGGGCCGGGCATCTTCGACATGAAGAGCAGCCTGGCCATGATGGAGCACATCTTCAGGGCTTTCAGGGAGCTGGACATCGACTCGGGGCGGAACGTTGTACTGCTAGCGACGGCCGACGAGGAAATCGGCAGTGCCACGTCCCGACAACTCATCGAGGATGAGGCCCGACAGGTGGACTGTGTACTGGTTCTTGAGGCACCGTTGCCCGGCGGGGTACTCAAAACCGCCCGCAAGGGCAGCCAGCACATGGACATCCACATCAAGGGCATTCCCGCCCACGCCGGGATCGAAATCGAGAAGGGCGTTTCCGCCTTGGAGGAGGCCGCGCATCAAATCCTGGCCATCCAGGCCATGACGGACCTGGAAACAGGGCTGACGGTCAATGCCGGGGTCATGCAAGGCGGCACGCGTTCCAACGTGGTGGCACCCCATGCCGACATCCAGATTGATGTGCGTGCCTGGCGTCTGGCGGATCTGCGAGATGCCGAGAACCGGCTGCGGAATCTGCGCCCGCGGCTGCAGGGAACCTCCATCGATGTGGTCAGCGCGCGATCACGCCCACCACTGGAGGAAACCGCAACCAAGGACGTCTTTGCCAAGGCCCGGACCATTGCCGCGCGTCTGGACATGGAACTGGTCGGGGGCCGCACCGGCGGCGGCAGCGACGGCAACCTGACCGGAGCCCTGGGAATACCGACGCTGGACGGCCTCGGCGTACCCGGCGCCGGGGCCCACGCCGACCACGAACACATTGAGACGGATCAGCTCGTGTCCCGCACCTGGCTTCTGTCGGAATTGCTTCTGGGGCTTGTCGTAGGAGGCTGACCGTCCCCGAAGGCCTCGCGGTGGGCATCCTGCACCGCACTGTCCGCCAGCTTCGCGTAAATCCTGGTGGTTACCGGACTGGCATGCCCCAAGGCCGTCTGGGTCACGGCCAGATCGGAGGTGGCCCGGTACATCCGGGTGCCGAAGTAGTGCCGCAACGCGTGCGGCGTGACGTCTTTCAGGTCCAGGCCGGCGCGCTGGGCCAGTTTGCGGAACATCCGCTGCACGGCCCCCGTGCTCAACGGAAGCACCTCGGATCCCGCCCGGCGGTCGTGCCGTGCAAACACGGGCTGGTCGCCCAACGGGCCGCGATAGGTCAAACCGGCGCTGTGGCGCTGCCGCAGATACTCTATGGTTGACTGCCAGGCAAAGGCGGCAAAGAACACCTTGCGCGTGCGGCCCCTCTTGCCGGTGACCCACGCAGAACTGTCCCCCTCATCAAGTTCGCGTGTTCGGAGCGCCACCAGCTCGCCGACCCGCATGCCTGTCGACAAGAGGGTTTCCAGAATTGCGATATTGCGAGCCGCAGCCAGATGCTCGCGCGGGTCCGCACTGTTCGACGGCAGCTGTCGGGCCACCAGCAGCAATTCATTCAGTTCCGGGTCTTCCGGCGGATGCGGGACCAGTTCAGGGGGTTTCTGGTTGCGCCGCAATCGGCGCATGCCCTCCTGCAAACGGGCATAGTCACTACTGGCAATGGGCTGGAGATCCCGAACCTGCAGCCATGAGATGAAACTCATGATCGCGGACAGATAGGTCAACAGTGTGCGCCGGTTGACGCCCTGCACATCGGTGAGCCAGCTGGCCCAACCCAGCACCAGGCTCGCCTGCAGGACCTCCAGTTCCTGGACCTCCGGATCCAGGTCGTTCGCCAACAGGTATTCCTGGAACCGATTGAGGCCCGTCCGGTAGGTGCGGCGGGTCAACGGCGCCCCGGCGGCGGCATCGGCCAGGAACCACTCGATTTCGGTTCGGATGGTCATACTGCGTAGTGTAGGGCACTACGCGGGATCGTGCAGGTCCGTCATCTGGGGAGAGCCGCTGCCGAGCGGGCCATTCTTTCAGCCCTGTTTCAGGTGGTGTGCTCCATGCAAGCCGCGCAGGCGATACGAAAGCCACACACGGGCAACCCAAGAGCCAGTGGGCCTACGCCTGCTCCCTGGCGCGTTGACTGACTGTTCCTTGGGCGATTATGGCCCGCGCGGGGTGGGCGTGCGGTCGGGGCTGTGGTTATCGTCAAGCGGAAGCCCCAACAGGAAGCGCCACTCATGGGGAGTTTGCAACACGGCACGGACGCGGCGGGCGGCATCCGTCGGGGGATCGTCTCTGCGCCAAACTTCCTCAACCCGAGCCAGGTTCTCCGGTTCCAACTCGGATCCCAAGAACTCGCGCATCATGTCGATGGCCATGTCGGTCCGTTCCTGCTCAGCTTGGTCCCGTTCCAGTACGACTTGGTCCCGTTCCTGCACGATCCGGTTCCATTCATGTTCGGCATCGGTCTCGCTGTCCCTCCAGCGACCCTCTTCCGGGTCGTACCACTGGAAGCGCGGCGACGGCCGGTGCCCTTTTGGCAGGTGGCGAAACTCCTCCGCGTCCTCCCGCACGTCCGGTAGAAAGCGGATATGCGTGTTGAACACGTCGCTCCAAACCGTGTCCGGTTCCGATGCGGATGTCTTCCCCAGGGGCGCAACCGCTTCGTAGGCCCCATCCACCAGCCGGTACATCAGCAGTTCCCTGGGCGAATCCGGCCAGCGCTTGCCGCCCAGGTTGTAGACCAGGTATTCGCCCACCCCAAGGGTTTCGTACAGGTGCCGTTTGTCGTCCAGGTCCCGCGCCGCCGTGGTCTTCGACAGGACCTCCAGCACCAGTTCGGGAACGGCATCGTCGAGCTGTGCAGTGCGGTCCGAACTGGGTTCGTTCGCCTCCAACACATCCGCTTCCGACGGCACCACCACCAGATCCGGCTTGACCCGGTCCACCGGGCTGCCCTGCCGGGTGGCCAACTGTAGATGCGCGACCTGCTGCGGCAGAAAGACGTAAGTCGCCGGGCTCATTGTGCGGTGGCCAATCCGGTCGCGGGCGGTGACAAGCATGTGCTCCCGGAGCCAGCCGGGTCGGGAGTCGTCGTCGATCAGCGCGCCGTCCTCTTCGAATTCAATGAAATGTATGCCTTCGGCACCGTAGTCGGGATCGGTCGTCCAGTCATAGTCGTACTCGTGGGCAACGTCGTATGGATAGTCGGCATCGAAGTGCGCCAGACTCTCCAAATCGTGCCGCCACGCCGCCAAATTCTCCAGCCGCCAGGCAATCCGCTGCTCCCGCGCCGCCCGCGGCATGGTCGCATCAACGTACCGTTCCCGCCCGCGCCCGTTGGACACCGCCTGTAGGTGTCCCCGTTCCCGAACGACTGTTGCCATGATTTGTCCCCTGCATATGCCGCAGGTGAATTCTACCCTGCCACTTGGACAAGCCACCTCAAATCCCGACTGTTCGTTCGGCCACGGCCAACACTCCAGATAGACCGGCCAAGCCGCTTGGACATGCGCAGGCCGTCGGGCATTGTGCATCCCGCTTCGTGCTGCATAACGACTTCGGTGGCCTCGGCCAGCCAACACGCCGCCGACAGGGGTTGCATGGCCGGCCGCGGATGCCGGCATGCCATTGTCAGCCATCGAACCGGGGCCGCAAGTGGGACGGAAAACCAAAGCCTGGGCCATGGGTGGGAGAATCCGGAATCAAATCGTTATGATACGATTCGGCTTCCCCACCGGTTGCGCCGCGAGCTTGAATCCGTCGCACTTCGCAGCATTCAAAGGATCTGGTGAATGAGCCTCAGAAATCTCTTCTCAGACCGCCGGCAGCGGGGGCGATCCCCGGCTCCGGAACCTGCGTCGGATCCGGTACTTCAGGCGAGCCCTGAACCAGTGACCGCACAAAACACAGGTATGCAAGTGGAACCTTCATCCGTCAATCTGGCCTCGCACTACGGTGTGGCCATCGATTCGATGCTTCCCCAAGGGGCTGGCCGCTACTGGAAAGTACGGCAGGTCCGACACTTGGCCCCCGAGGAAAACCAAGGGCGGCACCATATCTTCGTCCAGGCCCATTTCCATCCGGACAGCACATCCGACGAGGTCTTGTTCCTGGTCGAATGGGAAGACGGCAGTCAGGAATACAAGTTGCGCCGGAGCCGCCGCGAATCCATTGGCCACGTGGCCATGTTCACCTGGCAGGTCTGCAGCGTGCAGATGCTGGGCGCTCCCAGCGAAGTCGTATCGGGGCTTACGGCCAACCACCCGGACGAATTGCTGGAGGACGGCACGCGCAGCGGCAACACGCTCTTCCACCACTCCTTCCAAGTCGAGTTCGAGGAAGTCATCGAGGAAACCGAGGAGAGCGTCATCCACGGCCTCGTGTCCAACGGCGTTGGACTTACCTTGAGGCTGCTGGCCGACAACGAAATCCTCGGGGAGGGAACCATTCCCCGCAGCGGTTCCTATCGGTTCAAGTCCATTCCGGCCGGCGACTGCGTACTTCAGGTGATCGATCCCGACAGTGGCGACCTGGTCGTCGAGTCGCAGGTCGTCGAACTGGACGGCAGCAATGAAGTCGCGTTGGACCTGGATGTTCCGGAGGCACCCGCGGCCAGTGAACCGGCTCCGGCGGCACCGGCCGCCGAACCCCCGGAAAGCCCGGCACCACCCCTGGACAACAGCCTGCAACCGACCCAGGTGCCCAGTGCCGAACCGTTGACTCCCGCCGTGCCTCCCGTCCCAATGGCGTCTTCACCGCCCGAATCGCCGCCTGTTCAGGCCACACCGCCGGTTCAGGCCACGCCGCCGGTCCAACCCGCTGCCCCCGTCCAACCAACGGTGCCGTTGCAGGCCGCTGGTGTTCTGTCGGCCAAGACCATAGAACACTACATTCTGTTTGGACCCAGGGAACACTTCGCGACCAAGGTGTACCTGCCGTTGCTGGTCGGCGAACTGACGACGATCGGCGCAACGTTCGGCTTCAGTGCGGAAGAAGCCGTCCATGCACGACGCGTCACCATTTTGGCCAGCCCGGATGTTGTGGGCCCGGAAGTCGACCAGAACCTGCAGCTGCAGGGTACGGTGGTGCAGCGAGCCTACGGGGATCTGGCTACGATCCGGGCGGCTATCGGGCTGGCGGCGTAGGGATCCGGAACAGGATGGTCACACTCGGTTGACATCCCGATTCGGTTCGACCCACAGCTTCACGCCCAGTTCCTCCAGTTGATCGGACAGGTTCCCGTTCTCCGGGTCCAGGGGCATGGGTTCGGGGTACCTGAACCCGGTTGACAACCCGTTCACGCTGACAATCAGCTCCACCGTCCAGCGGTCCGACCCCTGGGCCGCGTTCAGCGCGTCGTTGAGTTTTTGCACCGCGGCTACCTGTGCGCCCACAGGCTTGCCCTCGTCGAGCCGCAGAAACAGGGCCACGCGGCCGGCCTCCGCCTGCATGTCCGCGGGCGGCTCGACCTGCTCGTGGCGGTCCATCTCGGTTGGAGGCACGGCGGCAGTGATTTCGCGTGCAGTCGGTTCCGGTTCAGACGGAACTTCATCTGATTCGCCGATCTCTTGCCGGGGTTCCGGTTCCGACACGTGTCCGGCCGGTTTGGATGGTGCCTCGTCCACAACGAACGTCTCGGCCGGCCGCCCCACCGGTTCGGAAGTGTCCGGCGGCTCGTCGCTCCGCCCGTCGGGAGCAGGCGACGCCGGCGAGCGCTGCATGGCGGAGCGTTCCTTGGCCTGATAGTCCACCAGGTCCGAGTAGGTCCTCACCTGCTCCAGATGGAGCGACTGCTCATCCCGCGCCTGGTTGTAGCTGAGTTTGCCGTCGCACAGCAACTGGACGCCCTCCACGACGGTGCGTGCGAGGCGGCGCCAGGCATCCGGAAAGGCGACACAGGGCAACTCGCCGTGGGCATCCTCAAGCGTGATGAATGCCATCGCATCGCCCTTCTTGGTCCTGATGGAGCGCACCTCCCGGACCAAGCCGACAATCTTGATGGGCCGTGCCTTTTGTCTGACCGTCGTATCGCCCGCGGCCCTGGCGGTCGTGACCAGAGTGAAGTGATCCTTGAGCCGGTTGTACAAATCCGTCACGGGATGCCTGCTGCTCAAGGACACACCCAGCAATTCCTTCTCGACACCCAGGTACTCAACCATCTCCGCCGGCGACGGTTCCGCCTCGGGCAGAACCACGGACGGCGGCTGGACCGCCTCTTCATCGTCTCCAAACAGGCTGTTCTGCCCCTCCAAGCCGGCACTGTGAGCCACTTTCGACCGTGCCATCATGGAATCCAGGGCGTCCATCAGCTGTTTGCGGTTCCCCCAGCGATCCAGGACACCGGCCTGAATCAGGGTCTCGACCGAACGGCGGGAAAATGCGTGGAGGTCACACACCTCGCAGAATTCGTCCAGGCTGGCGAATCCGTCCGGCGGCCTGGGAGCAACGACTTCGCCGGCCACCCCCTCGCTGGAGATGCCCTTGACGGCAGCCAGGCCGAAGCGAATGGTGGAACCCTCGGGCACGGGAAAAGCGAAGTTCGACTGGACCGCGGCGGGGCCATCCGTGCCATCCCGCAGTTGCGGACGCACCTCGATGGTGAATTCGTGGCTGCTTTGGTTGATGTCCGGGGCCGCCACCTGAATCCCCATGCGCTGGCACTCGCTGATAATGCGGGTCACCTTGTCCGGTTTGTTCCGCTCCACGAGCAGCATGGCCAGCATGTATTCCTGGGGATAGTGGGCCTTGAGCCACGCGGTCTGGACTGTGATCTTGGCGTAGTCGGCGGCGTGGCTCTTGTTGAAGCCGTAGCCGGCGAACAACTCGATGTCCTGCCAGATTTCGTCTGCGATCTTCTCGCCGATGCCGTTGGCGGCGCATCCCGTGATGAACCCTGCCCGGGACTCGTCGATCTTCTTGCGTTCCTTCTTGCTAATCGCAATCCGCACCAAATCGGCCTCGGCGGCCGTGTAGTTCGCCAACTCCTGAATGATCCGGATGATTTGTTCCTGATAAACAATGATGCCGTAGGTTTCGGCCAGAATCGGTTCCAGCTGCGGATGCTTGTACTCCACCGCAACCTCTCCGTGCATCCGACTGTTGTACAGGTCGATGTAGTCCATCGGGCCGGGCCGATAGAGTGACAGGGCCGCGATGATGTGCACGTACTGGGTCGGCCGCATGGAGCGCAGCGTGTCCTGGAACCCCTCCGATTCAACCTGGAACACCCCCGCCGTTTCGCCGCTGGACAGCAGTTCAAAGGCCTGTTCCGTGCCTTCCCCTTCATAGGGAATGGTGTCGATGTCCCACTCTTCCTCGTGATACTCCTTGATCAGCCGACAAGCCTCCCGCATCACGGTCAAGGTGCTGAGGCCGAGAAAGTCGACCTTCAGGAGACCTATCGATTCCAGAATCGGAAACTCGTACTGCGTCACGTACTCCGAGGTGGTGTTGCGACCGCGCTTCAGCGGGGTGTAGTGCCACAGCTCCCGCTCGGACATGATCACCGCCGCCGCGTGGATGCTCTCGGTACGCGCGACGCCCTCCAGTTCCGGTGCAACCTGCATCAACTCGGCCACCGGCTCGCTCCGGGCGGCCGTCGCCACATCCGGGTCGTGGGCTTTGTGCTGCGGGTCGAGCAGTTCCTTGAGATTGGCCGCGCCCGGCCCGGACGGGATCTGGCGGGCCATGCGGTCGACATCCCCCAGATCAACGCCCAGAACGCGGCCCACATCCCGGACGGCAGCCCGCGACTTCATGCGCCCAAAGGTCACAATCTGGGCCACGTGATCCTTGCCGTACCGATCGATGGTGTACTGGATCATCTTTTCCCGCTGGTCGTCGGGAAAGTCCAGGTCGAAATCCGGCATGGTCAGGCGTCCGGGATTGAGGAAACGCTCGAAAATCAGGTCGTACTTGAGGGGGTCGACGCTCGTGATCCCAAGCGCACGGGCCACGATCGAACCGGCTCCCGAACCCCGCACGTTGAACCAGATGTTCTCCTCCTGGGCATACCGGCAAATATCGGCCACGATCAGGAAGTAGGCCTCCAGCTGCATGTCGAAGATCATGTCCAGCTCGGCCCGCAGGCGGTCCTGTGCGGTGCTTTCCCCCGGACCGCCCCCGTACAGCTTCCGCAAACCCGTGCCGGTCAACTCCTCCAAATAGGATTTGTCCGTCTCGAATCTCTCCGGCAGCGGGAACCTGGGCATGTGATAGGCGTCGTCCTCCGGATTGACGTTGCACATCTCGGCAATCTCGATGGTCCGGTCGAACACGTCGCGGGGCAGGTCCACCTTGCTGCGGAAGGCATCCTCCATTTGGCTGCGGGACCGGAGGAAGTAGCTGTCTCCGGTCATGCGCATCCGCTTGGCATCGCTCCGTCTGCTGCCCGTCTGAACGCACAGCAGAACATCCTGGTACTTGCCGTCGGCCTCGCACGCGTAGTGCACGTCATTGCTGGCAATCATCTTCAGGTCGAATTGTTTGGCCAGGCGCAACAGGCCCTTGTTGACGACATCCAGTTCCGGGATGTCGTGCCCTTCCAGTTCCAGGAAAAACCGCTCCCTGGTGAAGGTCTCCACATACCACGCCGTACGCTCTGCGGCCTCTTCATCGCGTCCGTGGGACAGCAGCCACGGAATTTCCGCCGACAGGCAGCCGGACGTGCAGATCAGGCCGTCGCTCAACTCCCGGAGACGGTCGTGGTCCACCCTGGGCTTGTGGTAGAAACCCTCCAAGTGAGCCTGGGTGCATAATTTGAGCAGATTGCGGTAGCCGGTGTCGTTCTGGGCCAGCAAAAGGAGGTGGTGGCGCTGGGCATCCAGGGACTTGTCCCGACCGCCCATGGGCCGCCCCCACTTGGTCAGGTAGGCCTCGACGCCCAACACCGGGTGGATGCCGTGTCCACAACAGGTCCGGTGGAAGTCAATGGCGCCATGCATGACGCCGTGGTCGGTCAGCGCCAAGGACGGCTGTCCCAGTTCGGCTGCGCGTCCCACCAGCCGGTCCAGGCTGTTCAGGCCGTCCAGGAGGGAATATTCGGAGTGGGTGTGAAGGTGGACGAAGGAATCTGACACGGAACACGGCTCCGATTAAAAGTTGAACAACAGCTAATGAGGAGACGACGGAGCGTCGTCGGACGCCTCGTCGAAGACCACGATGGTTTTGGTGCCCCGCCCGGTGCGGACCCGGTCCACGGCCGCCACGATGTCGTCAAGCCGACAATGGTGCGAAACAATCGAATTGACGGGATCCGGATCCTCCTGCAGCCGGGTCCAGGCATCCCGGAAGTCCTGCACGGACGACGCGAAGGTCCCGGTCAAGGTTATTTCCCCGTAGTGCAGCCAGCGGGGATCCACCGTCATCATATCCCCGCGCGGGGTACCCCCAAAGATGTTGAGGACACCGCCCGGCCGCACATAGTCGAAGGACTGACGGACCGCGTCCACGAAACCCACGGCGGCCATCACGATGTCGGCCCCAAGGCCGTCGGTCGCCGCCAGCACACCTTCCCGGACCGGGTCCCGTTCGGGATTGAGGGCTGCCTGTGCCCCCAGCCGCCGAGCATGTTCCAAGCGTTCGGCATTCATGTCCACAGCCACCACCTTGGCTCCCAGGCGCCGGCTGGCATACACGTGCAGCAGGCCCATCGGCCCGCAGCCCACCACCACCACGGAACTGCCTTCCTCCGTCCCGCATTGGCGGGCGGCGGCCAAGACGCAGGACAAGGGTTCGATCAGGGCGGCCGTGGCATACGGGGTGTCTCCGATGTCCACCAAGCCGCCCAGGGACAGCACTTCGGAAGGCACGGCCAGGTATTCGGCGAAGGCTCCGTCGGCACCTCGGCCCAGACCGTACTCGCGGAGGCAAAGGCTGTGGCGTCCGGCCATGCAGTAGAAGCATCCGCCACAGGCCGCAATGGGATACACCGCCACGCGTTGGCCCACCTGCCAGTCTTCCACATCGGTTCCGGTCTCGACAATCAGACCGGCAACTTCATGGCCCAGGATCGCCGGAACGGTTCGGGGCGGACTCAAGCCTGCCAGGGTCTTGACATCCGTGCTGCAAACCCCGGCGGCACCCACCCGCACGAGAACCTGTGCGGGTCCAATCTCCGGCATCGGCACCTCGTCGATGCGGATGTCGTTCAGGCCATGCACCACCGCCGCCTTCATCCCGCCGCCTCCCGGTTGGGTCCCAGGGCATGCCAGGCCGCCAAGAGCTCGGCCAGACGCTTCGGATCGCGACGGCCCACCTGTCGCTCAACCCCACTGCACAGATCGACGCCGTCCGGTCCGGTCTGCCGGACAGCTTCATGCAGGTTTCCGGCATGGATGCCGCCGGCCAGCATCACGGGGACCTCCTGAAGCCCGGCCATCCATTGGGCCATGCGCCCCCAGTCCCCGACGCGGCCGGTCCCGCCAAATCGCACCCCGGCTTCCCCTGCCACCTGGGAATCAAGCACCAGCCTGTCCGCTCCGGCCCGCACATAGGCTTCGGGCGGCGCCTGGGACGCCACGGCGGGCAGGTGCACTGCCTTCCAGACTTCGCAATCGACGGCTGCCCTCACCCGGGCGACCTCCGCCGGCGATTCGGCACATTGCAGCTGAATGGCGAACGGCCGCACCTGTTCGACGACCCTCGCCACAAGACCGGGCGACGGTTCGCAGAGGAGGACCACAACATCCCGATCCGTGGCCGTACGGACGGCGACGGCCTGTTCAACACTCAGCGAGCGCGGCGAAAATTCGGCTTCCACCACGATACCGCACCACCGGACGGCGGTGCCGTTCAGCAGGGCGGCGTCCGCGGGACTGGTCGTGCCACAGACCTTGAGTTCAAGAGTGTGCCCGATCACAGCAGCACCCGGCAACCGTGATTGTCCGCCCTGGTAATGAAGGCCGGCTTCCCTCCCCGGGCCGTCAGCCAAGGATCCAAGTCGTTCTTTAGGGATGCCAGGTCCCGGCCAAAGCTGAACACAACGGGCCCCCAACTGCTCATGCCGACCCCCCGGGCATCCAATGCGCGCAGCCGGTCCATGCATTCCTGGACCACAGGCAGCTGCGTCCGGACCTCCGCCACCTTGAACCCCAGCCGTTGATAGGCCTCGAGGCCGTCACAGAATTCGTCCAGGTCCTCCTCCAACACAGCAGGGGCGATCCGCGTCAGAAGCAGGCGGCACATCGCATCCACTTCATGGTCGGGTACGGGGCACACCTGATGGAACAATGCCAGTTCCCGCTTGCCACTTATGTCAAGTCCAGGCGGTTGGGCAATGAGAATCTCCCAGGTTTCGGGAAACGGTTCCTGCATCAGCACCGGAGGCGGAGGCGCCGCCGCGGCACCGGAGGGTTCAAACTCCTGCTTGGACCGCGGGCCGCGCCTGAATCGATGCCCGCCGTCCAACACGAAACCGCCACCGTCCATGACTGCGGTGCCGATGCCGGACGTGCCGCCCCGCCTCATGCGGAACGCCAGATCCGAGGCGGACACGGCGCGTCCCGCCAACAGGCAGAGAGCCCGGGCGGCACCCACCAGCAACTGCGTCGAACTGCCGAAACCCGAGTGGGCGCCCGGTCGCGCGAGCACTTCAACCTTGGCTCCCGGAAGCCCGAAGTCCTTCCGCACCGCGGCCAAACCGGCCGCCATCCGCTCCCTGAGTGGGTCGTCCAAGTTGCCGGGACACACATCCAGATCGTCCGACCATGCGACTTTGATGACGGAAGCCGGTTCCCGGATGGCCAATCCAATTCCACCGTCCACACGGCCATGCGATCCGTTCATGTCCAGCAAACCGAAGTGAAGACGAGCCGGCAGGCGGCAGGTCAATGCGCGGATGTCCGACATGCTCGCGGAAAGCCAGGAATCAGGGGAGGGAACCGCCCATTATACTTTCGCAGTTCCGCCTCGCCCTATGCCACAAGGACAGCCGACAACCGGTCGCGGACGGAAACCGGGCCACCGCCAGCCAGCCATGTGCAAATCCACGATGAACGTTTCAGATCCGGAAACCACTCCCCAGCCAGTAGACCCGACAGAGGTCGGACAACAGGTGGCAGCAGCCCTGGTTCATGTCATCGACGAACTGGACATCGAACTCGCCAGCGTGACCATCGTCAACGTGGAACCCAAGCTGTGGCCGGACGCCAGCCTTGGCATCCCGGAACCGGGCGTCGCATATGTCCAGGCATTGACCCCCGGCTACCTCATGCAGCTACAGGCCGGCGACCGGACCCTTACGGTACACACAGGTCCCGGGCCCACCGCCAAGTTGCAGGGGATTCCCGCCGCGACGGAGTTCAACGAGGACGTGCCCGTCGTGGCATCCGCCATGCTGAACCTGGCAACCATGCAGGGTCTGCGGTTCTCGGACATCAAGCTGGTTGGCGTACAAACCGAATCCAACCCGGCCATGGACTGCCCCCGCCTGACCGTCACACTCGAGGCGGCAAGTCGTCGATATGTCTGGACAGGTCCGGAAACCGGACCCCTGGAACTGCTGGGCCAACCAACGGGCCAGGAAGGTGATTGACCGGTTGGGCTTCAGGGCCGTCTGATGATCTTTCCGGGAACACTGTGACAGTTTGAACACCGGGCCTCGTAGGATTCCTTGCCTCCAATCAGGATCAGAGGCGAGTCGATGCGGGCCGGCTGCCCGTTGATAAGACGCTGGGTACGCGAAGCCCTACGTTTGCACACGATGCAGATCGCGTGCATCTTCGTGACGTCGGCGGCCACCGCCATCAGGCGCGGCATGGGATGGAACGGATTGCCACGGTAATCCTGATCCAGGCCGGCGGCCACCACGCGCTTGCCCCAGTGCGCCAGATAGATGCACACGTCGACCAGGCGCTCGTCAAAGAAATGGGCTTCGTCGACACCCACTACGTTGGATTCGGGTTCCACCTTGGCCAGCAAGTCCGAGGCGTCGTCGGCGTTGGTCGCCCCTTGACTGGGAGTGCCGTCGTGCGTGACCACGCTGTCCGAACTGTAGCGATCGTCAATCACGGGCTTGAACAACTGGGTGCGCTGCCCGGCTACACGGGCCAGTCGCAGGCGCCTCAGCAGTTCCTCCGTCTTGCCGCTGAACATGGAGCCGCAAATGACTTCGATGTCACCCTTGCGCCTTGGCATGGCAGATTCCTTGAACCATCACGCCCCCAATTTGACCATACGTGACAATCGAACCCGACATCAATCAGGGGTCAGGGCGACTGCATCCAAAAGGGGTGGGCTCAAGTACCCCTTTCGAAATCCTCCGGGGGCAATAACCTCAAGGCCGTCGCAATGCCGCCGACGCTGGTTGGCATCCAGGCACAACCGGGGATCCGCGTGTCGAACGGACGAAACTACACAACCTGACGGGACATTCCGATGCCGACGGTTCCCGGCCGCGCGGACCGTCGCGCAGCCATCGCCCTCGTTGGTCGGCGCAACCGACGCATGTCCATCCTACGGCCTCGAAGGATTCGGCCAAAAGACCTGAGCGTCGCCGGGCCAGACCCGGCTGCACCGGTTCCGAATGGGCACGGCAACATCCCGCAACACCAGGTACAACCGCAGTTTTATGGCACAGCCTACCCGGTAGGAGCACTTCCCACCAGACCCGGGTCTCCCAATTGGCTGATCCAGGCCACAGTGCCTCGGCGTCGGCGGCACTGCCGCGTGACCGCAACCCGCCCGCAGGCAGGCACCTGACGACTAGGCCGCCTGAATTTCTTGGCGCGCCGCCTCTCGAGCCGCTTCCACATCGTCGCCGCGGGCCCGCGCCCGGCGGACAGCCTGCTCCTCGGCTTCGCGGGCGGACACTATTGCCTGGCGGGACTGGTCCATGTCCTGCTTGATCTGCAGGCGCTTCATGAACCGTTCAACCTGGCCGGCCGTGTCGATAATCCGCTGCTCGCCGGTGTAGAACGGGTGGCACGTGCTGCACACGTCCGTACGTATTTCGGGTCTGGTGCTGCCTGTCACCCAAGTGGCGCCGCAGGAGCACGTGACGGTGGCTTCCGGAAAAAACTCCGGGTGAATGCCTTTTTTCATAGTTGCTGCGAATCCTCCACCGCCAGGACATTGACGTTCTTGCGGTTCTTGCGGGCCCAGCCATAGGACACCACACCGTCCCTGAGGGCGAAGAGCGTGTCGTCCTTGCCGCGGCCGACATTGAGGCCCGGATGAATGCGGGTTCCGCGCTGGCGCACCAGAATCGAACCGGCCTGAACCGCTTCGCCGCCATAGCGCTTGATACCCAGTCGCTGCGCATTCGAGTCTCGATTGTTGCGGCTGGAACCGCCGCCTTTCTTATGGGCCATGGCTGAATCGCCTCCTGTTCCGGACTTCTGCGTGCAACCCCGGTGTAAACCAGCCCGGGCTGCGAATTCCCCCACTTATGCGGCAGGACCTGAAATTCCCTCCACCTGCAGGCGGGTGTACCGCTGTCGGTGGCCGCGCCGAACCCGGACGCGTTTCTTGGGCTTGTACCTGAACACTTCGATCTTGCGACCCTTGTGCTGCCCGGTGATGCGCGCGGTAACGGAAGATCCCGGCACGACCGGAGTCCCAATGGTCACATTGGTGCCATCCGAGTGGAGGAGGACATCCGTCAACTCAACGCTGTCGCCGATTTCGCCGGCCAACTGCTCCACCTCGAAGGTCTGGCCTTCCCTGACCCGGTACTGCTTGCCGCCTGTACGCACAATGGCATACATGAAGATTCCTCATCGCTGACTGACGTCGTGGCGCGCGGGGCGCGAACCTGCATTATAGACTTGCCGGCGGCCATGGCGTCAAAATCAGCGTCGTCGGCTTTGGCTGGGGGACCGCGGGTCCCCGCCGGGGAAGGCGCACCGCCGCCCCCCGGCCGCCAGGCATCTCCATCTATCAGGAAGCATTTTCATGACTCATCCGCTCGTGACGCAGCTCGAGTTCACCCGCCGGGAATTTGTGCGTGTAATGGAAGGGGTTTCGGCCACGGAAGGGGAACGCGTGATGCCGCCATTCAACAGCCTTAGCTTTGTGGTGGCACACATGGCCTCTCACGAACACACAATGTTCGTTTTGCTGGGCCAGGGTGTGGACATGGACCTGGATGTCCAGGTGGCCCAATCCGGCGCCGATGCATCGGTTCCGTCCTGGAACGACATGTGGACCCAGTGGCAACAAATCACCGAACAGGCGGACTCCTACCTGCAGCGACTCGCTCGGGAGGACTTGCAGGTTCGGCTTCGCCACGGGGACCGGGAGGTACCCGAGGTCCTCGGCCATACGCTGCTGCGCGTGATGTACCACTATTGGTTCCACCTCGGGGAGGCCCATGCCATCCGACAGGCCCTTGGCCACAAGGACATTCCCGAGTTCGTGGGTGCGGTCGGCACAACGAGCTTCGAGTAGGCCAATCCATGTCAATACGGAGGTTTGCTCCGAAGGGCCGTCCGGAATCAACAGGGAGGTCCGGGGTTCACCGACACCACCGTGATCGGCACCCCGCCGCCAGCTGCTTGGATCGGGCCGCTCACGCCACAGGATCGAGATACAGTGCGTAGAGGGTGGCATCCTCCGGCCGGATGCCGCCGAAGTCGACGCGTAGTCTGATCCGCCCCTCCGCGGGCGGGATCGCATCAAGGCCGTTCGCCCAGGTCACCGGTTCGGCCAAACCGGCTGCGACGGGCCGGCAGTCGGCGGCGGTGAAGCCGGGCAACGGGCACATCCGCTCGTCCAGCACCGAACAGCGCACCTGCCAGTGTTCGCCCTGGCCGTCCACATTGAGGGACAGACGGGCAGGACGGCCTTCGAGATCGATGGGTGCCGATATCACGTGCGAGTCGCCCCGCGACGCCATGCGCTGATCCAGGTAGGGCTTGAAGGAGCCCAGCCGATCGCGCGGCCAACTCGCGACGCGGATACCGTCGCTGACCTGTTCCGGCCCCGGCGCGTACCAGAACACGGTTGCTTCGCCGATGTTCTCGAACCCCTGTCCCTGAATCAGCGACGGATAGTTGTCGCTGGTGCGGGTATCCGGCAGGACTTCCCATCCGTCCTCGGCCGCGGACACAATCGGCCAATTGGGAATCGGCTCCCGGTAGTGGAGGCCGTCGTTCGTCACGGCCAAGCCCAGAAGCATGGTGATCAGTTGCCGACTATTGGACGGATGACCATTCCACATGCCGTAGAAGCCAAGCATCACGTTGTTCCGGTTCCACAGCGCCGGACCCAGGTGAAACTGCTTGCCGGGGGTGTCCAGCCACTCGTGGAACAGCTGGTCCCCGCCGGATCGCTGCATGCCCGGCATGGAGGCGGAGCTCCCGTTTTCGAAGGCGTTGGAGATGTCGGTCACCGGGTTGCGCAGCCAACGCGCATGGTGGCTGCGCGGTCTGGTCAGGAAATAGTAGCCGTTCATGCGCAAGTCGCCGGCCATTTCCAGCCAGTTGCCCATAGGATTGTCCGGGTGCGGCGTCCAGGAAATGCCGTCCGCACTGAAAGCCACCGCAAACCGCCAGTCGTAGATACGGGTTTGGTACACCATCTTGAAACGGCGGGCCGGCTCGGGATCGTCGGGCTCGTGGAATACGGCACAGGCTTGGATATGCACATGGCCCTGATGCAGATCCACCAAGTTGTTGCGACGACTGCCCTTGTACTCCACCAGTCCCAGATCAGGTTTGTGCCAGGTGAACCCGTCCCGGCTGGTGGCCAGGCACACGCGGCTGAACCAGCCTTGTTCCTGGTCCTGCCCCAGATACCACATGTACATCTGGTCCCCGACCTGGTGCATCGAGCCATAGTAGGTGGCGCGCAGCGAGTCCGGATCGTCCGGGACACCGGGTTCCAGCACCTTGGGGACGACTCCGCCGACGGCCTGACGCGCGTGCAGCTTGAGTTCCACGCCGTTCTGGTAGGGCAGGCTGTGGTCGTCGAACGGGAACAGCACCAGGCATTCGTGACCAATGTACGGTCCACCGTTTTCGATGCGCATCCGGGAGGTCTCCTTGATCAGATGAATTCCCTTCCCGGGTACCGCGACACCCCGTTTCCGGCTACGCGCCGGTACCGCCGTGGCTGTCCTGTACGGGAACCGAGGACCAGGCAAGAAGAAAGCCCGGGACACCTGGAGGGAAGGCGAGCCCGGGCTTTCGGCCACGGCCCGTGATCACGGGGTGGCGGTGGTAGCGCATACGGGATTCGAACCCGTATCACCGCCTTGAGAGGGCGGTATCCTGAACCATTAGACGAATGCGCCCCAAAGCCGAGGAGGAATTGTTGGCTCAGGCATGTGGCCGGATTTTAGGCCGCACTTGAGCGGATTGTCAAGTGCCTTGGACCACGGGCACTGTTTCAATCGCGTTGATACTGGTTGTGGCCCCACAGATAACGAGGGACCCTGCCATGGTGTTGTGACAACAACCGAAAGGACCCCTCGGCGTGGACTGCACCCCAACCCCCGGCGACCCCGAGTGCCAACGGGCCCTGCAGGAACCTGGCGACCGTCCGATCCCGCGGGATCCAAGGCAGAGCGCAATTCCCCGTCCCCCGCTCATATGCAGATGGTTACAGACAACCCGTATGTGACGGCCGCGTGTCTTGACTCGGTTCCCATGGCTCCGCCAACAACGTAGCGAGATTGGCCTCGCAATATTGCAGACAAGCTCCGCTTTTCAAATCCTTCCTGAAGGCCAGGCCGACAGCCGTCACCGTTTCCCCATCCGTCGGAAGGTGTTCGCGACCATACCGCCGAGCCTGAATTTGACGCAGTGCTGCATCCGGTGACCGGTTGTACTTCACCTCGAAAACATACAATCGATCCCCCACCCGAACCTCGTGATCCGAACGTCCGCCCCAGTTCGACTTTTCCGATTGCGCGGTATCCGCCAAAAGACAGAACAGGGCCTGCATGAGTAGATTGCAAGTATCCTCACGCCGCAGGTTCTCGTGGGACAGTCCAAAGACAAAGGTTTCCAGGCGGGCAACAAAGCCTGCCGTGTCGCCGCGGGCCAAACAAGCACGCAGATTGCCCACCAAGTTCCGATCTCCGGTTTCATTGTTCAAGACGGCCCACGCCGCGAAAATGTCGTGAAGCCAGGATTCCGCCACTTCACGGTTGGGGAAACCGAGGTGCAGATTACCGGCATCGCGGCTCCCGTGCCATGTGTAGTAGCCCGTGTCCAACATGAGACGAACATGATCAGGGCGTGTCAGGTCGACCAACCCGTCGGCCGGAGGCGGCGTCATGGTTCCGTACCACACAGGCATGGGGCGAGGCTGGCGCGGATCATTGGCCAGGCGCATGATCAGGCTTGGATGTCCCGAGCGGCTCCAGGCGGAAGGCCAGATGCCCTCTGCCGCCAGCCGACGCGCGTCGGTATCCGCCAGCACCGTGGCCACGGTGCTGGTCAGAGTGAAGGGATTGTAAACATGGGCTGCCTCGGAGCCGGGCGCAAAACGATAGCCGTTATAGCGGTCGCGCCAATCGCCCAGAATGCCACCGGTGTCCAAACCCGGCTCCAATTCTGCAAGCCGGGTCCGGTAGGGAGTGAAGTAAATCTCCACTTCGTTCTCGGTGAACCCGCAAAGAGCCCCATAGTCAACCCTGTCGGACACATCGGCGATGTTGTTGGCAGGTGAAAACAGATGGTCTCGGGTAAAGCGCGTGATGCCGGTCATAAACACGCCATAGAGCTGGTTCGCATCATCCTTCAGCACGCGAAAGAATTCATGCAAATCCTCGGCCACGGGTCGCGGGTCTTGGGCTGTGCCGAGATGCCTTGTGATCGGAGCGTCGTACTCGTCGACCAAGACCACGGGCTTGCGCCCGTAGACATCCTGCAAGGATTCGATCAAAGATGTCAGCAGGTGCTCCGGCGGCAAATCGGGGGGCGGGGCGAACCGGTCGGGTACGGTCCAATGACCGGTGCGGCGTCCCCATGTCCCAATCTGTTGCCACAGGTAGATCTGTAGGGATGATCGTGTATTGGAGGGAATGTCACCGGCCACCCTGGCCAGATCCAGTCGAATGACGGGGTGCCAGCCGTGGATGCCATGCCAGTCCTCGGCGTCCAACCCTGCCCACAGCCACAGGGGGTTGACCCAACCTTCGGGCATGCCGTCCAGCAACGCGCTGTCTCCTCGGGAATTCGCCTCATGGTCCGGAGGCAACCCCTGGAACCAAGCCTCCAGCATATTGATCAGCAGTGTCTTGCCGAAACGCCGCGGGCGTGCCAGCAACTGGTGGCGCGTGACCAGCCGACGCGTAGAGGTTGTGGCCAGCAAGGAGCGCAACGGAGGGGTTTTGTCAACGTAAAGACTGCCTTCCGCACGGATGGCAGTAAAGTCCGCATCGCTGGTGTGAAGAGAAGGCAACGAGGCCATGTCGACGTGTCCCATCCACGCTTCAAGCGAGAAGCATCCCCAAGGTGGTCGGAATTGTAAAGGCTGTTCTAAAGCCTTGTCGGTTTGGGCAGGGTGACTGCATCCAAGCTGGTGGTTTGGCCGAGGAGACGCAAGGCTACAAGGGCCGGTTTCGGATTCAACCTGTGGAGCCTCCCCATGGACGGCCTGATGCCCTCATCCCTGGTCGAGACCCTGGAAACCTTGGAAGATCCGCGGGGCAACCGGACCAAACGGCACAACCTGACGGACATCCTGGCGCTGTCCATGCCGGAGTCATCTGCGGGCCGACAGCTTCGTGGCCATCGCCGTCTGCGGCCAGCTCAACAAAGCCTGGTTGTGCACCTTCCTGGAACTGCCCAGCGATTTCCCCTCGCACGACACGCAGGGACGGGTCTTTGCGCGGCTGGATGCGACCGGGTTCGAGTAGAGCTTTCGGGACTGGGTATAGGGCGCCTTCGAACGGACCGCGGATCAAGTGATGCCCAGGCCAACCGCCTGGTGCTGGCCCAGACGGCGGTGGACGACAAGCCCAACGAAATCACGGCTATCCCGGAACGGTTGTGCAGGTTGTGCCTGGAAGGCCGCCTGGTGACCTTCGACCGGGCACCATCCAGGCGCGGTGGTCAGATTGCGCACAAGATCCGGAAGCAGGACACCGACTACGTGTTGCGCGCGGGCCCGCCGCCAGGGCCTCCCCGACCGTCTGGCGGACACCTTCGCCCAGGAAGGGGCTCAGGACTGCGCCGGTTGTCCCCCCGACGACGCGGACGCAGTGGGAAAGGGCCACGCTCGGATTGAGACCCGCAGCCACGGGACAACGGACGGCCCCAACCTGCGCACCCCTGTCGATCCCAACCGCCCGTGATGCGACTGGGCCAGCCTCGTCCGGGTCGAGTCCGAACGCCGCGGCGGCGACCGCATCACGACCGACACCCGTTTCTTCATTTCCAGTCTGTCGCCCGAGGTCACACAGCTGCTGCAGGCGGGGCACCAGCATGAAACATGCCCACCACCGGGTCATGGACGTAGCCTTGGGCGAGGACGACAGCCGCATCCGCACGGGCCACGCGGCCCACCACATGACCATCCTCGGCGCATCGCCCCCAAGCGACCGGCGACATCCTGGGACGAAGACTGTCCCTGGCGTCCGATTGGTCTCAAGCCCAAACCACATTCGGATGCAATCGCCCTGGACCACCAACTCAACCCTTGTTCCGGACAGCCCTCGGCACGGTTGGAACGAGTTGCATCCTTGTGCGAAACCAACCGGGGCGGGAACCGCCTGTGCATTCTGTTGCCCGGACTCCATCCCAACTCCGGAGATTGGGATCCGGACTGCGATCCGACGGCCCACCTGCGTGCTACAATCGATGGTCGCGCAAGGGAGCCGTTCCGCTCAATCCCCATCTTTGCATTCGGCGCAGTCCGGAATTCGATTGTCACTGCCAACGTGGTTGGATCCTTACATGCTGGCCACTCCTGAGGCGATCACACAAATCCTCGACCGGGTGTTGCCGCGCGTCAACGTGCCGGCCCGGTATACGGGCGGCGAGTTGAACAGCGTGGTCAAGGATTGGTCCGGGCGCGGCCTGCGCGACCGGGTTGCGTTGGCCTTCCCCGACATTTACGAGTTGGGGGGCAGCAACCTCGGCCTGATGATCCTGTACGACCTCATCAACAAGCGCCCCGACATGCTGGCGGAACGGGTCTATTGCCCGTGGCCCGACTTTGAGCAGGTGATGCGGGAGGAGGGCCTTCCGTTGTTCAGCCTTGAAACCCGCCATCCCCTGCGCGACTTCGACATCCTGGGGTTCAGCCTCCCGTACGAACAGCTGTACACCAATGTCCTGACCATGCTCGACCTGGCCGGCCTGCCCCTCCGGGCAGCGGACAGGGAACCCGACCATCCGCTCGTCCTGGCCGGAGGCTCGGGCTGCTTCAACCCCGAACCCATGAGTCCCTTCTTCGACGCCATGGTGATCGGGGAAGGCGAAGAGGTGATGATCGAGGTCATCGAGGCACATCGCGCATGGCGGACGCGGCGGGAGGCCGACCCGAATCTGGATCGGCTGTCCCTGTGGCGAACACTGGCCGCCGTGCCCGGCGTCTACGTACCCGCCCTGTACGAAGCCTCCTACCACGACGACGGTGCCCTGGCAGCCACCAAGCCCAGCGATCCGGCGGCGCCGGCCATGGTCATGAAACGGGTTGTCAAGGTGTTGCCGCCGCCCGTCACGCGATTTATCGTGCCGTTCGTGGACACCGTCCACAACCGGGCCGCCATCGAGATCATGAGGGGCTGTACGCGCGGCTGCCGCTTCTGCCAGGCGGGGATGATTTTCAGGCCGGTCAGGGAACGGCCCGTCGAGGAAGTGCTGGCCGCCGTCGACGAAATCTGCGAACACACCGGCTTCGAGGAGATCAGCTTCCTCAGCCTCAGCAGCAGCGACTACACCTATGTCGAGGAGCTGGTCCGGCGCGTCGTGGAGAAACACGGACACCGGAAACTCTCCATCGGCCTGCCCAGCCTGCGCATCGAGTCCTTCAGCGTGGGACTGATGGAACTGCTCGAAAAGGGCCGGCGCCGGCCCGGCTTCACCTTTGCGCCCGAAGCCGCCACGGATCGGCTCCGCGACGTCATCAACAAACCGATCGCGTCCGAGGATCTGCTGGCCACGGCTGGACCACGATCAAGATGTACTTCATGATCGGGCATCCAACCCAGACCGACGAGGATGTGCAGGCCATCGCCGACCTCGCCAAGGAGGTGCTGGCCCGGGGCCGCGCGGCCATTGGCGGCAAGGCCCGGGTGCGGCTCGGCGTCAGCACGCTGGTGCCCAAGCCGCATACGCCGTTCCAGTGGGTGCCGCTGGAACAGGAGGACCGCATCCGCCGGCATGTGGACATCCTGAAGGCCAACCTGCGCGATCGCCACATTCACTTCACGTGGAACGACTTCCGCGAAACCATGCACGAAACCTTCCTGACCCGCGGCGACCGGCGCACGGCCGATGTCGTGGAACAGGCCTGGCGGTTGGGCTGCAAACTGGACGCCTGGAACGAGTGGTTCCAATTCGATCTCTGGCAGCAGGCCTTCGAGGACTGCGGCCTCGACATGGCGTGGTACACGCACCGGGAACGTCCGATTGCCGAAACATTGCCCTGGGACCACATCTCGGCTGGCGTGGATCGCGAGTTCATGGAGATGGAGTACGTGCATGCCTTCCAGGGAGGCGTGGTCGACGACTGCCGCGAACACTGTTTCAGCTGCGGGATCCTGGGATACTTCAAGGAAGAGCGCCGGTCCACACCGGATGCAGCCTGGGCCTGCCCGCCCCTGGGCAAGGACAAGGCGCGCCAGCCGGTGGACATTGTCCCGATACCGATGTACTTCAATGACGAAATGTCGCCGGAGTTGACGGGCCAGTTCGGCGAACGGGTGCCCCAACGCCGGCACGGAACGGTCAGCCAGCACATCGAACCGGGAGAGCCGGTGGATGCCTGACCAGGAGACGGGCAGCCAGCACGAACCACAGCGCCTGCGGGTGGTGTACAGCCGCGGCGAAGCCCTGCGGTTCATCTCCCACAAGGATGAATTCCGCATGTGGGAACGCGCCCTTCGGCGTACCATGCTGCCCGTGGCCTACAAGCAGGGATTCAATCCGCAGCCGCACATTCAGTTTGCGGCGCCGCTGGCGGTCGGCTGTTGCGGCCGGGCCGAGCACATGGATTTCCGACTGTCCGAACGGGTGCCGGTGGTCCAGGTCGAAAGCCGCCTGAGGGAGAAACTCCCTCCCGGAGTGTCCATTTGTTCGATGCAGGAAATTCCGGTCAAGAGCCAACCCTTGCAGGGACTGCTCACCGGAGCCGACTACCACATCCGCGTCATCGCCCCGGAAACCGCCACCGGCCCACAGGCGGTACACGAGTTCCTGGTCCGCGACACCGTGTGGCGGGAACGGGAGCGCAAGGGCCATCCGTACCGATACAACCTGAGGCCTCTGGTTCACCGCCTGGCGTGGACGGGATTCGATGACGCGGGACCGTGCCACAACCTGCGTCTCCGCGTTCAGATGGTGGAAGGGGCCACGGGACGCCCCGATGAGGTGGTTGACGAACTGGGCCTGTCCGAACACGCGCTGGTGCTCGAAAGAACCCGGCTGTACTTCGCGAACGAACCGGACACCGACATCGCCTTTCCACCGGACACCCTGGCTTCGCAGGCGGATGTCCGGGATCCGCACGAACCTCCGCGCCCGCCCCGCCGCCAACGACGGCGCGGCCGGCGCCGCAAGCAGAAAGAGGATGTTCAGACACAACAGCAGGTTCAGTCGTTCAGCGACAAGGCTGCCGACGAGTTTCGCTGATTGCCGCCACCGGTCAAGCCCTTGCCCCGGCCGCTCCTCCATTGCCTCGCACCCGTTCCCGTTGTCGATCCACCATCCATTTTCCTTTTCCAACATGCCTGATTCCCCTGCCATCACACCCGAGGATCTGGACAAGTACTGCCCGGTACGCCAACTGTCCTCCAAGGTGTACATCAACATCAACTACAGCACCTGCACCACCGGCTGCATCGTAACGCGTGAAGGCGCAGTCCTGATTGACACGCCGCTGATTCCGCAGCAGGCCAAACACTGGCGCAGCCAGATTGAGGAGTTCTCCAAGAACATCCCCATTTCCTACATCCTGCTGACGGACCACCACCGCGGCCACGCGCTCGGCTGCCAGTATTTCATGCCCGCGTTGGTAATCGGTCATGAACGGGCCCACAAGGAGATGCAGGGGTTCTCGGAGAACTTCAAGGAACGGGTGCGAAACAGTTTCCGGAAAATGCCCGAGATCCAGGCCGAGATGGAGGAGATCACGGTGCATCCTCCCGAGATTACCTTTACCCGGCGGGCCGGTTTCTTCATCGGCGGCACCAGCATCGAGTGTATTTTCGTTGGCGGCCACACTCCGGCCACCTCCATCATCTGGCTGGAGAAGGAGCGGATTTGCTTCGTCGGCGACACCATTTGGACCGACCAGCACCCCTATATGGCACAGGCCAATTCCGAGGAGTGGCTGGAGGCGCTGAAATTGATTCGGTCGCTGGATCCCGAGGTCATCGTGCCCGGCCACGGCGAACCCCTGCAGGGCCTGGAGCGCATCCGCCTCATGGAGGACTACATCCAAAGCCTGCGGGATCAGGTGGCGGAGTGCCTGGCGGCCGGCAAGGACAAGAACGAAACCAAGAAGGAACTGGTCAAGGACCTGATGGACCGGTTCACCGTGCCCAACACCCGCCGATCGAAAATCGAAAGCCAAATCGGTTCCGGCATCAACCGCGTGTACCGCGAACTTCAGCGCGCGGCCCAGGTGAAGGCCTGAGCACGAACCCGCATCGGACGGAAATCCGCCATGGCACAGCCCAACCCCAACACCGAGTCCCTCAGCGATGCAGCCAAGCTCAGGGATCAGCTCAACGAATTGGAAAAGCTGCTGGTCAAGGTCAATGCACAAACGGTGGAGCGGACCCTGCAGCTACTGGACTCCGCCTGGCTGCTCAAGGAGGATTTGCGCGAGAGAGGTGTCGATCTCAAGGCCGAAGACGGACAATGGGCCGGATTCGAGTACCGGCTGACCGAAATTGCCGGCGAAATCGTGAAGGCGGCCAACACCCACGGCGGCCTGGCCCAGCTCCGCGCGTCGCTGGCGCAAACCGACGGGTTCTGGTGGACCCTGGACGAATTGCATGCCGCGCAAACCCGGCGCAGGCTGTTGCGGTGGCTGCGGCTCGCAGGCGGACTGGCCGTGCTGGGCATAACCGTATGGATCCTGGTCACCTATGTCTTTCCGCCCGACCCCAACGCCGTCCTCATCACCGATATCGCCTACGATGTCGAAAAGGCGGTCGACATCCGCGATTGGGACACGGCCCGGACCGTGGTCCAGGCCGGCCTTGAGTCGTCGAACAATGCCACGGAAGTCCTGCTCTGGGCCACCGTGATTGAGGAGCGTCTGGACAACCCCGAACAAGCCGCCGAATACTTGGACGAGGCCCTGTCGGATCCCAACATCCCTCCGTACAACATCTGGGTGACGCTCGGGACCAATCGTCTGCGGGCCGGGGACATGGACGGTGCGGAATGCGCGGCGCTTTCCGCCCTGGAAGCGGATCCCGACAACGCACAGGCGCATTTCCTGATCGCCAGTGTGGCCGAGGCCATGGGCGACGCGCAACGGGCGGTGGACTACTTCAACAAAACCTACGATCTGGCCGCCAACGGCCAACCGCAACTGCAGGTGATTGCCAGGGTCCGGCTTGGCTACCTGATGCAGTCGCCCGGCAGCTTTGATGCCGAGGATCCGGAGGAACGCGAACTCATTTGCAATTGATCCGGCCCCGGCCCCATGACTGTCGCGCTCCATTGGCAACGGATCGTCGGCGCCGGTGGCCGCGGCCACCGGGCGAAACCGGTCAATTCCGCCAAGGATGGGATATACACCGTCAAGCGGTTGCGTTGATCCCGTACAGGGTGGTCCCGTCCCTGTGTCCAACGGACCCCGCCCGAGGCATACGTACATGCACGGGTTCAGCAACGGCTGCGCCCCCGCCATTCCCCCGGTAGAAGCTGCGGTCCGCGGCAAGCCACAAGAGTAGGCCGGCCGGATTGTTGCGCGAGGACCGTTCCCGGGTCCCAGCCGTCACGGCGCCCGGATCGAGTACACAATCCCTACGCGGCCACAGTGGCCTGTACTTGGTCACAACAACATCTGCCCGGCACGGGGCACTCATCTGCGGCGCCGGCGCAAAAACAGGCCGTTGGGCGCGCCCAACGGCCTTGCTCCAAACTTGCTCTTCAATCTGCTGGATGGGTGATTCAAGACCAGGAACCTTGGTAAGGGGACGCTATCCCCGTGATCAAGGCTTGTCCATCAATTTGACTTCCGCGGAGCAAGTCTTATTCGGCGGCGCCGTCGATCACCATCACCAGCGCCGGCAGAACAAAGAGAATGAACACTCCCGACAGAGCCAGGCCGCCCAACATGCTGACAATGAACGGCACGATGAACACCAGGTCTTCACCGCGTTCGAAGAGCAACGGCGACAGGCCGACCATGGTCGTCACACTCGTGAGGAACACCGCCCGAAAGCGATGACGCGTGGCGGCCGAAGCCGCGGCGATGGCCGGCAGCATGGGGTTCTCGCGGCGGATGATGTTGTAACGGTCCAGCAACACCAGCGCGT
Source organism: uncultured Caldilineaceae bacterium (assembly GCA_964566955.1). Classification (GTDB taxonomy): domain Bacteria; phylum Chloroflexota; class Anaerolineae; order Caldilineales; family Caldilineaceae; genus Bin34. The sequence continues at coordinate 5,598 of CAZMKQ010000015.1, read as the reverse complement.
CATTTACCACAACGCCAAAGACCGCGATCACGCCCAACCCCGACATCCAGTCGAAGTCCCATCCCAGGAGCCAGTGCAGCAATATGGCTCCGGCCAACGAAATCGGAAACCCGGCCGCGGCCACCAGCGGCTTCCAATAGCTTCGGAGGAAGGCCGCCATGAGCACGTATATCGCGATGAGCACGACAGGCAGCAACAACGACAACGTTCGTACATTGTTGCCCTGGTCGCGCACCCCTCCTCCCGGTTCAATCCGCAGGCCCGGATACCGTTCCAGCAAGTCGGGCACGATTCCGCTCTCGATTGCTCCACGCGCTTCGCGCGGGTTCACAATCGCCACATCGGCACGGGCGTTCACTTCCGCGGCCTGTTCCCCGTTGACACGCACCCGCGACGCCAGTTCCAGACTCTCGCTCAAGTTCGCCACGGTCAACAGCGGCACCTCCGCGGCCTGTTCCCCACCGCCGGGCCCCGAGGCTCCCCGTCCTGCCGGGCGCCGGATGCGCTCACTGGCCAACGCCTGCAGACTCGCCCTGCTCTCCGGCGGGTATCGCACCATCACCTTGATTTCCTCATGGCCCCGCTGAATGCGTTGCACTTCCACACCATGGAAATTGGCGCGCAACTGGGCCGCAACTGCCAACGGGGTAAATCCGGCGGCCTCGCCAGCCGGAGTGAGTTCGATCCTGAGATGTCGCTTCCCCGGCACCAAGCTGTCGTGAATCTCAACCACGCCGGGGATGTCCTGCATGAAGGACTGCAACTCCAAAGCGGCCTGTTGCAGGACGGCTTCGTCCTCGTGCAACAGGACATACGCGACATCCGGCCTTGTGCGCGCCTGCGCACTCCAGAATTCAATCCTGTCCAAGTGCGCAATCGAGCCCAGGTTCTGCCGCCAGGCCCTTGCTACTTCCGCGGGCGTGGAGCGGCGCAGGGGCTGTTCGTTCAGATGTACGCCAATCCCCGCGATGTGGCTTTGTGTGGTCGGCGCGCCAACCACCGGATACTGTGCAGGTTGCCCAACCACGACGCTAACGGAGTGAACGGGCTCCCCCGGGAGCTGTTCGTTGACCGCCTCGATCGCAGCCGCAACCTTCTGCGCAGCGTCGCGCGTCACCTCCAGGGAAGTTCCCACCGGCAGACGGAGTTCCGCCTGCACATAGTCGGTTGGCTGCTCGTAATTGGTCAGGATGAGACGCACCACGTCGAATCGAAGCAGCAGCAGGGAAAACACCACCACGCCGACGGCGCCGGCGAGTGTGACGCGGACATGCCGCACCGACCAGGAGACGGCAGGGCCCACAGTCTGGTCGCGGAGCACCTGCAGCCACGCGGACACGCGCGCCTGGACGGCATGCAGGGGCCACAAGCTCCATCGGCCGGCGTGTCCGAGATGGGCCGGGAGGATGAAGATCGCTTCAACCAGGGACACGGCCAGGACAAAGAACACCACCAGGGGAAAGACCCGGAAAATCTGGAGCGCGGTGGTGGTCATGAAGTAGAAGGGAACGAAGGCCAGGACAGTCGTTGCGGCGGCGATGGTGATTGGGCTCACCACGGCCTTGGTACCGGCGACGACTGCCTCGAGCGGCCCCTTGCCCAGCTCACGTTCGGCGGCGATGCTTTCACCCACCACCAGGGCATCGTCCACCACCAGGCCGATCATGAGGAACATGGCCAGCAGGGTACCCAGGTTCATGGTTAGGTTCGCCGGACCGAAAAAGATCAGGGCCCCGGCGAACGAGAGCGGAATGCCAACCGTAATCCACACCGCCGCACGCAGGTCGAATACCAGTATCAGCAGAATAAACACGAGGATCACGCCGGCGACACCGGTTCGGGCCAGACTCGCGAAACGATCCAGATGGGGTTGCGCCATGTCATTCCAGACGCTAACGTCCACATCACGCGGAGCCTGGTAGGCGGCCAGCCAATGACGGACTTCGTCGGCGATTTGGACGATGGATTGGCCTTCGATGAGGCCCACCCGCACGAACACCGCGGGCACCCCGTCCACACGGGCCATCACTTCCCCTTCAACAAACTCGTCGTGGATCTCCGCCACGTCGCCCAGGGTCACAATGGTTCCATCCAGTGCCGTGAACACGGGGATCCCGGCGAAATCCTCGCCGCGCGCACGTTTGGCAACCGTGTGCAGCACAACACTGCCAGCCTCGGTGGTCAGTTCGCCGGAGGTGATGTTGAGGGAGGCCCGCCGGACGGTGTTCGCCACTTCCGCGAGCGAGAGACCGTATCGACGCAATTCCTCTTCGCTCAATTCGATGGAAATTTCCCGGTCCCGCGTGCCGAACAAATCCACTTGGGCCGTGGAAGGCAACTGCAGCAGTTCCTTGTGCACATCCTCCGCCGCGCGTCGCAGGTCGTTCTCGTTCAATACCTCCGACGAAACGGCCAGCGTCAATGCTTCGCGGTTGAGCCGCATCAATTTCACATCGGGGAGTTCCGCGTTCGGCGGTGGAAAATTCTCGATGTTGTCCACCGCCTGCTTGACATCATTCAGGACCTCGTCGTCATTCGCGAACGTGGTCAGTTCAACCTGGACCGTACCCAAACCCTCGGTCGATGTGGAAACGACCCGTTGGACTCCCTCGAAACCAATCACGCCCTCCTCAACGCGGCGGACAATGTCTTCCTCCACCTCGCGCGGGGACGAGCCGGGAGCAGCCACTGTGACAATCACAGTGCGCCAATCGAACTCGGGGTAGTCCTCGACTGCGACGCGGATTCCTGCCACGACGCCACTGACCAGGATGAGCACCATCAGGAGGTTGGCGGCGATCGGATTGCCCGCAAAGTAGGCGATCAGGCCCGTCCCTCCGGCGGAAGCCGACGGTTCGCGACCCGTTTGCTCGGTTGCGTTCATGTTTCCTTTCCGGTTACCGGTCGGCTTGGACGACCTGAGCGGACACTTCAAGACCTGGGCGGACCCCTGGCAACGGACCCACCACGACGCCGTCTCCTGCTTCGAAAGCCTTCACCACCCAACCGTTGGGGATCCACCCGAATGCTTCCGGCTGGAATGATTGCAGTTGGCCGTCCCGCACAATCCAGACACCGGACGCCGTCTGCAGAATGTCGGGGGGCAGGACGTACGCATCCGGAATGGCCGGGCCCTTCAGGAATACCTCCACGAACGTTCCGGGAGGCGGGAGGGTTTCCAAGTTCTCCCCCACCGTAAACTCGACGAATATTGACGCCAGCCGCGAGGCGGGGTTGACGATCGAGGAAATGCTGGTCACTTCTCCCGTCCAGCTGCCCATCCGTCCCATCAACCTTGCCGTACGCCCGACGGCCGGATCCAGGTAGGCCAGATCGCGGGCTTCGATCGGAACCTTCACCTGCAGCGCGCCCGGCTGGTACACAATTCCCAATCGCGTGGCCGCGCCGGCATCCTCCGGATTCACCCATTCACCGACGGCGGCATCCGTGCTCACCACCCGTACATCGTAGGGAAGGGAAATGTGGGTGCGCGCCAGCTGCAACTCTGCCAGTGCCAGTGTGGCCTGAGTCTGCTTCAGTTCCGCTTGGGCCAGTGCCAACTGCGGCAAGCGTCGGAGCCACGCGGACGGTTCCGTTTCGGGATCCGCAAGTTCGAATTCGCGCTCGTTCTCCGCCCCCAACTCCTCTTCCAGCCACACCAAGGCCTCCGCGGCTTCGACGGCGGCCTGCGCCTTGGCCACCTCCAGTTCAAACACAGCCGGGTCGATCCGTGCCAACGTCTCACCCGCTGGAATGAATCCGCCACTGTCGAAGCTCGGCGACACCCAGACGATCCGTCCCGGCACCTCGGACCGGACCGTGGTCCGCTCCTGCAGGGAGACTGTACCGGTCAAGTGAATGGTCAGAGCTTGGGCCGTGGGTTGGGGCCGAACGACTTCCACTTCGGGCAAGGCAACACCGGCAGACTCCAGTGCGGCATCGTCCGGCAAAAGCGCGGCACGCGGAGCCCTGGCGAAATACCACACCACCGCCAGCCCGAGCACAATCAAGGCAATCTGCGCGTATCCTCGCCATGTGGCCTGAGCCGGGCCGTCTCCGGCCATCTTGTCACTGTCCTGCATTGAATCATTCCTCCGCATTCGGGTGCCTGAGCAGTCTTCGGCCGGGCGCCCGGATTACCTGCGCAAGCCCACACCATTTTAACGCGCTGGGAAATCACAACAGCTTGATACGCAAAACTGCTCCCTTCGGGACCTGAAACAAACGACTGTTCCGTCGATGCCGGCGCAACACGAATCCCCACGGGCCCGTGTCTTGTACGTCGTCCCGTCCGCTGCCTCCATCCATTAACACATCGCCAATGCCGGCCCGCCCAACGTCTGTGTCCACGAGAACAACCGGGCCGGGGAACGCCCCCACACCTTGGGCTTGTTCGGATCCATCCGGCTCAAACGCCGACAGGGCAAGTCCTGTGACCACACCGATGCACGACTGCCGCTTGCCTGGAAGCGACCGTGGTTGGCCCCGTTGGGTGCTGGTCTGGCCACCGCGTCGACGATCCGATCCAGTTCCTCAACGGCCTGCGCATAGAGCAGCAGATCCCGGCTCATCGAATTTGTCGTGTCGACGAGGCTCACGGCGATGTTCAGACATCCCAACCGTAGTAGAGCCCCTATCGGCCCACAAGTTACGACGCATTGTTTTCGTCATGCCTTTTGCGCCAGCAGGGGGTGGTGGCCCGCAGGCAGGCCTCGAGTGCGGATTGCGGTATGCCAAAAGGCCAGCCTTTGGCCCAGGCGGCCCCTGTACAATCCCACAAGGTTCCGCCGTGGCCTGGATACACCGCCATGCACACACTTCCGCCCCTGCACCCCAGCAATGCCGACTTTGCCGGCATTCGCCGCCAAGGCGGCTTCTACGTGGACAAAACTGGTTGGTTCCGGGACCTGCTTGAGGCGTATCCAAGCACCCTGTCCAGTCCGTCGCTGACCAGCAGCCACCAGTTCCTGGCGCGTCCGCGGCGGTTTGGCAAGACGCTGCTAATCAACACGCTGGAGGCCTGGTTCCAGGGGTTGCCGCCGGGTCACAGGGCCAATCCCGAAGGCGACACCGAGCCCCTGGAGGGCCTGCCCGCGGGCTGGACTTCTCCGCCGTGGCTGTGGGAGGGCCTGGATGCCGAGGACTGGCACGGAACGCATGGTTGGCACCCAGTGATCCGGCTCAACCTGTCCCGTGCCGCGGCATCATCTCCCGCTGGTACGCTCACATACCTGCAGAACTACCTGCACAGCGTGATCCGGTTGTGGCGGCGACGCAGTGGCCGCCGTTGGCTCGGTACCGAGGCTCCGCCTACAGCGTCACCTGCGGAACTCCTGGCCACCCTCGTTGAAGACCTTACGGAAATTTACGAACCGGAACCCGTAGTGCTGGTCGACGAGTACGACGCACCCATTGTCAACCACATCGAGACCGATCGTTCCCTGGAACCCGCAGTCGCGGAACTCCGCGAATTCATCCGCGTGCTGAAGGACGACGAGGGCCTGCTCTACGGCGTGTTTGCGACGGGCATCACGCGCTTTGCCCGCCACCACCTGTTCTCGGCCGCCAACAACTTCATCGACATCTCCGACGAGCCGG